>PMUN01000411.1 GCA_003166875.1 Bryobacterales bacterium | reverse complement strand
CGTTGAAGGGCATCACGAGCAAGCGAGCCAACGCGATGCTGTCAATGACGGGAAACTCCTTTTGGCAGGAAGAGAGCTATGACCACCTGGTGCGGCACGAGCGAGAGTTCGAGAAGATCCGAAACTACATCGAGGAAAACCCCGTGCGGGCGGGGTTGGCGAGGGAAGCCAGGGAGTATCGTTGGTCGAGCGCGGGCTGGCCGACGGGGGCGTCGGCCGCGGACCAGGGGGTCCGCCCCACCGACGCTCCCTCCGAAAAGCTCAGGCTGCGTATTATGAGATAAGGAGCGAGATCCCCTTGACCGAAATCAATTCCATCGGGGTCCCTGCGGGAGCCAGGGCTCATAAACGCGTCGGCCGGCTGTTCGGCGATTTAAAGGTGCGGCCCAAGCTAATGGTGTTGCACAACGTGTTCTTTGCTATCCTGGCGCTGGGCGTTTATTTTGCTCTCTACTCCTATCTGCCGGACCAAGCTAAGACCAACCTGTTTGTCGTGCTGGGCGCAATCTACTTACTGGCCGTGTTGGTGCTTGAAACCACCATCATGCCGTTGTACGTGTATCGCCCGCTGCGGCTCATGTTGAATGCCGATCAAGCCACGCAGCACGGCGACCGTGGGCACGAACTCATTGATGAAAACATGATTCCGGGCGACGAGATCGGTCAGATCATGCGGTCGCGCAACGCCACCATCCTCGATCTGCGCAAGCGCGAGGAAGAGCTGGAGGAAGCCTTGCGAAAGCTGGAAGCGCAGGATCGCCTGGTGAGCCTGGGGCTGATGAGTGCCAGCGTCGCGCATGAGCTGAACACACCGCTCGCCGTATTGCAAGGCTCCATCGAAAAGTTAACCGAGACCACGCGCGACCCCGCGGCGTTGGAGCGCCTCGCGCGCATGCTCCGCGTTACGCAGCGGATTAGGAAAATAAGCGAAAGCCTGGTGGACTTCGCCCGCGTCCGTAAGCACTACCTGGAGCCCGTACCGCTGCGACACTTGATCGATGACGCGTGGAACCTGGTGGCTATCGATGAAAAAGCCGCGCGAGTGAACTTCGCAAATCGCGTGGGCGAGAGCGATCTGGTAACCGGCAATGCCGACCGCTTGATCCAGGTCTTCGTCAATCTCTTTCGCAACGCTCTGTACGCAATCCGCCCCACGGGCAGCATCGCGGTGAACGCTCGCCGGTTGAACCGCAACGCGCAATCCTGGATCTCCATCACCGTCGAAGATGATGGTCCCGGCATCCCTTCGGACGTGCTACCGGAGATCTTTGAGGCGTTCGTATCCAGCCGCCTGGACGCCAAGGGGACGGGCCTGGGGCTGACCATTGCGGAAGGCATCGTGCATCAACACGCCGGCACGATTGCAGCGTCGAATCGATCTCAGGGTGGTGCGTCGATTGAGGTCACGCTGCCGTCCGCCGAAGCGCGACGCATAGGCAACATCCACGTGAGAGTATGAAAAACCCTTCCGAGCAGAGCCCCGAATCACCCACTTTGGCCGGCCAAGTGGATCTGGCCATTCTTGACGACGATCCCGACTTCTGCACCTACCTGGACGATGCGCTCAAAGACGACGGCCTCTATTCCATTCGAACTTTCGTGCATCCGGAGGAATTGTTCGCGGGCTGTGAGCAGCGCTTGCCGGACATCGTCCTGCTTGACATGAAAATGGGCGAATTCAAAGGCGACAAGGTGCTCGAACAGCTCCAAACCGCTTATCCCGGGCTGTGCGTGATCATCATCACCGGTTATCCGTCGCTTGAAGACATGCGCGCCACCTTCAAGATGAAGGTTTTCGATTACATCTCCAAACCGTTTTCCCTCGCACAGCTCCGCCAGACGCTGCACAATGCAATCGAAAAATTCGGACTCGGCCGCACTGCTCAGGATCGTCTGCGCGAGCGGCTGGGGCATCACATCAAAATGTTGCGCGTCGAGCGCGATTGGTCGTTGAAGGACCTCGCCGCCGCAACCAAGCTCAGCATCTCGCAGATCAGCTCCATCGAGCGCGGCGCAAATCTGCCGAGCATCGAGAGCCTGCTCGCTATCTGCCGCGCGTTCGATAAGCGGCCCTCGGAAGTTCTGGCGGCGATCGAGTTCTGAACTACTTTATCACCGGGACTCCGGGCTGAATGAATTTAGAGACTACGCTGCCAATGTCCGGGAATTGATACGTCAGCCAGGCCAGTACCGGGAGAGCCCCGTACGAGGCAATGCGCAGATAAAAGTCCCAACCCAATTCGTTGGCTTTGGTATCGGTGATCCGGCTAAGAATGGGATTACGGTGCATTTGTGCAAACACCCAAATAACACCCGCGCCCAGAAGAAACAAAAGGCCCGTGAACATCCAATCCACCCATTGCCGCGGCTGGAACGGGTAAGAGTTCCACGCCATCATTGCCAACACAAAAGACGCTGTGACGAAAATCATCAGGTAACGCATGTTGGACAGTACCGCACGGATGAGCGAGATATACCGAATGGCCACAAATTCCTCAGCCACTAAAATCCGTGGGGGCACTTCCGAAGATGGCCCAGCGTGAAGTTCCATGGGAACCGAAGCTTGCTCCAGATGGGTCTCTGAACGGCGGGCCTTGATTGGCAGTTCCTGAACTTCGTCACTTGCCACCAATCCGACGCGCTCGTTTTTCCAATAGGGGATCAGGACCATAGTCAGGATTTTTTGGCTGAACCCGGCGAAATCTTTTTCAATATTCGTCATCAGGTCGTAGTCGCACTCCCCCTCCTTCCGTGGGCAGGCTCGCTCATCCATGCGTTTGAGAAGTCTCCCGATCTCTCCCAGAAGATTGCTATTCTCGTTGTAGAGCTGATGCCAGTCGGAGTAGGATATGCTGCCGGTCATATCGTTTCGATGAAGCATTTGACGCATGGATTCCAACGACCGTGCCATGTCGTTCCACTGTTCCTGCAGGCCCCCATGCCGCAACATCGCCATCCAACCCATTACTTTCAATCGGCTGAACGCGAACCGAATGGGCAAATTCTCCAGCCGTTCCAGCAAATCACTCTTGAGCCCTCCCCAAACCAGAACCATGCGCAAACATCCGGTCATGCACATCACGATAAGCGGAAACGATAACAGCGCCACCAGCATTTCATATGGGCTGGAACCATACTTCCCCGTTTTCCATAGAAAGTGATCCGGGCTATCGATCGGTGTGAACTGGGAAAACCAAGCTAGAGTGACCACATACGCGGCGACAACAACGATATCGACCACCACCCAATCGCCCTGGCCAGCCTGCCGAACAGATCGCCAGAATTGATACAACATTTCCCGAGTAATCATCGGACAGGTGATTTTCCGGTAGAGCGGGGTTTCTCGCGGACGTCGGCCGGAGTCAAGATCGTCGTCGGAAACGAAGAGGGAAACCTCGTGTGCTTCAAGCTTTCCTGGAAGCCAAGGCCTGCCATTCTCGGAGAAGCGCAGACGCCACGTTTGGAAGAAGGCCCAAAGATACCAGCTCAAGAGGAGCAGCAATATCGGCACGACCGGCGAGACGCCACTTCCCGGGTTGATTGAGCGATAGCTGAACGACAACCCCACCAGGCTTAAACCTTGATCCTTGCCATAGCTGGCTGATTCTGTAACGCAAAGATACCACCACAGGGCGGCCAATCCAACCAAAGCGGTCCATGGAAGTAGGTTGAGTAAGACATAGACATTTTCCACGGCACGATTGTAGAGGTGCAGGAAACCGGCGCTGTTTTTGGAATCCGCACCCGACGGCTTTTTCCAGCCAATATATGCCCATGTTCTCCTAAACGTCATCCAGACCGATACACCCGCAAGGAGCAAAGCTGTTGCCGCCAGAAATTCGCTGGATGGACTCAGGGAGGTCCTATAAGCGACCGACAACGCGGGAAAGGAGACGACCCACGCCATTGAAAAGAGCGCGGCCGTCGCTATATGGACATAGGTCGAGCGCCGCTGCGGTTGATCGTTCTCACCTATGGCGAGATCGCGCGTAAGGGGCGACCAGTAGCCGGCCACTACCAGCATCAGCGTGTGAAAAGAACAGAGCAATATCACCAGCACACACAGAACCAGCCATAGCCTGGCGGGAAAAATCACCACCTTCTTCAAGTTCTCCGGCGATGTTTGCTTTAGGGCCTCGCAAGATGCTCCGACCGCCCCACTTCCTTGGATCGCGGGCAGGATCTGCGGATGATCGCTCGCACACGGGCTGAGAACTCCCAAAGGATAATACCCGTCGCTTCCGAGCAGCGTCGCCCATAACGATGGCTGTTGAATCTCCGGCGGCGCCAGTGGGTCGTGGTAACTTTGCAGCACTGGCGGCGTCGGAGGAGATACACCAATGGAATTGTGCCAGAAGGTATAGCTGGCGGCATTGTAAATCGCCAGGCTTGTCGAATCCGGATAGGCGCGGCCAGGACGGCCGGCGACTCGTCCGAGTCCCATCAAGGAGTACGGCGTAACCGTCACCGAGCCAATAAACGGCACGTTATCGACTTCCCGCACCATCAACAAGTCTCCTCCCAAGAACACCAACCTCGCATCGGGACAGGCACGATGCAGAAACTGGGCGAGGAAAACCTGGTCGAGAACATTGGACGCGACGATCGCGATGAATTGGGTCCGGAATCGATGCAACTGGCGCCCGATGGTCATTAGCTGCGCCTCTTGCGAGACGGGCGTGTTCTCCCTGGAGAACTGCGGAACGGAGTCCTGCGCACTGGAGTCCTTGAGTGAGAAGTGGAGAAAAGGGCTGGGAACCGATCCGGACGTCCCTTCGCCACCGGAATGTTCGCCAGCCATCTGGGCATTCCGCAGCAAGGAAATTTCTCTTGGAAATCGGATCACCTGTACGTCGTTGCGGTCACGGAACGGTGCGTCACTTGCACTTCCGTAGACGCTTGCACTGCCGTAGACGGTATTGTCCTCAATGAGAAACGCTACCCTTCCAAGGTCGTACCCGGACTTAAGAAAGAAATCATAGAATAATTTCCTGGTCTCGTAGTCGGTGAAGCTCCCGAATGACAGCGAGCTGACCCGACCTCCAATCGTAAGTTCTTTCATTGCCGCTCGCGTAAAAGTCGCCGCAGATACCTCGAATTCCGGCAAGGATTGGTACCGCGCTTGGGCGGCTAGAATGCCGGCGCGCAACGATGCTGCCGATCCGGAATACGCGGGGCCGATCAGAGCCACGCGGCCCCGGCCTCGCGAGAAATTTCCACGTCCTTTGAGGGCCTGCTCCAATTCATCTTCGTACGAGAATGCATATTGAAGCTGAAATCCGTCGACGCCCTGGGTGGGCGTCTCAGCCACCAGGAAGAGGTAAACAACATTGTAAAAGCTATCGCTCGGGGAAGTTGTCACCGAACCGCTGTCCGGTTTATCGGGAAGGAAATGTTTCAGTATTATCAAGCCCGGTTTTCTTTCACGCTCCGCGTTGTGACCAGGTTCAGCGTCTCCCGGATCTTCCGTCAGCCTGTGACCTAGGCGGTTCTTCCAGGGCAACCAATAATAACTGCTTATATAGCCGTTATCGGCGGCAGCCTGAAGAATAGCGCTCACCGTGCGGTCAAATGTAAGCGCCAAATGGCTATGCACCGGGTCTGAAACAGTGGCGATAATCGCCGTGACGTTGATCGGGCCACTGGCCGGAAACCCCCACCGCGTCTGTGCTTCGCCACCGCATCCGGATTCGTGTTCGCTGGTGGTCCCCTCCATGCTTACGTGAAGATCAACGTCGCTGTCCTTTACATTGACAGTATTGTGGATTTCGGCAGGCGTGCCGGACGCGTTGCCAGGCGGCCTGGCCGGAGCCCAATAATTGCACGACGCGATCCATGGGCCTTCGCCGGCGGCGGCCGGGGCAGTTGACGGACTTACCACCCCCGCGGCACCGGCTGACTCATTTTGCTCAGGCGGAACCGAAGCCGCTGGCCGCAGTAGAAGACCGGCCGCAATGACCGCGCTCACTATCAGACCTTGACCCTTGTTACGCATGTTAGGAATTCATTTAATATCAACTCGTTCGGACTGTCAAGATATAAAACGGCTTTTGCCACTGTTTTCCTTCACGGGCACGAGAAATATCAGACGAAAGCCCTTCACTCTCTTTTCGGCCCCTCAGTGATAGAAGCGCAATCCGGCCTAAATAAGGGACATTGAAGACTCGGGATGCGCTCGCGCAGGAATCAACTGGCGGCTCCTGTTACAGTAAAGGCGTGGATGGAGCCATCATCGTCAACAAACCCGAGGGGATGACATCGCACGACGTTGTCAACCGCCTCCCCAGGCTGTCAGGCACCCGCAAGATTGGACACCTGGGCACGCTCGATCCCATGGCCACCGGCGTCCTGCCTCTTCTAATCGGCCGCGCCACGCGTCTCGCGCAGTTCTTTTCGACGGCAGAGAAAAAACACGACGCCCGCGTCCGCTCCGGGTGGGCCACCGCGAAGTCAAAACCTGACTGATACGACGCAAAAATGACCTTTCCGCCTACAGTGCTACCCTGTGGCTAGGTCATTCCCTGATCGATTCACTAACGCCCGACTGCGAATCGGGTGTTTTCCGATTTCTAATCTCGAATGGGCGCGCCAATCCCCATGATCGCATGGAGGTGTGCCAGTGCAAATACAAGAGTGCGATGAGAAACACGAAAATCTCAAACGTATTTGCGAAATCCTCAAACCTGATCTGGTTGCCATGATGCTGGAGGCATATTTTGACGAGAGCGGTACGCACGCTGGTTCACCAGTTATGTGTGTAGCGGGATACCTTCTGAGCGCGGAGCAGGCACTTCATTTAGATCGTGAATGGGCGGAAACGCTCACCGAGTTTGGCGTTTCATGTTTCCACATGGCTGACTGTGCGCACAGCGTAGAGGAGTTCAGCGGCATGGACCCCAGGAAGCGAAAAGATCTACTTGTTCGTCTCATCGGTATCATAAAGCGGCGCGTAGAGATCGGCATTGCGGTGTCAATCAGCGAAACAGACTTTGGAAGAATCGACGCGCCCAAATGGAAGCGGGGAGGACCATATTCATTAGCTGCGCTGCAAGTACTCGCAGCAGTGGTTTCATGGGCAGACACATATTCGTACAAAGGTAAGATCTCCTATTTTTTCGAATCGGGCCACAAACACCAATCGCACACCAACAAAGCAATCGACATGCTCAGAGCGCGCGACCAGGAGGGAGGCGTGAACTATCTCCGTTATCACACGCACACATTCGCCGGTAAGTGCGATCTACGCCCGCTCCAAGCGGCCGATCTGTTGGCGTACGAATGGCAGAAGGAACTACGAAGGTTAAACATGCCTTCAAAACAGAAAACGATGAGGCGATCCTTTCAGAGCCTTCTGGAAAAGACGCACATCACTATGCATCTCACTGCCACCGATCTCAACGAAGCCTTCACGAAGGGCTTCGGCTCCGTCATAGGTCGCATGCTAAAATTCCAGGTTGTGGAATAGATCGCACTTTGCTACCCTCCATCACGCATCTTTAGGACACTACCAGAAATTGCGTCAATGAAGGCTTTACCGTATTCTGAAGGTGATGGAAGTTCATTTCACACCTGAGCAGGAAGCGCAGCTTTCGCAAATCGCCACCAAGTCAGGCACCGACGCCGAGCGGCTGGTGAAGGATGCCGCGTTACGCCTGCTTCAAGAAGACGCCCGCTTCCGCGCCGCCGTCCAGAAGGGCATTGCACAGGCCGACCGGGGCGAATTCGTTGAGGAAGAAGAAATGGACGCCCGCTTGGAGCAAATGCTCCGCTCATAAATGCGTATCCGCTGGACGCCCGCAGCCGCAGCGGACCTCGAACACATCAACAATTACCTCAAAGAGCGCCATCCCCGCTACCGCCAGTCGACCATTCGTAAGCTGTACGCTTCTATCCAATCCCTAAAAGAATCGCCACACCGCGGCCGTCAGGGACGCGAGGACGGAACGCGAGAGCTTTTGTTCCCCCCGATGCCCTATATCGCTGTGTACCGCATGAAGGAGCAGAGCGTAGAAGTCTTGCGGATTTATCACAGCGCACAGAACCGGCTTTAGGCACGCTCCTGTTACAGTAAGGCGTGGATGGAGCTATCATTGTCGACAAACCTGAGGGGATGACATCGCACGATGTTGTCAACCGCCTCCGCAGGCTGTCAGGCACTCGCAAAATTGGACACCTGGGAACGCTCGATCCAATGGCCACCGGCGTCCTGCCTCTTCTGATCGACCGCGCCACGCGCCTCGCGCAGTTCTTTTCGACGGCCGAGAAAAAGTATGACGCCCGCATCCGCTTCGGGTGGGCCACTGATACGTACGATCGCGAGGGCGCGCCCGTTTCCGACCCGGTCGATCCAAGCTTCTCGCGCGGGGAACTCGAAGCTGCCCTGGCGCCCTTCCGCGGGATGTTTCTGCAAACCCCACCCCCATTTTCCGCCAAGAAAATAGCGGGCACGCCGGCTTACAAGCTGGCGCGCAAGAATATCCCTGTTAAGTTGTCGCCGGTGGAAGTGCAGGTCTTCGCGCTGGATCTCGACGAATTCGACGGGGCCTCGGCAAGGATTCGTGTTCACTGTTCCGCCGGAACCTACGTGCGCGGTATTGCTCACCAGATTGGCCAGGAGCTTCGCTGCGGGGCATTCCTGGAATCACTCCGGCGAACGGCTTCCGGCGAATTTACCGAAGAACAAGCCGTCTCTCTGGATGAACTGGCGAAGCTTGCGGAAGCTGGCCTGCTGCGCGACGCGCTGATTCCGGCCGCGCGGCTGCTGCCTCAGTTCTCCAGCGCCTCCGTCGACCTCCTAACCGTCGGCCAAATCCGGCAAGGCAAGGACTTCCGGCTCTCACCGTTCCTTGCCCTGCCTGCGTCAAAATATGTAAAGGCAATCAGCCAAGAAGGCGACTTGGTGGCTATCGGAGAAGCGCGGCTCCCGCATCTTTATCATCCCGTCCTGGTGCTGTGAGACGGGGTGGCGTTACCGAACCGCGACCGTAAGGGAGTCGGTGCATTCGCCGAGCCCGTGCTTCTAATGAAGCAAGTTTAATTCCCCTGCCAATCATTGGTCCCTGCGCTTGGTTTATGATTCAAGTGTGCGGCTTGGTCTCGCAACATTTCTAATTTTCGCGGGGGCCTGGCCGACATTCCCAGCCTGGGCGCAGGACCGGGATTTGTCGAAGCCCGACACCCCCAAGACCGAACCGAAGTACGACGACACTTTCTCCGGTTCCATCATAGAACTCACAACCTCTAAGATCACCGTCTCGCGAAGCATCCTCGGAAAACCCGCTGAGAAGCGCGTGTTCCTGATCAACTCCGACACGCGCATCGAGGGTAAGTTGCATGTGAAGCTGAAGGTGACCATCGGATTCGTCACCTCCGATGACGGCGACGTGGCTCGATTGATTGTGGTGCGGCAAAAACCGCCGGACAAGAAGTAGCTTCTACTCCGCCTTCTTCTTTTTCTTGGCCGCCCAGCCTTCCTTTACCACTTGGTGGGCTCGGCCAAGCGCCAGGGCGGCGGCCGGCACAGGCTTTGTGATCACGGATCCCGCGCCGATGTAGCTTCCCTCACCGATCTCAATGGGCGCAACCAGAGTGGAGTTGCTCCCAACAAATGCCTTCTTGCCGATGCGTGTGCGATGTTTCTTCACGCCATCGTAATTGCAGGTAATGGTGCCCGCGCCGATGTTGGCTTGCTCGCCGATTTCCGAGTCGCCCAGGTACGCCAGGTGACTGGCTTTGGCGCCGGCGCCAAACTGCGTATTCTTGAGTTCCACGAAATTTCCGATGTGGCCGCCCGCGCCGACGAGATTGCCGTTCCGCAATCGGGCGAAGGGTCCGACATGAGCGCCGGCCTCGATGCGCGAATCAGCGATCGAGGTGAGCGGCAATATGTGAACTGCATCGCCCAATTCTGAATTCTCAATGATCGAACCGGCTCCGATCCTGCAATCCGCGCCTATCGCCGTTCGGCCCAGAATCCGCGCGAAAGGTTCCACGATGGAGTCTGCGCCAATCCGCACTTGCCCATCGATGGTAACCGTCTCCGGTCTCTCGATGGTAACGCCGTCCAGCATCAATTCCCGCACCTTGCGGTCGCGAAAAATCTTGTCCGCCGCCGCCAGCTCCACGCGTGTGTTGATTCCCAACAGTTCCGCCGAATCGGGAACCTCGAAGGCCGCCGCAGTGTGGCCCGCTTTGTTCAGGATCTCGACCATGTCGGTCAAATAGTATTCGTGGGCAGGATTGTCGGGCCGGATTTCGCCGATGTGCTTCCACAGCAGTTCGGCGCGAAAACAATAGATACCTGGGTTCACCAACTGGATGGCGAGCTGTTCTTTGCTCGCCGCTTTTTGCTCGACAATGGCCGCCACCTCGCCCCGTTTTCCGAACAGAATTCGGCCGTAGCCGGTAGGATCTTCCAAACGAGTGGTGATCAGCGTAACGGCCGCGTCGCCCGAAGCCTGGCGATTCACCAACTCCCGCAAAGTGTTTTCGGACAGCAGCGGGCAATCCCCGTAGAGCACTACCACCAGACCGTCCTCGGATTCGAGCGCGGCGCGGCATGCCATTACGGCGTGCCCGGTACCTTTTTGTTCCGTTTGTTCCACGAAACGGACACCGGTTGAGGCTAGCCGCTGCTTCACTTGCTCGCCCTGATGCCCGATCACTACCGTAATGTGCGCGGCGTCGGTAATTCCAGAAGCAGCTTGGACCACATGCTCGACCAGCGAGAGTCCGCCGGCGCGGTGGAGCACCTTCGCATGCTTGGACTTCATCCGCGTGCCCAAGCCAGCAGCCAGGATGACCACATTGATAACCCGATTGACGACCACGTTAACAGGCGGTTTCATTTCTAGTCCTAGTGGGCTGTCCGCTCTGAATCTTTACTACTGCCGTGCGCTACGCGCGTGGCGCGAACACTCGTGTTTNNTGGGATTTCGATGCTAAAGTTCCTTCGCCGGCAGCCCACTAGTTAATTTTCTCCCGTTTTATTTTTCCCCGAGCACGCGGATCTTGCGGCGCTTCTCCCGGCCGCGCCGCGCCAGATCCATCGCAATCTCAGCGGCTACGCGGGAATCGTGACGGACAATCTCCCCTTCGGCCAGAAGATCGGCGGCCACAACTTGCAAGCCCATCGCCGACAACCGGTCCACGTCATTCATGACCGAATGTGCCTCCTCAGCCGCGTATTTCCGTCTTTGGTGGCGCGTGATGCTGCGCGTATTCACCACCGCAACGTCGATCAGATTCCCTCCGGCATGGCGATTGAGCGCCGCCACGTGATCGGAAGCGCGGAACCCAATGGTCTCGCCCGGCTGCCACATCAGGTTCACGAAATAGGATTTCAGCGCGCGGCTGCGGCGGATTGCCTGCGGAATTCCCTGCACCAACACGTTCGGAATCACGCTGGTGAAGAGCGAACCGGGACCGAAGGTGATTAGATCCGCTCGCTCGATGGCTTCGAGTGTTTCAGGCAACGGTTTGCACACGCGAGGACGCAACCGGACCCATTTGATGGGTGACCGGCTCTTGCTGATCTTGCTTTCTCCCGTCACAATGCGGCCGTTCTCCAATTCAGCTTCGAGGATTACGTTCGCTTCCGTGGCGGGATAAATGCGGCCCAGGCTTGCCAAAACTTCCGAAGATACCTTTACGGCCTGCGCGAAATCTCCGGTCAAATTCGTGAGCGCTGTCAGAAACAGATTCCCGAAGCTGTGCCCCTTGAGTCCTTTGCCCCCCGAGAACCGGTATTGGAAGAGTTTGGCTAGCAAGCCTTCGTCCTCGGAGAGCGCCACCATGCAGTTTCGGATGTCGCCGGGCGGCAGCACTTCGAAGTCGCGGCGCAATCGCCCCGAACTTCCGCCGTCATCGCTCACCGTGACCACGGCCGTGATTTCGGCCTCTTGAGGATGCTGGGCGTAGCGTTTGAGCCCGTGCAGGAGCGTCGAAAGCCCGGTGCCCCCACCGATCGCAACTATGCGCAACGGTTCCATCAGTTATAGGATCGCAGGTTCTTCACCCGCCCTGCCTGATTCTGTAGCATCAATCGCACCCCAAACCATCGGATAGGAATGTTGTACTATTCACGCAAGAAAGTTCTCATTCGAGGAGAAAGTTCTAGTCGAGAATATTGTCGAGTTCGCTCAGGCGGCGGGTTGGTCGTCCTCTTCGTAGATGGAGATAGCTTCGAGGTCTTCAGCTTCAAAAACCTGGTCACATTCCAGGCAGCGGACATAATCGACCCCGTCGCGCCTCGCCAGAATCTCGGTACGACCGTGATTGCAGGGCTGCATAGTAGAGATTAAACCCATTCTAAGCGCGCCATTTCCCTTGTCAAGCCCCCAATTCACCTCAATTGGGCAAGATGTTTGAGAGTAGGCCACTGTCAGCTCAGGTACTATCAAGCCATGCTTCCCGATTTTGCCGGTTCCGCCGCCACTCTTCGCTTCGCTACCCGCTTCCCAGCCCCGAAAGCAGCCCGTTTCTACCGTGATGTCCAAGGACTTACCGTTTCAAGCGTCGGAATCGGGACCTCACCGGGGCGAAATGGACGCCGCCACCGACCGAGCCTATGCGGAGGCGGTAACGAGCGCCCTGGCAGCCGGCGTGAATTTCATCGATACTTCGTTAAATTATCGCAACCCTGCGTTGCGGCAGGTAATCGGGGCTAGGAAGCTCCAACGTGCCCGATACGGTGCCTGCCGGGGTTCTCCATGCCACCGCAGCCGCGAGAACCTGGGTCTCTCCACCGTGCGGCCACTCGATCGAGAGCAGTGAATCCGAACCGCGACCGTAAGGGAGTCGGTGCTGGTAGGCTCGCCTTTGCTGAAAGCCACCGGCTCCCTTACGGTCGCGGTTCGGTTTTCGCCGACACAAACCTAGTTTTTTGTTTGCAACATTTCCATGTTAGAATGTTGTCGGTGCTCACGGACTTCGACAGAACATGCGTCGAACGGTTCAAGCAGGCGACTGAGGAGAAGCTGCGCGATGTGCGCTGTCCGGAACACCGGCAAGCTCCCCGGCTCCGCTTCCAAGGGACCTCGCTTCGCGACATCAGCATCTCGATCAGCGGATGCTGCCAAAAGGTGATGGACCTCGCCAATTCCGCGGTCGGCAGCGTGGGGCAAGCCTCCGGCTTGCCCAGTGGACAAGCCGGAGGCTTGTCCTACGCGCGCCCCAATATCCGCTGGACACCCTCGCCAAATGTCTCAGATGGCGTCAGCAGGCTTAACACCAGGAAAGCTTCCTTCTCAAAATCATAGAAGAACCCTGGCTGCACCAACACGTTGTCCCGATCGAGCAAGGTCAGCACCCACTCCTCTTCCGTGTGNNCGCAGCAACGCCAGGTTCTCGCGCGCTCTCACCAGGATCTGGCCCTGGATCTCTTCCCGCGAACCCACCAGCGATGCCGCCGCCCATTGTACTGGGGCTCCCACCGATAAGTACGTGTCAGCGATGAGTTCCAGGCGATCGAAGGCCTGTTTCCGTAATGACTCCGGACCACTGACTACAATCCACCCCAGTTTCAACTGCGGCAGGCCGGATACCTTCGAGAGCCCGCTCAAAGAAAACGTCAAAACGTCCTCCACTTCGCTCAGCGAGCGAACACGCGCCGGGGCGTCCTCAAAGCCGTAATCGGAGAAAACCTCGTCCGAGATGATGGCCAAATCGTGATTGCGGCAAAGCGCGGTGAGCTGGGACAATTCCTCTTTCTTCAAGAACGAACCAGTAGGGTTGTTGGGATTCACGGTCACGATGGCGCGGGTCCGTGCGGTGATGCGGCTGCCAAGTGCTTCGAAATCGATCGCCCAGCTTCCGTTATAAGCCAGCGGATACTGAATTACACGTACCGAGTCCAAAGCCGCCAGGTAATCGAAAAGCGGGTAGGACGGCCGCGGCGCCAGAACCTCATCGCCTGGGTTGGCCAGCAATTTGAAGAGAAATCCGTAGGCTTCGCTGGTGCTGGCCGTAAGCAGAATCCGGTCCACCGGAACGCGGCTCGAATAATATTCCGAGACGGCCGCGCGGGCCGCGATTATTCCGGCGGGCGCCGGCTCATAGCGCATCGACCGTGGATCGGCGAGAGCCGCGAGTACTCGTTGGGAACAATATGAGAATCCGGCCGCGGTCGGGTTTGACTCGGTAAGATCCAGAACCTCAGCGCCAGTGGATCGCTTATTGTGAAGCAGCCGGGAGAGCGGGTTGGGACCAGCGGCCCAGTCCAGCCGGGAGGAGAACATGATCAGTCTGCGTCGATGGTACCATCAGCGCTCGCGGACGGAGTCCAGCCGCAGAACGATAGCCTCCAGGGTCGCAACTTTGCGCGCGGAATCCGGCCAGGACCCGACCACTTCCAGACGGTATTCCAGGAACCTGATTTCCCACTGCTGGATCGCCTTGTTGGCGTGGATGGAGCGGTTACCCGCTAAACCGTTTCTTGAGTTTGCCAGCTTCATTTTTGTTTCTCCTACCAGCCCATCCACTAGGTGCAATGATGCCGTATCCGTTTTGAAATTGTATCCCAACCGGGGTACTGCACGGTACTGAACCAAATGGAGTGGTACAAAAGAGGAATGAAGCTCCTAACCAGATTGCTGTTTTTGCCACTTGTTTTCGCCGGCGCCGCCGTCACTCTCACCGCGCAACCGTCGCCAGCCAAGGTACCCGGTTTTCGCGGGTTGTTCCTGAAACAGTTAGACGATGTTCAGAGTAAGATTGTCAGCTTAGCCGAGGCCATGCCTCAGGAGAAGTACACTTGGAGGCCGGCAGAAGGCGTGCGCTCGATTTCCGAGGTGTATACGCACATCGCCAGCGCCAATTACTTCCTGCCCAACTTCATCGGCGTAAAGCCTCCCGCCACGTTTAGTTCGGCAATAACGAAGGAGACAGACAAAGCCAAGGTGATTGACGCCTTGAAGGGCTCATTCGAGCACCTGCGGCAAGTCGCGCTGAATCTGTCCGACGCCGACCTGGAAAAACCGGTTAAATTGTTCGGCCAAGATACCACTTACGAAGGAGTGCTGTTCCTGATCGCGAATCACATGCATGAGCACTTGGGCCAGTCCATCGCCTATGCCAGGACCAACGGCGTAACGCCGCCGTGGTCGAAGAAAGGCGAAAACTAGCCTCGCAAAAGAATCGAACGGGCTGAAGTCAGCGCTCACAGCCCGCCCTATATCTGAATGCCTGGCGGCTAATTTTAGTCTTTGGGAATGTTGCTCTTCGAGGAGCTGCTACGGCTGTGATTGCCAGTGCTGCTGCGGGTGTGGCTGGAGCTGGCTTTGCGTTGGTGGGTGGAACTGGAATGGGACTTGCTACCCTCGGTCTTTTTCTCGCTGGCGAATGCGACGGATGTAGCGCCCAATAAAGATAATGCCAAAATACCGGACATGAAAGTTCGCATACTTATCAGTGCGTGGCGGACCGAAAAAATCGCAGCCAAAGTAGGGTAAGCCTCCGGCTTGCCCAGGACAAGCCGGAGGCTTGTCCCACAGAAGATGCAAAAATAAGGTAAGGAATTTTCAGAATGCCATCCACCACCAATGCCCCGCCGGAGGTAGCCATAGAAAATCTGCCTGCCGTTCCGCTCACGCTCGAAGGGGCCAGCGTGCTGCATCAGATGATGCGCGTGCGCTGGACCGCCTGGAAGGCTGTTCCTGTTGCTCAGCGGTCGGAAATCGTCCGCGAAGCCGCCACAGCCCTGGCTGACATGGAGCGGAATCCCTCCGGCCAAAGCGCGGCGTTCTCCCTGCTCGGTCACAAAGGTGATTTGATCATCGTTCACTTCCGCCAATCGTTCGAGGAACTGGGCCGGGTGGAGCGCCATATTGCGCAGCTCCGGCTGGCGGATTACCTGGAGCCCACCAGCTCCTACCTCTCGGTGGTGGAACTGGGACTGTACGATTCGAGCCTGAAGACGTACACCTCGCTCGCGGCGCGCGGCATCGCGCCCTTTTCGCTCGAATGGAACGCCGAAATCGAAGACGTTCTAAACCGGTCGCGTGAAGCCATGCGTCCGCGCCTATTCCCCGACATCCCGCCCCATAAATACATCTGCTTTTACCCCATGGACCGCAAGCGCGGCGAGGAGAAGAACTGGTATCAACTGCCCATGGCGGAGCGCCAGCGGCAGATGCATGAACATGGCATGATCGGCCGCCGCTATGCGGGCGAGGTGAAGCAAATTATCTCGGGTTCCATCGGCTTCGATGACTGGGAATGGGGCGTCGATCTATTCGCCAACGATCCGCTGGTCTTCAAGAAGTTGATCTATGAAATGCGCTTTGACGAGGTCAGTGCCGTGTACGCTTTGTTCGGTTCGTTTTATGTGGGTATCCGTTGTCCAGCGTCGGAGTTAGACAGCTTCCTGAACCAGGCGGGATAGCCGTCCGTCGCTAAGCTACTGAAAACCAACCTCTGGCATCTGGATTGCTTAGCCTTTTACATATGACCGGATCGTTGCATCACGGCAGTTCCTCCCACGGCAAACCTCGCGACTACTCGCGCACGCCGCTCAACGTTTATTGGGAAATGACGCAAGCCTGCGCCCTCGCTTGCCGCCATTGCCGCGCTACGGCCGTTCCTGAGCCGCATCCCATGGAGCTAACCTTCAACCAGGGCGTGGCGTTTCTCAACCAGATCCTGGAGTTCGGCGATCCGTTGCCGCAGCTGATTCTTACCGGAGGCGATCCGCTTCAACGTAAAGACCTCTATGAATTGATCGATGAGGCACGCAAGCTGGGCATCGGCGTTTCCATCACGCCGGCCGCGACGCCCGCGTTCACTCGCGAAGTGCTGGTTCGGCTGAAGGAGCATTCCGTGGAAGGCCTCGGTCTTAGCCTGGACGGATCCACGGCGCAGCGGCACGATTCCATACGAGGCGTTCCCGGCACTTTCGACCGTACGATGCAGGCCATTCGCTGGGCCCAGGAACTGGAGATGCCGCTGCAGGTGAACACCCTGGCCTCAGCCGAAACCGCCGATGATGTGCCCGCTATTTATGAACTGCTGAAACCATTCGCGGTCTCGCGTTGGAGCTTGTTCTTTCTGATATCGGTCGGCCGCGGTAAGGTGCTGCAACCTCTTTCGCCCGAAGACGGTGAAAAGCTGATGAGTTGGGTCTATGAGACGTCCAGCCAGGCGCCTTTCACTGTGGCCACCACCGAGGCGCCTTCCTATCGCAGAGTAGCGCTGGAACGGATGCGCGGCGAAGGCCTGACTGGGGAACAGATCAAACGCAGCCCCGCAACTCGCGGTTTTGGAATCCGCGATGGCCACGGCATCGTGTTCGTCTCCAATACCGGCGACATTTGCCCAGCAGGTTTTCTGCCGCTGATAGCCGGGAATGTTCTCAAGGACCGCCTTGCGGATGTCTACCGCAACGCACCAGTCTTCCAGTCGCTGCACGATCCCACGCAGTTCGAGGGACGCTGCGGATATTGCGAGTACCACGCCCTCTGCGGCGGATCGCGCGCCCGAGCCTTTGAAGCCACCGGCAACCCGCTAGCGTCCGACCCGTTCTGCGCCTACGAACCACATCACCAATAACCGTCGCCCGTCCCCGTACCGCAAGCCTCCGGCTTGCTTTTTTGACAAGTCGGAGACTTGTCCTACGAAGAAGGTCGTTACAATGAATCAATGACACGCATCCTTCTCCTTTCCGCTCTGGCCGCGTCACTCCTCTCCGCCCAGGATTGGGCGCGCGCGACTCTCGAAAAATCTCCGCGTCATCGCGAATGGGTCACGGTGAAACATGACGGACGCTCGGTGGAGACATTCGTGGTCTATCCCGAATCGAAGGCTAAGACACCGGTGGTACTGGTAATTCACGAAATCTTCGGAATGACGGACTGGGTGCAGGATCTGGCCGATCAGGTGGCTCCTGCGGGTTACATCGCAGTGGCGCCCGATCTGCTTTCCGGCATGGCGCCCAACGGTGGCCGCACGCCCGACTTTCCGTCAGGCGGCGTTGGACCGGCCATTGGCAAGCTCAATCCGGATCAGATCACGGCCGATCTGAACGCCGTCGCCGATTACGGCATCCATCTGCCGGCCGCCAACGGCAAGCTATTCGTCGCCGGATACTGTTGGGGCGGAAGCCAGAGTTTCCGCTTTGCGACGAATCGGGGCGATCTCGCCGCGGCTTTCGTCTTCTACGGCGGCCCACCGAACAAAGACGATATGGCGCGAATCAAAGCTCCGGTCTACGGTTTCTACGCCGAAAATGACGCGCGGATCGGCGCCACCATTCCTGACACAGTAGCCGCAATGAAGGCCGCGGGCAAAGTTTACGAACCGGAAACGTACGCAGGCGCGGGACACGGTTTCATGCGCGCCGGCGAAGATCCAAGCGGATCGGACGCCAATCGCAAAGCGCGTGCCGACGCCTGGGAACGCTGGAAGAAGCTTTTGAGTAAGTAGTTTTCATGCGTGCCGTTTTGCTCATCGCGGCACTTATCGCAGCCCGCGCTGCGGATCCGTCGCAGAGCTACGCACTGTATCTGCCCTCGAATTATTCCCCCAGGTGGTCCTGGCCTGTGATCTTCGCCTTCTCTCCGATAGCGCGCGGACGCGTTCCACTGGAACGACTGCAAGAAGCTGCGGAAAGTGAAGGAGTCGGTGCCTGCGCCGTTTTTTTCACAGATTCTGGGCGAGTGGTTTCATTTGGGTTTCGCGGCGGGGGCGGCGATCTCTTGCTCGATGGCCGGCAACCGATACCGCTCGGCTAGAGAATCCGCATCCACGGAACTCTCGAGTTCCTTACTACGCAGGTCCGTCGCCAACCGCCGCAATTGCCGAACATATTCCGCGGATTTTCTTCGTGCGGCATCGTCCAATCCTGCGCCGGCATCATCTATCTCCGCGATCCGCTCCTTCTCGAACTGATCCACCGCGGCCCCGAGCTTTGCCCGCGCCTCAACCGCCGCGGGCCCCTTCGCCGCAAAGAACGCTCGGTTGTCGGCGATTAGCGACACGAGATCGCCGCGCACTTTGCCCGTGGCTGCCCGCCAGCTTTCGAGCGATGCATTCGCGGGCTCAGCCGGACGTTGATACGCGGTGGGCTTCGCCGCGCTCGGCGAATCGTAGATCGCGTTGAACATAAGCTTGTATGTGCCGTGCGATTGGCCGCGCCACTGCGGACGGAACCCGAACAGATACACGCGTCCATCGCCATAGAAAACCTCGAGTGCCGCGGCCTTTCCCTGGATGCGCTCCGGATGCAGCAGATAGCCGCTGGCCAGCGGATTCCGTTCTTTTGAATAGGAAGCCAGAATCGTGCCGTGGAATCCGCTCTTGGTATCGAACGCAGGCCCGCGTTCGAACATGACGATCGGCTCGCGCGGCATGCCCCACAACGCCGGATGATTCACGTCGCTAAGCTCCACGCGCAATAGCGAGCCCGAGCAATAAAACTGATCGTCATTTAACCCGTCCAAAATATTGCTTACCGGAAGGCCCAGGCTCGCGATGGCCATGAGCGAAGCATTGTTGAAGGCGATTAACGTGCCACCGGCGCGCACAAACACGCGCAACGCCTCGGCGCCAGTCTCTCCGACGCCGCCCGAATATTCGCCCGAAATGGTGCCGGGAGCAAAGCCATTCATGATCTGCCTTGTTCCAGCATCGGGGATGATGATGGCGTCCAGGCGATCGCGCAAGTGCCCGGCTTGAATGTCGCCATTGCGCAGCGTCACCGGCGCGAAGCCGTAGTTTTCAAGAATCCAACGCGTCCAGCCTTCGTCGATGTTTCCGGTCCAGGAGCGATACAGGCCGACGCGAGGTTTCTTGGTGGCCATGATGTCTTGCGGCGGCTTCGCGGTCGCCAGCGCGGTGACGGAATGCTTGCGTGCGATTTCTGACAGGCGTTCGCGATCCAAGCCGGAAACGATGATGTCGCCAGATGCGGAGAAGCTCACCTGGCCGCCGCTCGAGAGAATTTCGTTGATGGCGGCGAAACTATTGTTCGGTTGGTGGCTCAGCGAGTAGCTGGACCCTGTTCCCTGCACGCCGCCCGGCGGAGGCGTCACATGGTCGATCAACTTCAGCGACGCTCGCTGGCTATCGTTCAGTGGCTCGGAAACAACCGCCGTCTCCACACCCATCTGCATCGGCAGCGTCCAACCCGCGACATCGTAGGGGCGCATGGGCGGCCCGTTTGGAAACTGGCGCAAATCCGGATACTGCTGCGTCTCGAACAATTCCTTCACCAGCGGCGAGAACGGCTGGTCCATTAGGATCACCCAGGCGCCCTTGTACTCGCGGCTGTTGGCGACGAAAGGCTGCTGGGCTTCGTGCACTTCAATTCCATTGATCAGCAGCTTGTCCACCAGAATCGCGGCGGTGGGAAGATCGCGCTGCTCGCGCGGGATCACGTAAGCGAAGGGCGGCTCTTTGCGGAATCGCTCGATGTTGTCGCGCGCGGCTTGATACCGGTTATAAAGCAATGTCTCGCGATATTTCGCCGCGGTATCGAGCACGGCCATGGACGCGCCTTCCATATAGCGCACCGCGTCAGAAAGCCGCCACCAGCCCCCTTTCCACGGGCTGCTGTAGAAAACTTCCGACATCAGTTGCTGGCGATCCTTTGGGAATTCGTCGACAGTATAGAAATGCGGCGTCGCGTAATGATAGAGCGCGGTCTCCGTGAAAAAGGAAATGCTGTTTCGAAAGATGTGCGTGAAGTCGAGAAAACCCGGATACCAATTGTCGAAGCCCACGCGATGCACCGCTCCGGGCATCTGATGTTCGTCCAGATAGGCCGCCATGTTGATGCCCAGCACATTGAGCCAGCGCGCCATCAGGGGATTGATGTTCGAAGAGATGGGCTCGGTGAAAGGCGGAATGAAGATGCGCGTGGGAAACGGCGCCGTCTGGTGATGGCAATAAAAGATAACCGGGTCCCACTCGATTTCCGCGCGCGTTACATCGCGCGACTCCAGCATGTTGTTCATGTAGCCGTCGCGATTGTTGTCGTGNNTCCTGATACAGATCCGGCAGCGGACTCACCTCGTACGGCGTCCCAACGTTCTTGCGATACCACGCCACCACTTCATTCTGGCCGTCGGGGTTCAACGTTGGCCATAGCATCAGAATGACGTTGTTAAGAATCGCATCTACCGCTGGGTCACCTTGGGTGGACACAAGTTTGTAGGCGAGAAGAATAGATTGCTGAGCTCCGGCAACTTCGGTGGAATGGAGTCCGCCGTCGATGTGCACAATGGCCTTGCCCTCGTGCGCCAGAGCTTTGGCCTGATCGTCCGAGAGCCCGCGGCCCTCGGCCAGGCGGCGCGAAATGTCCTTGTACTTGTCGAGCTGGGCGAGATTCTGCGGCGACGAGATGATGGCAATTTCCCAATCCTGGCCACGCGTGGTCTTGCCCACCGAGATCAGCTTGATGCGATCTGAAGCAGCTGCCAGCTTGCGGAAATAATCGCGCGACTCGTCGTAATTGGCGAGATAGAAGTCGTCACCAGGTTTGTGGCCGAGCACGGATTCGGGAGTTGGAATGGTTTGGGCGGTCGCGGTTAGAGTCAGGAGGAGTGCGGGGAGAATTTGGTTCAAATGCATCTTCATGATGGTAGCTTGGCTAGGGACTGGGGGCTAGGGGCTG
>PMUN01000218.1 GCA_003166875.1 Bryobacterales bacterium | reverse complement strand
GGAGCTGGGGTTTCGGGACTGGGGGCTGGCACTGGTTGGTCGGCTTGAGATTGGCTTTCGGAACCCATGGGGCTCATCAAAACTCAGACAAAGGATACAACGCCAACTGGGGCATTCGGAAATCTTTGCGGTTGTCTGTCATCAGGACGAGTTTGTGTAACAGCGCCGTCGCCGCAATGACGACATCCGGAGCCGACAGGGTTCGGCCCCGCTTCGCCCATTCATTCTTGAGCAAACCGGCGTAGCGGCCCAGTTCACGGTCCACCGTATAGTGCTCGAGTCCGTCCAGGAAGGCCTGAGTCGTGATGGATTCCTGCGGCCTTAGCCCGGCGTAGATTTCCATAACCGTCATTGCGGTGCAAGCCAGCGTCTCGCCAGATTCGACCAACGCCCTGAGCAACTGCCATCGGCCACGCTTCCGATTAAGAGCGTCAATGACAACGGAGGTGTCGAGTAGATAAATCGCCATCAGTCACGATCCCGGTGCTGTTGGATACTTTCGAAGCGCGCCTCCGACTCTGACCGCATCTTGCGCACCCATTCGGCGGCGCCATCTTTCAGTTCAGGGTGATCCTCGTCCTTCCAAATTGGCTCCTCGGTCTTGAAGACTTCGAGCAAGTGCCGGCGTTTGATCTCGCGACGGGCCAAGTCTGCGAGAAACGCACTTCGGCCTCGGGACCCGACTATTTTGTCGATCTGCATCACAAGATCCTCAGGTAAAACGACGTGTGCTCTTCTTGTTGGCATTGATGTCCCACTTCAGTGTGCCATAGGGTTCGGACCAGAAGCAATGTGGCGCCCTAGATTTTTCCGCTAAAAGCCCTTTCAGAAAAGGATTTCTCGCCCGCTCGCGCCCGATGGTCGTGTTCGGGCCGTGACCCGGAATAACCACCGTTCCGTCATCCAGCGGCAACAGCTTCGCGTGAATCGACCGCAGAATCTGCTCATAGTCGCCGCCCGGCAGATCCGTGCGGCCGATGCTATCCATAAACAACGTGTCGCCCGCGATCAGTTTGCCCTCGGCCGGAATCCATAGACTGATGCTGCCTTGCGTGTGGCCGGGAGTGTCCAGAATGTGGAACTCCGCGGGTCCGAGCTTGACGGTATCGCCCTCGCGTGCCGCAACGTCGATTTCGGTCCGCTCCGGCGCCGGCATCCCCAGCCATTCGGCTTGCATTTCCAGTTGATCGTAAAGCTCCTGATCCTTGGCGTTCATGTACACGGGCGCGCCGGTAGCGGCTTTCAGCTTTTGAGCGCCGCCGATATGATCGATGTGCGCGTGCGTAATAATGATGGCCTTCACGCGCAACTTATGCTTCGCCAGAACGGCCAGGATTTGGCCTATCTCATCTCCCGGATCGATGACAACGGCTTCGCGGGTTTGCTCGTCGCCAAAGATTGAGCAGTTGCATTGCAATAAGCCGACCGGTAGGATCTCGTGGATCATAATTGAGTTTAACGAAGGTCCCTTGCTTACGGGTCTGTGAAAAAATCGGCGCAGGCACCGACTCCCTCACGGTCGCGGTTCGGTAACCCTTGCGCGCGGGGCTGCTCAGAATATGAATTTCGCCCCGGCCTGAAGCAACCGGGGAGCCGTGGCCCTGACGACCTGGCCGAAAGTTGAACTGCTGATGTTCCCGTCCACGGCTTGTGGTCCAAAGAATTGGGCATGGTTGAAGACGTTAAAGGCCTCGATACGAAACTGGAGCGATTTCGATTCGGCAAGGCGCAGGTTTTTGAGCAGCGCGATATCGAAGTTCTCCATTCCGGGACCATGGAAATAACGCCGTGACGCGTTGCCCGGAGTGCCCAGTGCATTCTCGCTGAAAAGTCCGGCATTGAAATACGACGTCCCGTTTCGGGGATTGCGATTCAGATTGAGGGACCCGGCCGCGACGTCCGGTTCATCGATGCCGTAGTTGTTGATCCCGTTTGGCTCCGCGCCCAATAAAGAGTTGTCGCCGTAATTGATGAGCGTTACGGGAAGGCCGCTGCTGAAGCGCGTGATCCCAGAAAGTTCCCATCCCTCGATCCAGCGGTTTTTGGCGTGGAAGAATCGATCCAATGGGGAGCTGGTAGCTGTAGCTGACGACGAAATTGTGAGTAATATCGAACGCGGACAACGCCCTGCTCAGGGACGGATTCAGCGGATTCACCTCTTCGCCCAGACTGGAGGATTGATCGAGCGATTTGCTGAACGTATATGCGGCCAACAACTGCAGCGGTCCGCTCGAGTGGCGGAATGTCACTTGCAGGGAGTTGTAGTTGGAGTTGCCGATGGTGGTCTCCAGGGTATCGCTTCCAAAATTTGGTCCCAGAGGCCCTCGGGTCCCGTTGATCACCCGGTCCGATGCTGTGGT
The DNA here is from genome assembly GCA_003166875.1 of Bryobacterales bacterium. Taxonomy (GTDB): domain Bacteria; phylum Acidobacteriota; class Terriglobia; order Bryobacterales; family Bryobacteraceae; genus Palsa-89. The sequence continues at coordinate 11,122 of PMUN01000218.1, read as the reverse complement.
GAAAACATTGCCTTCGCTGAACGGTCCGCACGGAGTTTGCCCAGGAGCCAAATTGGCCGGATTGCTGAGTTCGAGACACAGGGCCGGGTTGCCGGGATTGTATGAATATACGACTGCTTTGGTCCTATATCAAGGAAAATCAGCAAGTGAGTTGCAACTGACCTATCAAGCGCCCTTACGGCAAGAAAGCCTGAACAAGAGGACGGATCGCGGAATATGCAATATAGTGGATTCATCGCATGTCGTCTCAAGACTCGACCATATTGCCGGTTTTGCGAGCCACAACCGCGGCGGAGGCGAGCAATAGCCGGGAGCGGCTGCAGAAGGAAGTAGTCGCGCTCTTCGACGAGCTCAGGGAGCCTTTGCTTCGCTATCTCGCGAGCTTCGGGCTTGCGCTTCCGGACGGCGAGGAGGTTCTCCAGGAGGTTTTCCTCTCGCTGTTTCAGCACCTCGATCGCGGCAAATCCCGCGAGAACCTCCGCGGGTGGCTGTTTCGAGTAGCTCACAATTTGGCGTTGAAGCGGCGCCACCGGACGCGGCGGGATTTGGAGGCACGGGCCGAGCCCGGTGTCGGCGATTTAGCGATTGAGCCGGGCCCTAACCCGGAAGATCAGATGGTGAGAAGTCAAACCCAACGGCGTCTGCTGGCAGTTATCCAAGCCCTGCCGGAACAGGATCGCCGGTGTCTTTTTCTGCGGGCCGAAGGTTTGCGCTATCGGGAGATCGCCGGGATTCTCGATATGTCGCTCGGCGCCGTATCCCTATCCCTGGCCCGATCTCTTGCACGCATCGCGCGCTCAGCCGAACGGTGACACGTATGAAGCATGAAGATTCACATCTTTCCGACCAAGAGTTGCTCCTGGACATAGAGAACGAGCTGACATGGCATGACGAGAAGCTGGTTCATGCCCATCTTGACACGTGCTGGAAATGCCGTACGCGCCGCCAGGAACTGGAAACAGCAATCGCCGATTTTGTTCATTCCCGTCAGCAGGAATTCGATTCGAAAATACCGTCGGCCGCTGGTCCGCGCGCGTTGCTGAAGGCCCGCCTCGCTCAGCTTGTCGCGAGCGAACCTAGCGGGCGCCTGAGCTGGCATGGCCTGGATAGCCGATTTGCCTGGGCTCTGGCAGCCACGATCTGCGGGCTGCTGGCCGTGGTTTCATTTTTGGTCCGCCCAGGTTTAAACAGGTCACGCAAACCGGCCACGATTGTCTCCATTCCCGATTCCAGACTCACTCCAGGAGCCGCGCTACTTCTGAGCCGGCAGACAGTATGCGCGCAGGCCAACACCAAGAACAAAGCCGTTCCAGTGGCGCTTCAGCGCAGAGTATTCGAGGAGTACGGAATCGTGGGCGAGCCGCGAGCCTACGAGGTGGATTACCTGATTACGCCGGCGCTGGGAGGAGCGGATGACATTCACAATCTTTGGCCCCACTCCTATTCAGCTACTGTTTGGAATGCTCAAGTGAAGGATGCTTTGGAGGATCGCCTGCGCGAGATGGTGTGCGACGGAAGCTTGGATTTGGCGGAGGCGCAGCGGGCCATCGCGTCGAACTGGATCGCTGCGTATAAAAAATACTTCCATACCGATGAGCCGCTGCTCACCCACCGCCAGGAGCGGATTCAGTAAAAAAGCTGAACAAAGGGCGGCCGCGCGGAATATCCAAGTGAGACCATGATCCGACTGCTTTCGTGCGCCCTTATTGTGTTTACCGCCTTTGGCCAGACCAAAACGGGCGAGTTGCGTTTGCTGGTAACGGATCCCAGCGGGTCACCCGTTCCGGCATCCGTCACGGTGCTGAGCGAGGTGAATAAGTACAATCGCACCTTTGAGGCGGACACGGAAGGACGCGTCGTCGCGAAGAGATTGCCATTTGGGCTGTACACGGTTTCGGTGAACTATCCTGGGTTCACTTCTTCGCAGGCGCTGGTGGAAATCCGGTCCGCTTTCCCGAAGGAATTGAAAGTGCCACTGGCTCTTGGCCCGCTAAAAACCACGGTGGACGTCCAGAGCCAGGAGACGCTCATCGATCCCTACGCGGTCAGCAGTGCGAATCAAATCGGCGGCAGCGACCTCGCAAACCGCTTGTCCGCGCAACCAGGCCGGGGCTTGGCCGAGTTGGTGAACCAGGAGCCGGGTTGGTTATTCGAAGCCAATGGTATTTTGCATCCGCGCGCCGAGGAATACCAGGTGCAATATGTCATAGACGGGATGCCTCTGACTGAGAATCGCTCCGCGGCTTTTATAGCGGATTTCGATGCTGACAACGTGCAGGAAATGACCGAGATGGTGGCGGGGTTTCCCGCTGAATACGGCCGCAAGATGGGCGGCGTGATTGAAGTCGAAACCACTCGCGATAAGAGGCTCGGGTTTCACGGGAAGACGGTGCTGGGCGGCGGCAGCTACGATACTCTGAATGGATATTTCGAAGCCCAATATGGATTCGGATCGAACACTTTGACTGCGAGCCTCGCGGGAGCCACCACGGACCACTTCCTGGATCCGCCCGCAACACAGAACTATACGAACCATGGAACCACCGCTGATTTCATGATTCATTTCGAGCGTGATATAGACGAGGAGAACCGTATCGGCGTGATCATCCGGCGTGAGCAATCGAAGTTTCTTGTGCCAAATGAAGTTCCGCAGCAGGAAGCCGGGCAGCGCCAGGATCGTCAGAACTTTGAGTCCTCCGCGCAGTTTTCCTACCAGCACATCTTCTCGCCCAATGTGCTGGCCGATTTCCGGGCCATGACCCGCGATATCACGGCCGGCTTCTGGTCGAACGATCTTTCCACTCCCATCATCGCCGGGCAGGATCGCGGGTATCACGAAGAGTACGTGAAAGGCACCGTGTCGATTCACGCCGGTATCCATGAATTCAAGTTTGGGGGCGAAGCGGATTTTGCACAGATCGAAGAAGCACTCAATTATCTGATCACCGATCCCACTCAGTTTGACCCAGGCACGCCTCTGGCTTTCAATTTTTATGGCCACGCACCGGACCGCGAACAGTCTGCGTTCGGACAGGACGAAATACATTGGAAGAACTTAGCGCTGACAGGCGGGATTCGTTTCGATCACTACCATTTGTTAGTGGATCAAGTTGGCTGGAGCCCGCGCGTGGGAATCGCTTATTATTTGCCGAAGCTCAAGACGAACCTGCATGCCTCGTACGATCGGGTGTTCCAGACTCCGCCGTTTGAGAATCTGCTGGTCTCCAGTTCGCCGGCGGTCACTAGCTTGGACCCGCTGGTTCTGCGCCTTCCCGTGCAACCGGCGCGCGCCAATTACTATGAAGCCGGTTTTGGTACGGCGTTTTTCGGACACGTGCGGCTAACCGGCAATTTTTTCTGGCGGAGATATCACAACTATCCGGATGACGATCTACTGCTGAACACTGGTGTCAGCTTTCCGATCACCTTCGCGCTGGCCAACATCTACGGGGAGGAAGCGAAACTGGAAATTCCTCACTGGGGCCGGTTGTCGGGATACATCAGTTGGACCAATGAGCGAGGCAACGGATACTTTCCTGCCACGGGCGGTCTCTTTCTGGGCGACGATGCGGTGCAAGCGATTCAGCAGACGAATGGGGTTTTTCCAGTGTCCCAAGATGAGCGTAATGCCGTTAGGGCACGTTTCCGCTACGACGTCACATCGAGATTTTGGCTGGCGGCGGGCGGAACGTATGACAGCGGCTTGCCAATCGATTTCGGTGGAACGGAAGCGGAGGCTGCGGCGCAAGGCTACACACAGAATATCCTCAATCGCGTGAATTTCTCGGACCTGCGCCCACGCCCGCTGTGGTCGTTAAACGCGTCCGCCGGCGTGATCCTGAGGAAGAGCGAAAAATATCCGATACGCTTCCAGGTTGATGGATCAAACTTGACGAACTCATTAAACGTCATCGACTTCGCCGGCCTTTTTTCAGGCACCGCGATCGGCATTATGCGGTCCGTGAACGCCCGCCTGTCGGTGAACTTCTAGTAAATCGTGGCGCACGCACTCGGCGTGCCGTGTTCGCATCGTCGAAAACACTTGGCCTCGGATCGACGAATGCGAAGTGGGGCGGACCCCCTGGTCCGCGGCCGACGCCCACGTCGGCTTGNNCGCTGGTCGAAGGTTTTCATTCCATTGGATGGGCTGCAACCCCATGAGATACACTCTTGCGAACAACCAAGCGTTCACATGAGTGTGAACGCGGCACGCAAAAGTGCGTGCGCTACAAATTCTCGATCAAATGCTCCGATGTACGCAGCGTAAACGCCAGGATCGAAATCGTAGTGGTCTTATCGGTGCAATTCGGGAACACGCTGGCGTCGCAGACGTACAAATTCGGAACATCATGCGCCTGCCCGAAACGATTCGTCACGAACCGCTTCGGGTCATTCCCCATGCGGAGAGTTCCGGTCTCATGCAGGCTGGTTCCCGGCATATCGGGTTCCTTCGCCGATCCCTGATATTCCGCGCCGCTCGATCGAAGCAACTGCTCGCAAGAATGTTGGCCGTGCTCCCACATCAGGAGCGAATTTTTGTCCCATTCAAAGTGCAACCGGGCTGCTGGGATGCCGTAAGCGTCCTTCACCACCGGATCGATGTCGACATAGTTCTCATCGCTGCGTTGCGTGGGCGCCTGAATGTAAAAACTGACCGGAGTGGGATAGCGCCGCTTGATCTGGCGCTTGAAGTCGCGGCCGAAACCTTCGATCTCATCGAAGTACCATGGAAACTCAGAGCACCCGCCGTCCGGGTAAACCGAGTAACCGCGAATGAATTTCTCCTGGCGTGGATTGTCGAGGTTCTGCCAACGCGGCATCCATGCAACGGTGCTGGATGACACGTTATCGGGAAAACTCGGCTGTCCGAGCAATTGCGGAAAGTAGCCTCGCGCGATGGTGCCATAGAGATGATCGCAGAGGTTGCGGCCAGCTTGGCCACTGGAATTCGCGATTCCCTCCGGCCAGTGGCGCGACTTGGAATTCAAGACAATGCGGGCGGACTCCACACAGGATGCCGCCAGAACCACGGCTTTACCATAGACTTCGACCTCTTGCTTCGTGTTGCGATCGATGTAAGCCACACCTTTCGCGCGGCCGTTCTCGTCAACGAGGATATTTTTACAGAGCGCATTAGTGCGCAGGTCCAGATTGCCGCTCTTTTCAGCCGCAGGCAGGAAAAACCACGGCGTGGAGAAAAACGCGCCGACGTCACAGCCTTCCGTGCAATTCGCGCAGTAGTGGCACGATGGATGGCCAGCATGCGGAACGGTTAGCTGCGCGATGCGGTCCGGGAGATACGGAATACCAATTTTGCCGGCTCCGCTCTCGAGAATCCGATCGATACAGCGGAAATTCATGGGCGGCAGATATTCGCCGTCGGGATTGCTGGGGCGATTTTGCACCGTGCTTGCGACACCGATCATGCGCTCCACGCGGCTGTAATAAGGAGCGATCTCTTCGTAGGTGATCGGCCAATCGACGTCATAGCCATCGCGGCTGGCGGCACGAAAATCGATATTGGCGAAGCGCGCCGACGACCGGCCCCAAAAATTGGTCTTGCCGCCCACGGCGAAGCAGCGCCGCCAGGTCCATTCGGTGCCGGGAGCGGTGGTGTACGCGATCTCGTGCTCCCAAATCCCCTCGGTGTATTCGTTATCCATGTAGCCGATCCATTTGTCGCGCTTGGTGGGATCACCGAAGCCGCGGAACGGCATGTTATAAGGCTTGCGATGATTGCGAAAGTCTTTGCTCGGGTTCAGGCGCCGGCTGGCGTTGAGCGCACACACCTTTGCGCCGGCCTGACACAAGGTGTGAATCGCCATGCCGCCGCCGGCTCCTGTACCGATCACAATTACGTCGTAGATGTCTTTTGGCATTGGTTAAATTTTCGGCGCCGGCAAGTGGCGATGTTCCGGATCGTTGGTGTGTGGACAGGCGGGCGACTCGCTATAGAATCGCAGCCCAGGAAAATCCAGCTCCTTCATTCCAACAGCGCTGGTGTAGTAGCCCATCACCGTATAGCGCCGGATCAGGCGAAAGAACGCGTGACCGTCTCCATTGCGTTCGGCCGCTCGTTTCAGAATTTCCGTCTGCTGCTCAGTTGAAAGGCTGTTAAAGACAGTGCGATAGTTCTTCTTCGCGGCCGAATCGAGCCACGCGAGTCCCTCTCGCATGGGCTGTTGAATCTGCTTTTCGCCGTGCGCAGCCATGAAGTCGATAAATTCGCTGACGCCCGCCTCCTGCGCGCCGGGGCTTTCGTCTTTAGGAATAATCAGGCCGGTAAGAACGTCGATGGTGCGGTATTCGGACGGCGAGAAATAGAAGGGCTGATAGTTCGCTTGGCGGGCCGGCGGCGTGGCATCGGCATGTTCGTGCTGCTGGCCAAACACCCAACGGCTGAAGCCTGGGAACTGGCTGGCAACCGCGGCCTTGGCAAGCATCTCCAACACTGCGCGCCGGTCCGATCCTTGATTTGCCATATCCCTATAGTATCCGCAAGTCTTTTCCGATTGCGACGAATTGACGTGGCGTACGCACTCTTGCGTGCCGTGTTCGCACTCTTGCGAACACAAGTATGCAGAAAAGATGGAGGCGTTCACACGAGTGTGAACGCGGCACGCATGAGTGCGCGCGCCACGGGTGTCGCGCGCCACGGGTTGACCACTCAGCCGTATACTCGAATCATGGACCCAACCTTGCGCGCGGTGCTCGCAGTGTCGATGCGCTGGATTCACATCACATCGGTGGTCACCTTGATGGGCGGCTTCATTTTCGCCAGATTCGCGCTGGCTCCCGCGCTAGCCACGCTGGCCGAACCCGAACGCGGGACGCTCGGCAAAAGAGTGGTGGGGAACTTCCGTCCCTTGCTGTATACCGTGCTCGTAACGGTGATCGGCTCGGGACTTTACAACTACCTCATGAAACCCAGCTATCCGCCGCACTACCACATGTGGATTGGAATCAAATTTTTGTTCGCGCTCCACATCTTCGCTGTCGCGGTGCTCTACACCGTCCAGGATGCTGACGAAGCGAAGCGCAATCGCTGGTTAACCGGCATGATCGCATCCGGCCTGATCATCATCGCGATTTCCGCGTACCTGAGGTTCATCTCTCTGAAATGACCGGTTACGACGCGTTGCGAAACGGCGCTGCTTGGCTGGATCTTCCCGGCCGCGGCAAAATCAAGCTTCTGGGTGAGGATCGCGCGCGGCTGCTGCATGCCATGACGACCAACAATATCCAGCAGCTTACGCCCGGCACTGGATGTTATGCGTTTTTTCTGACTGTGCAGGGCCGGATTCTCGCCGATGTGAACGTGCTGTGCCGGCCGGATCATTTCCTGCTTGATCTCGAGCCGGAGACGCGCGAGAAAGTCTACCAGCACCTGGATCACTACATCATCGCTGACGATGTGACGCTGGAAGATCTGACGGGCTCGACTGCGACCATTGCTGTGGAAGGCCCGAAGTCGGCGGAAGTGCTTCAAGCTGCCGGAGCGCCCACGCCTGAGGTGGATTATTCCACTGCGGAATGGGGCGCGCGGTTGGTAGCGCGTCTGAATTCCACGGGGAGTCCCGGATTCTTTGTGTTCGCACCGGAATCCGAAAAGGCCGAGCTGATCGCTCAACTCGAAGCGGCCGGCGCGGTGGCGGGCGATGCGGAAGCGTTCAATGTGGTGCGCCTGGAACATGGCAAGGCTCGCTACGGCGACGATCTCAGCGAGCGGTTTCTGGCGCAGGAGGCGAATCAGCCGCACGCGCNNTTCTGATGCCGCTGGTGTTGGACGCGAAAGAGCCGCCTGCTCCCGGTACGAAGCTTGAAACTACCGAGATCACATCGGCGGTTTACTCGCCGGCATTGGATAAGGTAGTGGCGCTCGGGTATGTGAGAAAGTAAGGCACCGGCTCCCTTACGGTCGCGGTTCGGCTCCGGCGCTGCCCCGTTTCGTCCGAACGTAATCGGACACATGCCCGTTATACCGCCCGATATGCGGCGTCAGGTAATCCGTGCCGCGAATCATTCCCCGGCATCCCGCCGAACCGCAGGTGCATTTGAAAGGCTCTAGCGACTCGTTGCAAAATGTCCCGTAGTCCATGGTGATCTGCTCGCCTACCGCAATTTTCCGGCGCGCGGTCAGATTCAGCCCCTCCAGCCACGCATTCGGATCGCAGGAGTGATTGATCGGCTTCCACTGCTCCGGATCGCTGCTCCACATCACGTACACTTCGTCGGTGATTGGATAGGCATAACGCGCGAACAACGCCTTCTGGGTAGCATTCCAATGCTTGCTCGCGTGCGCTTTGCTCACCAGGACGTGCTGCTGTTCCTCGTAGCGCTCAATTAGGCCGCCAGCGTCAATGGCTTGAGCGGCGTACATTCCGTAATGGCGCTCGGGATTTTTCCGGATATGCCATTTTCTGGTCTCGCGGCACGCGCGCTTCAGAGCGGACCGGAGAATGGCATCGACGAAGCCCTGGTGGCCGGCCGGATCGTTCAGCAGGATAAAATCCGCACAGCCTTCATCCCCCGGCGGATAGAAAATCTCGCAATTGGGGTTGATCTCCAGCATGAACAACTCGCCGTCTCGATCCATGCGGATATCGCAGCGGCCGTATCCCGTGCCGCCCAGCCCCACGAAGAACTTCCGGGAAATTTCTTTCAAGCCGCCGGCCAAAAGTGGATCATCCACGGGAACACAAGACATGCTCTGGTAGTCCCGCCACTTGAGATCGAAATGCTTAAACGATTCGCCGCTCGGAAACAGAAACTCCACCGGCTGATAGACCAGCGGCGCAAGTTCATCGTCGGGATTCTCCGCCACCAGCGCCGTGAACTCCCGGCCTTCGATGAACTCCTCGATCAACGCGTCGCCAAAGGCATCCACGGTTTTGGCCACTTGAATCCGCAGATCTTCGGGAGTCTCCACGCGAGAATGCTTCGTGATGCCGATGCTCGCATATCCGCAAGGATGCTTCACGATCAGCGGAAAGCGCAGCGAAGCGGCGGCAGCTTCCACGCCACCCGGGTCCGAGGCAAAAGCATGTGCCGGACTCGGGATGTCCGCGTAATGGCAAATCCGCTTCATGGTCTGGCGCGTGGGTTCGTAAAACCGGGACGAGGCGCCGGTAAACGGCACCTGCAGCCGTTCCAGAACCTGGACCACTTCGATGCCCGGCCGGTCTTCATCCCATGAGCCGTCGCAGAGGTTCAGGAACACGTCGAAGCCGCGCTTGGAAAGATCCAGGACCTGCCGCACGGCTGTCGCTTTGTGCAGGAAGTGCCGCTCGCATTCGTGCGCTTTCAGATAGCGCAGCGGATCGGGCAGGAAATCGAATTCCTTAAAAGGTGTTGCAGACTGCTCATAGGAGTCGTCGAGGACGCAAATTTTCATGAATGCTGTGGAACGATGTCCACGACGCTCCGCTCTCTAATTTCGCTGGTTCAAAACTTTCGGTATCGCGATATAGCCGGCGATGGTGTCTTTCGTAACCTTATTCACAACGAGTTCGTACGGCTGCTTGGATTTGGACGTCATGAACTGCACTGGCTCGTTCATGACCTTGTCCCTCTTTTCCACGGTAGAATCATCCGCAGTCAGTTCAATTGTATAAGTGTGCTTCTTAATATCGGCTTTCTTGAGCAGAATTTGGACGTCGCTCACCTTCTGCGGCTTTTTGGACTTGGTGACGGTGAAGTCGACATAGTTACGTTCGCCGAGAGTGCGCAGAGCAGCCAGTTCCTTGGCGTTGGTGGCGATAAGAACGCTGTGACCATCCAGATCGCCGGTGGCGCGTTTGAGGTCCGCGACAGTCTTCTCCAACTCGGTTTTGGTGGCGGCCACGTCGGTTTTCACGTTGCTCACTTCACTACCCACCGCGGAGATTTTTGAATCCGAGGACTCCCTGACCTGGGAGATGTCGGACTTGAGCTCCTGCTTGGCTTGCTGCTGCGCGGCTTCCAGCTGCAACTTGGTTTCATCCACCTTCTTCAGCGCTTCGTCTTTGGCTGCACCGGCCGCCAGGGACGCCTGGCGCCTCGCTCTTTCCAATTGGTCCTTCAACTCTTCCACCCTGCGGGTGTTGGTACGCGTAGTGAGCGAAGAAGCTTCCACCAGCTTGTCGAGCTGCGCCTGCATCGTGGTATTGGTGCTGGCCAGATCCTTCTTCACATGATCCAACTGCATGTACAGATAAACCACGGCCCCTAGCAACGCTATCACCGCGCCGAACAACACTGGGATCTTCATGCCCGTGCCGGGAACGGGTGGAGGCGGGGGCGGGTAGTACGGTGTCGACGCATATGCCGACGGGGGCGGCGCGGCACTCGGAGGAGGAGGCGGGGCTGAGGGACCTGTAGGTGGCTCGCCGCCGCCGGTCGGGCTGGGATTCGGGAAGATCGACATAATACTCCTAGTTGAGTAGGTTAGCAGGAAATCTAATCATTTAGAAGTGGCATCTTCGAGGTTCGTTTCAACTTTCTGCCGTAACCTGCTTGGGACGCGCGAAGTCCAGATATTCCTGCTTCGGCACTCCCGGCTCAAAACAACGCCGGCAGCGCGCCTCATACGAACCAGCGGCCCCCACCACAATCAATTCCGAGGACTCCACCAACCTCTGGGTATGCTTGGCGGGATTACCGCATCGCACGCAGATGGCGAGTGTCTTGGTGATCGATTCGGCCAGTGTCAGCAAGTCCGGCATGGGTGGAAAGGGCCGGCCCATGTAGTCCGTGTCCAGACCCGCGACAATCACTTGCTTGCCGCTATCGGCTAGCTGGTTGGCAATCTCAACCAATTCCTGTCCGAAAAAATTGGCTTCATCGATCCCCACCACCTGCGTCCGCCAATCCAGCCGGCTCATCACTTCCGATACCCGTGTGATGGCCTCCGACTTCATGCGCATGTCGGTATGGGACACGATCTCGTCGTCCGAATAGCGGTTGTCAATGATGGGTTTGAACACCTGCACCCGCTTGCGAGCGATGATGGCACGGCGCAACCGCCGCATCAGCTCCTCGCTCTTCCCCGAAAACATGGGGCCACAAATAGCTTCTATCCATCCAAGATTGCCGGATACAAAATCCATAAAAACCGTTCTTCGGTTATTCGGTTCTTCAGTTC
>PMUN01000408.1 GCA_003166875.1 Bryobacterales bacterium | reverse complement strand
GAAAACTAAGTGACATTGGGCGAAAGCGCCTGCCCCACCAAAGCGCGAACTGGTGCTTCGTGGGGCAGACGCTATCGTCTGCCAACTCACGGCTTCATTATGTCGTCCAGAGCGGTAAGATGGCTGTCATGAAGCGCACCTTGCTAGGATTAACGCTGACCGTTCTTGCGGCTCTGGCACAATCGCCGCAGCCTCCTCCGCCGATTATCTCTCCAGAGGTTCACACCGATAAAACCGTTACATTCCGTTTTCGCGATCCGAATGCGAAGGAGGTCTTTCTTGCGCGAGAGGGTGCGGCGCGCCTTCCCATGCAGAAGGACGAGCAGGGCGTCTGGAGCGTNNTCGCTGATGAAGCCAAACCTTCTGAACAACGAGAGTGAAGTGCATGTTCCGGGACCGAATTCGCTGACCTGGGAGATTAACGACGTACCGCACGGGGAGGTGCATCATCACTTCTACCGCTCGGCCGTGGTAGGTGACGATCGCGATTACTTCGTCTACACGCCGCCAAGCTACGATCCGAGCGCTAAGAAGGTGTACCCGGTGTTGTACCTGCTGCACGGCTTCAGCGACGATGCGAGTGGCTGGAGTGCTGTTGGCCGGGCGAATGTGATCCTGGACAACCTAATCGCGCAAGGGAAAGCGAAGCCGATGATCATCGTGATGACGCTCGGCTATGGGGCGCCGGAGATCGTTTCTCGCACCGGGATGCGTGACCCCGGTTTGCGCGAACGAAACTATACCCGCTTCCGTGATGCTCTATTTACAGAAGTGATTCCACAAGTGGAGAAGGAATATCGAGCCGCTAAGGATCGGAACGCGCGTGCGATCGCCGGTCTCTCGATGGGCGGCGCCGAATCGCTGTACGTTGGGCTCAACGCGCTCGACCGTTTCGGCTGGGTCGGCTCGTTCAGCGCCGGTGGCCTGTCCGAGGATCTCGCCGCCACGTTTCCGAAGCTCGACTCCAAAGCGAATTCCGAGCTACACCTGCTGTGGATCGCCTGCGGCACTGATGATCGCCTGATCGCCGCCAACCGCAAGTTTCGCGAATGGCTCAAGTCGAAGGACATCCGGGCTACAGAGATCGAAACGCCGGGCGCTCACACGTGGATGGTGTGGCGGCGGAACCTGGCGGTGTTCGCACCTCTTTTGTTCCAGGAGAGCTCGCCAAGGCCGACAAACTGAGGCTAGAGTCTGCCTATTTGAGGTATACGCCGATCACGCTCGATGGTGGCGGAATAAGTCCCGTGACCACCGGTGAGTATGGGGTCAAATAAAAAGGTACGCGCTGCACTGCGTTGCCCACATCCGTGCCGCCGAGAGACTGAATCGAATTCGGCACCTGAATTGGGACCTGGAGTAGCGCCGATACGAAACCTGGTACGGAGTAAGCGGCTTCCGGCGGGTACGTTCCGAGCATATCCGTCTCAGTATAGCCAGCCCAGGACGAATAGATGGGGAGCACGGAAAATAGTGTCTTTGAAATTGCAATCGAACCAGGAGTGAGCGAAGGCTGAGCGACGCCCATCCCTGTGACGAAGACCGTGATCATGGAACCGGCCGCGGCAGGATGCTCAGCGTCGTTCTGGACACCGTCCTGGTTACGTACGTTGCCATCCGGGAAATTGACAAGAGACGAAGGGAGCATAGGAAAGTTATTCGGTAGCAGACCCGGAAGCTGACTCGATATCGGCATCCAGACAGAATTCGAGAAAACACCGTTGTAGGAAAGCTGAATCGAAGTGAAGAGGGGCTCGCCGCTGAGTTGCTGCGGGTGGCCGTTGTTGCGTAGGTTGGCGTGAGCGGGCAGACTCCACGGCGGCGCGACGATTATCTGGCCTGGGCTGGTTCGAAGAATCGGGGCTGGGACGCCGTCGAACGTCACGCCCACGCCGCCGAGCTGAGTGGGAAGATCCTGGCTGGGGTTGAGCCGGAGATCGATAGTCGGCGGTTGAAATCCTGAAGCGGAGAGCGAGTACAGGCCTCCGCCCACCACGGCGCTGGAATCGCCGCTGAAGGCGTTCGAGATTTGATTCAGTGAAATCGCATGGGAATTTGTAGCGCTAAAATGCAACACCGCGGCAACGGTGTCAGGCACACGGCGAATGGGGTTGTTATTGGCAACTCCCACATAGATGGACCCATCGCCCGAGAGCGCGATGGGCGGTGCAGCGCAGGTATCGATATACGAGCCGAACTCGAGCGTAGACCCATCCGGACTGAGCCGGGCAATGGCGGCCGAAGCGGGCGGGTTGGAGTAGTAGGGGCAGGCCGGCCCGGCCAGCAGCGGATTGTGCAAGGGAAACCCTGATCCAGCGACAGCTGTGAGGATGACAGCGCCCGTGCTGTCTACCGCCAGCGCCCCGGACTGGCCGCCACAAGGCAGGAAGGCGCTGTATATCGGATTCCAATTTGACGCTCCGAGCTTCGTGACGTAAATGCCGCTCGATACTACACAGTCGGATGACGAAGTGTACGCGCCTGGTGTAGTGGGGAAAGTCGTGTCGTAAACAGTTCCCAATACCACCAGGTTGCCCGACGCATCAGCGCCCAGGGCACTGGGAGCGGATTGGCTCAAGCCCGTTCCCTGAATGTAGGCGGCCTGAACCACATGGGAACCGGTGGTGTCCAATTTCATAACGAAGTCGGGAGAGGTTCCGTTCGGAGGAGGCGGCAATCCGGGCGCAGCGCCGATCCCAGCCAGGATGGGTTGATCGTCAGCGCCTATCAGAATTGCTCCGGCAGCTGCGACGAAGGTCGAGTAGATTACCGTTGCATTGGGAGACAGTTTCATCAAGAAACCCGTGTAGTTTGGCGCTTCAGGTGTGGAGTCCAGCGCGCCCGGAGTAACGGGGAAACTTAGGGAGTTGGTGTCCCCGAGAAGATGCGCATTCCCGCCGAGATCGACGGCGATTGCGAAGGCATTGTTGGCTGCTTCTCCGCCAATCACGGCCGAGTATGCAATCTTGCCGTCGGGCGAGTACTTGGTGACAAACACAGAGCCACTGCCTTGGACGCCTATACGAGGGACGGTGGACGGAAAATCAGGCGAAAGGGTGTTGCCAGCGACGTAAGCATTGCCTTGCGCATCCACTGCCAACGCGACTGCGGTGTCCTGATCTGAGCCGCCCAGATAGGTTGCCCACAGCGTGCTTCCATCGGGCGCAAGTTTGGCTACGAAAGCATCTGTACCTTCCTGCTCCGGTTGACGGACAGCATAAGCGACGCAGTTCGGGCCGGTCACGACACTAGCGACATAGCTAAGATGTGGCGTCGTAAACGTTATTCCGTCATCCGGGCTGAACCCTACCTGATTGCGGTAATAACCGACAGCGGCGATCGCAAAGAGTCCTCCTGCCGGATTGCACTTGTGACTCACCAGCGCAAAAGTCGCTTGCATGCCGGAATACTCCTGGCTGAAGCTGCTCTGAAATACCCACGAGGTCGCGCTATCTGTGCTGAGGTACAAGCCATCCGCCGTTGTTGCCACCAACACGTTGAACTGATCCGGATCCGCAGCGAGACCATAGATCCCTGAGAAGACGGTCGGCGGGTTGGCCTTAGTTGTCCAAGTTGCCCCATAGTCAGTGGATAACGACAGATTCCCTAATGTTCCGGCTGCTCCGGCGGCATAAATCCAACCGGGACGCGATGGAACCATGGCTGCCGCGATAAGCGTGTTCGATGCAGGGGGTCTGGTGGGGTTGAACGTCAGGCCCCAGTCGCGGGATAGATAAAGGTAGCTTGATGTAGCCATCCCAAGCGCGCCGGAACCGCTGGGGTCGGCGATTAATTGCCCTCCGCAGGTGTCAACCGGACACCCAGAGGTCCAGGTCTCGCCGCCGTCGAGGCTTCGGATCAACGCGCCAGATGAGTTATTGCTACTCAACGCAGCCAGCCGAAGATGGTTTGCAGGATCGATGATCATCGCGCCAGTGAATTGGAGACCTCCGAATTGGGAATTCGGCTGGAAAGCATAAACCAGCCGCCAGGTTTGGCCGCCATCGGAGGACTTGAAAATGCCGAGGTTGGTGCCAGCGAATAAAACCTGTGGGGCCACCGGGTCGGGGACCAATATGCTGGCAACTCCGGGCGGGGTTCCCACATGAGTCCACGTGATGCCCAGGTCACTAGTGCGCAGGATGGTAGCGTCGGCCAAAACCGGTTGCGATGCGTTTTTTACAGGTAAATCGGGCGCATTTGTCGTACCGGCCACAAAAATATTTCCGCTTGAGTCGGTAGCGAGGGCTTGAATCGATGTCTGGCCGGAGCCGCCGAACCCGGCGATGCTGAGTTGCCGCAACACACCGCCTGCTTCGGATTGTTGTTGGGCGCGACCAAAATCTAACGTCAGAAGCAGGACGAAGGCGAAAAAGGCTCGGCGAACGTGAGCGTGCATGTACACCCCTAAGACACAACGTGTGGATGAAAACGCTACACGCTGGGTAAGTAAGTTACTGGGTTGGCGCAAGCCGGAGGCTTGCCCTACGGCGAGAATACGCGTTGGCGCGGGCTACATCGTGCAGGATTTGTGCTTTCAGCTCTTCCGGGCTTGGGAATTTTCGCTCTTCGCGGACCCAACGCAGAAACTCCACCGAAATCTCTTCCGGCGTTTCGCCATCCAGCGCGGATAGCAAGAATGTCTCGATGGTCAACCCGTGTCCGTTGAAAGTTGGCCGATAGCCCACGTTCGTAATGGACGGCCATTCGCGTGGACTGTTCCGCTCATGCGTTCGGGTGATGTAGACGCCGGTCTTCGGCAGAACCTCCGCTTTTGTTTCCAAGTTGAGCGTGGGAACGGTTTGCTTCGATCCGATGCCTGCGCCCGGGACCACTCTTCCTTCGAGTGCGTAAGGACGGCCGAGCATGCGGCACGCGAGTGAAACCTGACCGGCCTCGATGGATTGCCGGATCTCGCTCGATGAGATTACCCGGCCGCGCCATGAAATGGCATGGATGATTTCCGTCGAGAATCCATACTTGTGTCCCAGTTCCTCGAGCGTGCGGGCGTCGCCTGCGGCCCGGTTTCCAAAGCGGAAATTATCCCCTACCAAAACGGTGTTCGCGCCGAGCTTTCCGCTCAGAATTTCGTGTACGAATTCCTCAGGAGTCAGCCGGGCGATTTCTGGCGTGAAGGGAAGAATCAAGACTTCGTCGATACTCTGATCCAGCAACAGCCGAGCGCGTTGCTCGGGCGTGGTAAGCAAGCGGGGCGCGCGCGCGGGAGCAACCAGTTTGGTGGGATGCGGATCGAACGTCAATGCCGCGGCCTTCCAGCCGTGCTCATGGGCGATGGCAGCTACGCGCCGCAAAATCTGCTGGTGACCGATGTGGACACCATCGAAATTGCCGATGGTAATCGCGCAAGGGCCGAAGTCGCCCGGCAATTCGGCGAGGCTTCGAAAGATCCTCATGCGGCGTCCCCAACGAGAATATCGAGGCCGTCGTAGGCCAGGCGAACGTGCGCCGGCAAAGTGTCCTCGGTGAGAGCGTGCGGAAGATCGTGACAGATATGCGTGAAGAATGTCCGTCTCGGCGCCAGTTTTTCCACCGACTGGAGCGAATGCTCCACCGTGGAATGGGTGGGATGCGGACGGTGTCGCAGCGCATCCAGGAACAATACGTCCAGCCCGCTCAACAGCTCCATCGATTCCGGGGGAATGTCGCTGTGGTCGGTCAGATATGCGGCGCTACCAAAGCGAAATCCATACACCGTGCCTTTGCCGTGACAAAGCCGTATGGGTGTGAAGTCGAGCCCGAAAAGATTGATCGGGCCGCCGTCAAAAGCGTTCGTGACCAGGCGCGGCACGGCGGATTCCGCGTAGCGGGAATCGAAGATGTAGCGGAAACAGTGCCGGATGTTTGCAATGGTTTCCGCCGAGCCGTAGATGGGAATCTCGCCGCCCTGGCGGAAATTAAACGGGCGCACATCGTCGAGGCCCATGATATGGTCGGCGTGAGAATGCGTGAACAAAATTGCATCCACTCTTTCGATCCTCGCGCGGAGCGCCTGCTGGCGCAGGTCGGGCGTGGTATCTATCAGGACGCCGTGGCCTCCGTATTTTATGAGGATCGAAGGCCGGAGCCGGTTATCGCGCGGGTCGCTGGAGGTGCATACCGCGCAATGGCAGCCGATGGTAGGGACTCCGACGCTGGTGCCCGAACCGAGCACCGTGATGCTAATCGGTTCTCCAGCCATCTACGAACTGGCCTGCCCTTCCGACTTTTCCTCGGGCGGTTCGGTTTTGGCGGCGGCGTTTTTCTCCTGCTGCTCTGAAGCCTGTACAAAACGGAAGCGCAATTCGGTAACGGCATTGTCGAGCAGGCGCTGCTCTTCGAGCGTACAATTGCCGCGCGTTTTTTCCTGGAGCATGGCCAGCAGGTCGATGCTGTGGCGCGCGATTTTCAACTCGGGCTCGGGGCGGTCCTTTTCCTCGCCGGTGTACAACAGACCGAGTTGCATTTCAGTCTGCGTCTTCAGAGAAAGGATCAGGAACTCAAGAGTGGCTGGAAAGAAGGGGAAACCCTGGTCGCTCATTGCATCCACTATAACCGAGCCGCGACCGGAAGGGAGCGTTGCACCGATCATGGTAGCGCTTCCTCCCGGTCGCGGCTCGGAACGGGCAGTCAAAAAAAAACTCAATGCTGCTGGCTACTTCACTTTTTCCCAATCGGGACCCGAGCAGTTCGCCGCATCCAGAGTCGCACTGACAACACCGGAGACACCGCAAATGTAGTACCCCCTCGGACCGCCGCGCATTTGGTCCAAGCTCTTGGCGGCCACCGCAAACAGGCGGACGTTTTGCGCCTCTACGATTCGGGCATACTCCAGGACTTTAGCCGCGTTTCGATTGCCTTCCGCGCGGGCGCTTTTTACGTAAGTGGTATAGTCCGCGTCAAATTGATCGGCCGCGGCTCTATTGGAGGACTTCTCCAGGTTCTCCTTGGTGGAACCGACCGTTGGTGGCTCAGCGTTAACCTCTGCCGGTACGCCGCCCAATTCCTTGATAGCATCGAAATGATATGTGTACAGAATTTGCTCCGCGCGAGCCACGGCGCGGAACAAGCTTCCCACCGGTTTGTACCCTTCATCGTCCGCCTTGGCGGCGAAAGCCAAATACCGGTCTTGAGCAATGGTTTCCGCGCGATAGGCGGCTTGCAAGCGATCGATCGTCGCCAAATTCGGCCCGCCGTCGGCAGCCAGAATAGCGCTCTGCATGCAGCCTGCAATTACGGCGAGCAAAGCAATCCACATCCAAGTTCTTAAATTAGTCATGATCCCCGTTCCTCTCCACTGGGCGGTGGTGCACGCCGGTTTCCATGCGTAAGTGGCTATTTATCTGATAGATGCAATGAGAACAGCGTCCCATAACGCAGCCAGCTGGGCTAAATTGCGCGGCCTCCCCAAGAGTGGGGACGCGGCAAACTAAGAGTTTGCGCCACGGCCTGTGCCACAATGGGGATTCCACCGCGCGAGCGAATGGCAGCAGATCCAAAAACCACAGGCGAAAGATTCGAGCGTTTGGTCGATATCATGGCGCGGCTACGCGCTCCCGGGGGATGCCCGTGGGATCGCGAACAGAGCTTCGACACCATCAAACCGTATCTTCTGGAAGAGACCTATGAAGTGCTGGACGCGATCGACCGGCGCGATTGGCGCGGTCTGGCTGAAGAGCTGGGCGATCTGATGTTGCAGCCCGTCTTCTTCGCCCAGATGGCGTCGGAAGAGAACAAATTCCGGATTGATGATTCGCTCGACGCCATCGCCGAAAAGCTGATCCGCCGCCATCCGCACGTGTTCGGTGAAGGCGATGCCAAGACGGCGGACGACGTAAAGCGCCGCTGGGACGAGATCAAGGTCGACGAGAAGAAAGANNGTGGAGGCGCAACAGATCTCGTCCAAGGCTGCCGCGGTTGGCTTCGATTGGGAAAATCCCGATCAAGTGCTCGAAAAACTGGACGAGGAGTTGGAAGAGCTAGGACGCGCGCGCGCCAGCGGATCACGCAGCGAGCTTGAAAACGAAATCGGTGACTTGCTCTTCGTCCTGGTGAACCTGGCGCGGTTTCTGAAAGTGGATCCCGAGCAGGCTCTGCGAAGGACTAATGCGAAGTTTCGCAAGCGATTCGCGCATGTCGAGAGTCACGCGAAGTTGCCGGGGTCGAGCATCGAGGAAATGGAAGCGCTCTGGCAGGAGGCCAAGGCTCGCGATGATTGAGATTCGCGGTCTAACGGCGCATGCGGAATTTCAGGATGCGGTCCGGCTGCAGCAGCAGATCTGGGGCTTTGAAGAGATCGAGCTGCTGCCGGTGCGGTTATTCGTGGTGGCGCTCAAGGTGGGCGGCCAGGTGTTCGGAGCTTTTGACGGCCAGCGCATGATCGGATTTTGTCTGGCGATACCAGGGTTGAAACCAGGTGGTCTGAAAGCCGGCGGCAAGAGTTATCTTCACAGCCACATGCTGGGAGTTCTCCCTGAGTACCGGGACGCTAAAGTTGGTAAGCGGCTGAAATTGGCCCAACGCGACGAAGCGCTCTCGCGCGGCATCGATCTGATCGAGTGGACCTTCGATCCGCTCGAGGTCAAGAACGCGTTTTTCAATATGGAGCGGCTGGGCGCCATCGTTCGCAGATACGTGTTCAATCAGTACGGAACCACCACCAGCCATCTGCATGGCGGTCTGCCGACGGATCGCTGCATCGCCGAGTGGTGGATCGGAAGCCCACGCGCCGAAGCCATCATCGCCGGGCGGCCGTTCGAACGTAACCCTATCGAAATTCGCATCGCGATACCGGCTGAGATTGCGGCCATACGATCGGATGATCCGAAGCGGGCGCGCGAAATTCAGCAGCAAGCCAGTCAAGAATTCCAGCGAGCGTTCGAGCAAGGGCTGGCGGTCATCGGTTTCGAGAGGTCCAAGAAAGCGGGGACATACTTACTAGGAAAATGGGAATCCAGTTAGAACGAATCACACTACGGCAAATCCGAATGCCGCTGATCCATTTCTTTGAGACCAGCTTCGGCCGCACCACCGAACGCCACATCGTCCTGGTGGAAGCTGTCTCATCGGGTGTCTCCGGATGGGGTGAATGCACCGCCGGCGAGAATCCGTTTTACAACGAAGAGTGGACCGATTCGGCGTGGCTGATCCTGCGCGATTACGTTGCTCCGCGCGTGTTGAATTACAAGTTCGAAAGCGCTGCCGGAGTGGACGCCCGGACCGCGCACATCCGCGGTCATAACATGGCGCGAGCGGGTCTCGAAGCGGCGGTTTGGGATCTGGAAGCCCGCCTGGCTGGCAGACCTTTGTATCAACATATCGGTGGAGGCGCGCGGCGCGAGATTCCGTGTGGTGTGTCGATTGGAATCCAGAATTCAGTCCCCGAGCTGTTGCAGAAAATCGAAACTGAGCTCGCGGCCGGCTACCAGCGCATCAAGATGAAGATCAAGCCTGGCTGGGACGTAGAGGTGATTCGCGAAGTGCGGCGCAAGTTCCCGAAGATCCTGCTAATGGCTGACGCCAACTCCGCCTATACGCTCGCCGACTCCGCGCGGCTCAAGAGCCTGGACGAGTTCGGGCTGATGATGATCGAACAGCCGCTGGCGCACGACGAGATTATCGATCACGCGAAATTGCAGGCGCAGCTTCAAACGCCGATTTGTCTGGATGAATGCATCCGGTCCGCGCATCAGGCCACGCAGGCGATTGCGATGAACGCCGGCCGGATTATCAATATCAAACTGGGCCGCGTGGGTGGATTCGGGGAGGCCAAGCGCGTGCATGATGTCGCGCAAGCGGCCGGAATTCCGGTGTGGTGCGGCGGAATGCTGGAAGCAGGCATCGGACGGGCGCACAACATCGCGCTCGCGACGCTTCCCAACTTTGTGCTTCCCGGCGACGTGTCGGCGAGTAAGCGCTATTGGGCCCGCGATATCATCCAGCCGCCCGTGGAAGTGACTCCGCGCGGGACCATCACCGTCCGCGATGCGCCCGGGTTCAGTTACGACTTGGATCGTGAGTTTATAGACTCCATCACGGTGCGCGAGGAAACGATACCGTAGCGCACGCTCTCAAGCGTGCCGCGTTCACACTCGTGTGAACGCATGCGGGTGTTCGCAAGAATGCGAACACGGCAAGCCGGAGGCTTGCGCTACGCTGATAACACACCTTCAGATGTCCGACTTTCTACGTCTGCTCAAGAATAATCGGAACTATCGCTACACCTGGAGCGGTCAGGTGGTCTCGGAGATCGGCGATCATTTTAATAACATCGCCGTGTTCAGCCTGGCATTGGCCACCACGCATTCAGGCATGGTGGTGACGGGTGTAATGCTATCGCGCGCGATTCCGGCGGTGATGGCGGGTCCGTTGGCCGGCGTAGTGCTGGACCGGTTGGATCGCAAGCGGATCATGATCGTGAGCGATTTGGTCCGGGCCGTGGTGGCGCTCGGTTTCATCCTGGCGATTTCGGCACATAGCTCGTGGCCACTGTACGTCCTGAGCGCGCTTCTGATGTTCGCCTCGCCATTTTTCACCAGCGGCAGATCCGCGATTCTTCCCACCATTGCCAGCAAGGAAGAGTTGCACACAGCGAATTCACTCACGCAGACCACCGGCTGGACCACGCTCACGCTGGGAGCGTTTCTGGGCGGCGCCAGCGTTACGCAGTTCGGTTACAAGTGGGCGTTCGCGTTCAACGCCCTGTCATTCCTGTTTTCCGCCGCCTGTATTTCCAGATTGAAGGTGACCGGCGGTGGCAGTTTCCGCGCTCAAGGCACTGAACTCACCGAGAACGAGGTGGTGCGTCCCTGGCATGAATATACCGAAGGCTTGCGCTACATGCGC
This sequence comes from Bryobacterales bacterium, assembly GCA_003166875.1. GTDB lineage: Bacteria > Acidobacteriota > Terriglobia > Bryobacterales > Bryobacteraceae > Palsa-89. The sequence goes on along the minus strand of PMUN01000408.1, from coordinate 14,952 downwards.
GCTTCACCCCTGATTCTCGGGATCGCGCTGCTCGCGGTGGGATGGGCGTCGGGCGGAGGTGCGGCGCAGATTCTGTTCAGCCTTTTCGGCGAGCTGGTGTTTCACCGCGGCCCAGCCGGCATCGGCTATCTGTGGGCTTCGGCCGGCGTGGGTCTGCTGGTGGGCGGAGCGTTTGCGCATTGGATGGGCAAACGAATCTCGTTTGAAGGATACAAGCGCGCCATCGGGATCTGTTACGTGATCCACGGAGGCGCGTATGTCGTATTCAGCCAGATGCCGAGTTTTGCGCTGGCGGTGGTGTTTATCGCAATATCGCGAGCGGCTATCGCGGTAAGCTCGGTGCTAAATACCTCGCAGTTGCTGCGTCGCGTTTCGGATGAGTTTCGCGGCCGGGTGTTTGCGACCATCGAGACGTTATCGTGGTCGATGATGATGCTTTCAATGTTGGGCGCAGGACTCGCTTCCCAAAAGTGGAGCCCGCGCATGATCGGCGCGGTGTCGGGCTTATTAAGCTCGAGCACGGCGATTTTTTGGTTATGGGCCAACTGGACCGGACGTCTGCCGCAACCCGCGGCCGAGGGAGTGGAACCGACGGAAGTGGAAGTGCATGGAGATCCGGTAGTATAGCGAGAGGTTAGAGATTGGCCGCGAATGAACGCGAATGAACGCAAATAAGAATGTCATCTGATTCGCGTTCATTTGCGTTTATTCGCGGCCCAAAATCACTATGGATAGAACGGTACTGGTAACGGGCGGCGCCAAGCGTATCGGGCGCGGGATCGCCTTGCGGCTGTTTCGCGAAGGCTACCGCGTCGCGATTCATTACCAGACCTCGGAACAGGAGGCGCGTGCTACTGCTGAGGAGTGCGGCGGAGCGTCATTGTTCAAGGCCGATCTCGAGAAGGTGGATGAGATCCGGCGTATGTTCGGCGAAGTGGAGGAGCAGCTTGGTTCGCTATACGGGCTGGTCAACAATGCAGCGCGATTCCGGCGGAGTGATCCGCTCCAGATCACGGAGGCCGACTGGGACTTCATCCACAGTGTAAATCTGAAAGCGACTTTTTTCTGTTGCCAACAAGGCGCGATGCTGATGAAGAAAGCAGGGGCTGGCAGGATTGTGAATATCAGCTCATTGGGCGGCATCCTGGCCTGGGCGGAGTACGCGCACTATTGTTCCTCAAAGGCCGGTGTGATTATGCTGACGCGGGTATTGGCCAAAGCGCTCGCGCCTGAGATCACTGTGAACTCGGTTGCTCCCGGGGTGATTCTTTCTTCGGGACAGGAGCCTCGGGTGGAACAGATGATCGAGGCCACGCCGGCGCGCCGCATGGGGACGGTGGATGAAGTGGCCGAGGCGGTGCTCTATTTTCTGAATGCGTCCAATTTCATCACCGGCCAGGTGCTAGCCGTGGATGGCGGTCTGAGCCAGCGCTAGCGATTACTCGACAGTGATTTTCGTGCCGGTCGGGGTTTGCTTCGAAAGGCGTTCGATGCGGGCATCCAACAAACTTCGAATGCCTTTCAATACTTCAACGCGCGCGGCGCGAAAATGCTTGTGGGTTTCTTCCGGCCAGAGGTGACCGAGCATAGCTTCGATCTGTGGTCCGGCCACGCTGCAGAAAAAGCAGCCGTGCGGGGGTTGAGCGGCAGTTTGTTTTTCGTCCATATCAGGCTTCCTTCATTTCCACTATTAATATTCTATTCTGTAATGTAGCGCGTGTGGGCGTGAGCGCCGACATGGATGTCGGCAGCCCGATATGCCGCCGCAGCGTTCCGATCTCCACCACCAACTCGTCGCCCTTCTTAAACAGCCCCAATTCACCCTTCACCGCGAACGGAAGGCGCACGCGCACTTCGTAATGCGCGTTGCGTTTCTCGAACGTAAACGGGGCTTCAGTGCGCGTCACGGCCGCAGGGTCGTCCTTATCCTTATAGAGCACGTCGGCCAGTTCCTCCAGCCGCTCACGCCCCAATACTTCGTGAGTGAACAACGGAACGCGCTTCATCGGCACCGGCGCGAAATATTCTTCGATCTCGTCCAGGATTTTGGCTTGGGAAGCGCGCCACTGATCGAACCAGGTATCGGTGACCGCCTCCGGCAGCACCCGATTCACGATAATGCTGTCGATGGTCAACCCGTGCAGTGAAAAATAAACGAATGCGCGCTGCGTCTCGCGCAGCACCATCTTCTCCGGATTCGTTACCAGCCGGACGCTAGTGGTTTTCGGGTCCTCCAGCAGCTCCGCAATCCCATCCAGGCGCGCGAACAGGTACTGGATGTTGGCGAAATAGCTGTCGTTCGGCAGTTCCATCGGCGAGATCCGGTTGGCCACCGGACGCACCGCCTTCAGCAGTCCCCGTTGAAACGGAAAGATGTGCTTCATATACCATTCGAGCGTGGTGGGCATGCTGACGAAGCGCATCGACTCCGCCGTGGGTGCGCAATCCAGCACGATGACGTCGTACTTCTGCTCGCGCCGGAACTGATTCACATACATCATCGCGCTCAGTTCTTCCATGCCTGGCAGGATGGCCAGCTCTTCGGCCTCGACATCACTGATGCCGGTGGTACGCAGCACCGAGACGACGTAGGTTGAGATCTCGCGCCAGTGCCGCTTGATTTCCTTCTGAATGTTCACTTCCTGGATGGAGAGGTGGTCGTCGATGGGAAAAGGCTCGCTGGTCTTCTCCTGGAACAGGCTGGTTTCGAGGTCGAACGCATCCGCCAGGCTGTGGGCCGGATCGACGCTCATCACCAGGGTGGAATAGCCAAGCCGGGATAACTGCAGGCCCGTGGCCGCTGCAACACTGGTTTTGCCGACGCCGCCCTTACCACTGAACAGCAGGATACGCATACCTCATTGTAAGGTAAGCCTCCGGCTTGCCCAGATAAAATAGTTTCAAACTCCTTGCTCCAGTTCCGATAAGGGTTTTGTGAGCAGCTTCGTAGACAACGCCGTCCAGATCCTCGATGCGGCGGAAAATGCTGTGCGAAGCGGCCACACTCCTTCGGACATGACTATCCTGATCAGCGCTGAGGGAGGGATTCGAATGGTGGCCGACTCTGATTGGCCGCTGGATTCTCTCCAAGCCCATCATGGGGCAAGGATGGCCTACCGTGTGAGTCAGCGCGCATCTGCAGTGCGTGTGGAGGGGCGGGCAGGTTCTCGGACTTGCTTGTTCGAAACTGAAAAGCCCGAACGGGCCGCCCGGCTTCTCTTGAATCAGTCTCCGAATTATAACCTTGAGCTGGTGTCAACGCTCCGGCTCGCCAACCCGGAACCCCGCGCTGCGCTACAAGCTTACGCTGCGTAGAAATTCCTCTCATGCGGCGGAAGGCCCGAAAACGTCGCGAAAGTGCGTGACCAAAGGCGGGGTGCTGAACACGATGTTGACCACGTCGAATCGTACTTTTTCCCAGGGAACCTCGGCCTGCCTGGCGTATTCGCGCGCGGTGCGGATCAGGTTGGATTCCTTTTGATGTCCGATGGCGCGGTCCGGTGACCCGTACTCATCGGTCCGGCGGGATTTCACTTCGACGAAGACAAGCGTATCCCGTTCCCAGCCGATGAGATCCACTTCACCGTGGCCCGAAGCCATGCGGTAGTTCCGCGCGACAATAATAATTCCGGCGCGTTGCAGATAGCGATGCGCAATGTCCTCGCCGCGGCGCCCAGTGGCGAGGTCCGGAGCGAGATGCCGCTTCCGGCCGTGATGCCGGAGCACATCGGCGAATTCGTACAGGTGTCCCATCATGCGAAGACTCCTAACCGAAAGAATCGGTACTAGCGCCAATAACTTTATGGCGCCGGAAACCTAGTTCCCAGAAGGAGTGGTGGGTAAGAGTGGAAAATCTCAAGAAAGCGAGCGGTGAATCAGGTGAGCCAGTTAGATTGCTGGAAGTCCGCGGCAAAGGGATTGACAAATCTGACTCCCCCCAGCCGGGAACCGGCCTGAAAGTCCTCGCTGAGTATCGTGTCCAACTGGTTTAGCTTGGCGACTGCCCAGAGTTGAGCGTCCCAGAAGCTGAAGCTGTAATCCCGAACGGCGTGAGCAGCCGCGACCACCACAGGCGCGGTTACCAACAGGATGGTCCAAACGCGCGCATGATGCTCCAACTCAGCCAAGGCGACCTCAAACGGCAGCCGGGGACGGAGCCGCCTAGTCGCGACGCTGAAGAATTCAGACAGCACCTGCGTACTCACCGCGCCAACACCAGCTTCCGCAACCGCACGGAGGATCAATCGCGCTTGAAGTTGTTTGGCGGGAGCCGACTCGTCGTAGAGATAGACGAGTACATTAGTGTCGATTAGAACGCGAGCGCTTATCGCGGTCGTAAAGATCTTCCCTCTTCCATGTCCGCCCAGTGCCGATTTGGGGTTGCTTTGTTCTTCGATCAATGGTGGTCTCGATCGCGCGCCACGCCGCCATGCGGTCCTCTTTAGCTTTCAGAAACCGCACATGTTCATCCAAAGCGTTCCGGACGATTTCAGCCTCTGTCTTGCCCGTTTGAGAAGCCATCTTCTTCAGCGCCTTCTGTTGTTGGGTCCCTATATAAATCTGTTTGCGAACCATCGCCATATCCAATTATACATCGCATCATACATCGTGCTCACTTGATGGCCTCGAACTCGAACTCCATCACCTTGCCCCGGATTACGTAGCACAGGTAGTATTCCCAAAACCGCCGGAAACGTGGGAAATGGTTCACCAGAAACTCAAACCCCACGTATCGCCATAACGCGAGCAGGCGGACGTGAACGGAAACCTCGCGGAAGCGCGCCGATGAGTAGTAACCGAAGCCCCCATGGTCGGGGCCAAAATAGCGGAATGAGAAGCTGTTCAGATGCCAGCGATGAGTGGGGTCGCAGAAAGAGCTGAAGTCGGTGTAGTGAGGCGTGACAATGAGAACCCGGCCGCCGGGGCTGACCAGGCGATGAAACTCCTCCATGGCGCGGATGACGTCAGAAACGTGCTCGATGACGTGCACGGCGCGCAGGGCTTGAAAGGAACTGTCGCGGAGCGGGTAGGGGAACCGATCCAGGTCGCACAGAACGTCGGCGCGGCTGCGGGGATTGCGATCGATGCCGATCGCGCCCGGATATTTATTGATGCCACAGCCGACGTCGAGAATGCGAGCCGCGGTCACATCGACTTCAGGCATTCCTCCAGTGTATCTAGAGCGAAGTCGGCTTGATCGCGGGTGATGATCAGCGGAGGGCAAAGTCGAAGAACGTTACGTCCGGCGCCCAGCACCAACAGGCCGCGCTCGAAGGCCATCGCAACCAGCCTGTCGCGCAGCTCCGGCGCCCGTTCCTTAGTGGCCTGATCGCGGACCATTTCGATGCCAATCATCAGGCCCAGGCCGCGAACATCGCCCACATTCTTGAACTTGGCCGGCCAACTTCGCAAGCGGTCCAGAATATGGCCGCCGATGCGGGCCGCATTCGCCGTCAGCTCGCGCTCGAGCAGTTCGATGGTAGCTAGCGCTGCCGCCACCGCGACCGGATTTCCGCCATAGGTGGAGGCATGCGCTCCGGGCCCCCAGTTCATCACCTCGGCGCGCGACACCATGGCGCTCAGCGGCATCCCGCTTGCGATGCCCTTGGCGACCGTGAGAATATCCGGCGTCACACCGAAGTGGTCCGCGGCCCACATTTTGCCGGTGCGTCCCATGCCCGATTGGATTTCATCGAAGACCAGCAAGATGCCGTGCTTCGAAGCCAAGCGTGCCAACTCTTCGAAGAACACTTTGGGCGGGACCACGTAACCGCCCTCGCCTTGAATCGGCTCCAGAACAATCGCGGCCACTTCTTCAGCCGGCAGAGTGGTCCTGAAAAGCTCCTCTTCAATCGCGCGCACGCAACTCACTGCGTGATCCTCGGGCGTTGTACCTTCCGGACGCCGGTAGGGATCGGGAAACTGCGCATGAAAGACGCCGGGCACCAGCGGCCCGAATCCCTTGCGCTGAACTACTTTGCTACCCGTCAATGAGAGTGCGCCGAGGGTGCGCCCGTGAAATGCTCCTCGAAACGCTATGAATTTATCGCGGCCTGTGTGATAGCGAGCCAGCTTCATGGCGGCTTCGACCGCTTCTGCGCCCGAATTACCGAAATAGACGCGCCGCGCGACACCGCCGGGTGCGATTGCAGCCAGCTTCTCGGCCAGTTCGACCATATTCTCGTAGTAGAAATCCGTGCCGGACATGTGGATCAAACGCTCGGCCTGATTTTTGATGGCCGCAACTACCTGCGGATGGCAATGGCCGGTGGAGACTACCGCGATTCCCGCATTGAAATCAAGGAAGCGGTTGCCATCCACGTCTTCAACGATGGCACCCTCTCCGCGGCTCGCCACCAGCGGATAGTCGCGTGTGTAGGATGGCGAGAGCACATTACGGTCGCGCTCCACCAACGCCTTCGCGCGTGGGCCCGGCAGCGAGGTCAGGATTTGGGGAAGGTCCAGACGGACAATTTCACTGGTAAGCATCTTGAGTCTCCTTCTCTATCGACAGTTTTCGTTTGGGACAACGCAGAACAGAGGAGGGAAACGGCCTAGTCGGAGCCGAACAGGGAGGGACGAGCTGTGGATGGCAGAGACATCTGTAAGCCGCTGTATTCAGTATAGCCGCGAATGCCCGCAAATGCACGCAAATTTCCGAAAGCGCCTAACCAGAAACGAGAAACCAGAAACGGTTCTATCATTGATAAAGTGTCGCGCCGCACCCGCAACTCTCAACCAACTTCAGCCGTTGCGAACGAGCCAGTCGCCGTGCCCGAGCGACGCGAGCCGGCTTGGCTTCGCCCCACTGTCTTGGTGCTGGCCGCGATCTGTCTGATCGGCATGTTCTCCACCGAGGTCTCAGGCTATGACACCTGGTGGCACCTCAAAACGGGCGAGTACATCGTCCACTACCGCGCCTTGCCGGTCCCCGATCCGTTCTCTTACACCACCTATCTTGGCAAGCCAGCGTATCCGGGCGAGGAGCAGGTCCGCCACTTCAATCTCACGCACGAGTGGCTGGCGCAGGCTATTCTCTACTGCATCTACGCCGCCGCGGGCGCACCCGGGTTAGTAATATTAAAAGCGCTGCTGCTGGCCGCGCTCTGTTCGCTCGCCGGCCTGATTGCCACGCGACGTACCGGTAGTTTCTACGCAGGCTTGGCCGCGGCGTTTGCCGCCTCGATGTTGGCGGTCGAGTTTGCTTCCGATCGTCCGGCGCTCATCACGTTTCTAATGGTCGCCGTTTTTGTCGCCATTTTCGAATTGCGCTGGCCGTTGTGGTTGCTGCCGCCGCTTGCGCTACTTTGGGCGAACTGCCATGGCGGCTTTTTTCTCGGCTGGGTGGTCATGGGGGCTTACTCGGCCGAAGCTGCGATCCTGCGCTTTCGAAAGCAGCCGATGGAAGGTGACGTACGCATCTGGAAGATGTCCGCCCTTGCGATCGCGATCTCATTTCTCAATCCCAATGGCTTTCACGTTCTCGACACGCTTTTCCGGTATCGGAATAGTTATCTCACCTCAACGCTGATCGAATGGCGTTCGCCCTATCTCTGGGGTCCCCCTTATTCTTTCGACATTCTGCTCTATGCCGCGGCGGCCGTGCTGCTGCTTTCCTGGCGCAAGGTCCGCGCGACGGATTGGCTGCTCTTCGCCGCCTTCGCCGCCGCGTCGCTCACGGCCTACCGGAATATTCTGTTGATCGGATTTCTCGCTCCGATCCTGATTGCGGCCTGGTTTCCGCGCCGGTTCCGCACGCCGCGATTCATCGGCCAGGGCGCAATCGTCTTGCTGCTAACCTTCCTCACCACGGGCGTAGCGCGGGGTAGCTTTTTCCAATTTCGCGCGGCGCTTTGGGAATACCCTGAGGGCGCTTCCGATTTCTTGCGCGCCCACGCCATCTCGAAGCCAATGTTCAACACGTATGAATATGGCGGCTACCTGATCTGGCGGCTATGGCCGCAGCAACGTACCTTTGTGGACGGCCGCGCGCTGAACGAATCCGTCTACCAGGATTACCGGCGCATCCTCTATAATTCCGGCGCGACCCCCAACGTGCTCGGCAGCGAATGCCAGCGCCTGCTGGATCGCTATGCGGTCCGCGTGATCGTCATGAATACCTTCGAGTACGTCACCGGCGCTTTCTATCCGCTCGCCCTGGCGCTGGGCAACCCCATTGCCTCCGATTGGCAACTGGTGTACGAAGATCCGCAAAGCTTGATCTTCATGCGCGACCCGCCCGCCGGTATCCAGGTGCTGGACAAAGCACGCCAGAGCATCGAGCACATGGAGGCGGAATGCACTCTGCATATCGAGCACGAGCCTGAGTATCCGCTGTGCGCGCGTTCACTGGCCGATCTGTCGTTGCGAGCCGGGGACAACGAACGGGCCAAGCGAATGCTGAGCTTGTATCTGGCCAACGCGACTCAAAAGGACCCATCGGCGGAACAGGCGCTCCGCCGTTTAATGCGGCCGTAACGCGCGAGAGAATTGCGATGATTGCTCGAAGTTGGTTAAAGTGAAAAGGCAAGCCACCCTAGCTCAGTTGGTAGAGCGGCTGATTCGTAATCAGCAGGTCGCCGGTTCGATCCCGGCGGGTGGCTCCAGTTCGATCCTATTTCGCCGACATTAATCCTTCGCCGGCCGCCGCGAGTTGCGCGCGCCCGTCTGCCGCTTCTTACGCGGTTTGCGCTTCCCCTCAAGCGCCGCCTTCTTTGCGCGCTTGGGTTTAGCTGGGCTGAAGCTCTCGGCCATATCGAGGCCAAATATGGACAGATCGTCGCCTCCGAGAATTTTGCCGGCGGCCGGCCCGTGCTTGGCGAGCGAAGTCGCGCTGCCTGCACTCGCGATTAATTCCATTTCGTCCACCGCACGCAAGCGGAAGAGCAGTTCGGGTTGGTGGTCGAAACGCGCGCCGATGCCATACAGAACCGCCGCGATATGTTTACACATTCCGGCCCAGTCCGGGCAACTACACGAAAGCTGGATCTCGGCCGGTGAAGGAAACAGGCCTTGGTTCTGGCGGCAGATCCGCTCCATGACTCCTTTAGATAGCCGTCCTTCGAGCAGCTCCACCAGCGAATCAATCGCACCCGCACAGTCCTTGCAGATGGATTTCCAACGCGCTTTCGTGACCGGCGTCACTTTCAGCGTGACCTCATATAACCTAGAGCCGCTGACATAGGCATTGATCGCGCCGGGCGCAATCTGCAGGTCCACCACCGATCCGTTGCGCACATAGGTCCGGCCGCGCGGAAGCCGGTTAGCGTAATCGCTATAGCGCTCCAGGTTCTGGCACCACGCTCTGCCCCAGAACGTATTGGCGATGGCGCGGCCTTCGATGTTGACCGGTGAAACGGCGTGCCCTTGCTGCTTGCGCTTTTCCATCTCTCGCGCCGCCTTGTGGCGCCGCTCCGCAACCGAAACGTACGGCCTGAATCCCCAACCGTCATACCTCGCCAATCACGTCTCCTTGAGCGCTTTATTGATATCCAGCGCAACCAGCTTGAGTAATTCGTCGTCCTTCAGCTCCGTCAGCAGTAAGTCCGCGCCGCCTTCCAATAAATCCTGCGACATTTGGCGCTTGGATTCGATAAGCTGGTCGATTTTCTCTTCCACGGTACCGCGGCAGACGAACTTGTGCACCAGCACATTCTTGGTCTGGCCGATGCGGAAGGCTCGGTCGGTGGCCTGGTTCTCCACCGCAGGGTTCCACCATCGATCGAAATGCACCACGTGCGATGCGGCGGTCAGATTCAGGCCTGAGCCTCCGGCCTTCAGCGAAAGCACGAAAAAGCCCACGCCTTCGTCTTCCTGAAAGCGCCGCACCAGATCCTGGCGCTTCTTCACTTCAGTTTCTCCGTGCAATACCAGGCCGGGCCGTCCGAAAACCGAGCCGAGGAACGCGGCCAGCGGCGCGGTCACCTCGCGGAACTGCGTGAAGACGAGCATTTTTTCCTGCTTGGAGGCAATCACCTCGGCAATCTCGCGCAGACGTGCCCATTTGCCGCTGTCGGCTTCGCTCCAGACGCCATCTCCCAGCCATTGCGACGGATGGTTACAAATCTGCTTGAAGCGCATCAGGTACGAGAGCACCAGCCCCTTGCGCTGAATGCCGCTCGAATCCTCGAGTTGCTCGGCCAGTTCCTTCACGGCCTGCTGGTAGAGCGCGGCCTGGGGACGGCTGAGCGGGCAGAACGCCTTGATTTCGGTTTTGTCGGGCAAGTCCGCGATCACGGTCTTATCGGTCTTCAGGCGCCGCAGAATATACGGACGCACCAGCTCGCGCAGCGGTTCGTAGGATCCGTGAACCCGCGCGGCCAGGCGCTTGGCGAAGCTGGTGAATTCTTTGGATGTTCCCAGCAATCCCGGGTTGACGAAGTCGAAAATCGACCAAAGATCGCCCAGCCGGTTCTCCACCGGCGTGCCGGTGAGCGCCAGTCTTGCTCGCGCTTTGAGCTTCTTGACGGCGCGGGTCTGTTTCGCATCCGGGTTTTTGATAGCCTGCGCTTCATCCAGCACCGCTAGCTGCCAGGGGATTTCCGTCATCCACGGCACGCGGAGCAGCGAGCCATAGCTGGTGATGACCAGGTCGATGTTCCGCAGCCGTTCGGGTTCCAGAGCTTTCAACTCGGAGGCAGGCAAAGCCGAAGGATGCGCGACGAGCGCCTTCAGTCCCGGTGCGAAGCGCTCGATTTCCGCCGCCCAGTTAGCGAGCAGCGAGGCCGGCGCCACCAACAGGCTCGGCTGCGGCTTGGCCACCTGCTGGCGCTTGAGAATCAGCAGCAGCGATAGCACCTGAATTGTCTTGCCAAGTCCCATGTCGTCGGCCAGACACGCTCCAAGGCCGAGAGTGGTGAGGAGATAGAGCCAGCGGACGCCCACCTGTTGATAAGGCCGCAGCACGCCTTCGAGGGCATCGCCGGGATCGACCTTCGCTAAGCCTTGGGGAGTGCGGAGCCCCTGCAAGGTTTCCGCTAACCAGGGACCAGCCACCACCTGCCCCCAGTCGGCGTTGGCCGCAGCTTCCGTATCTTCGGCATGGACGTCCGCGCCGGCCAGCAACCGCATGGCTTCGCTGAAGGCCAGGCCATTGTCCTTTGCCGTCTGCTCCACCTCGCGGAAGCGCTCGATCATACTATGCAGGTGCTCGCGGTCGAGTTCGATCCATCGTCCACGCACCAACGCCAGGCCATCCGTTTTGGCCAACAAATCGCGGATTTCGGCGGATGTGAGCGATTCGCCGTCCAGCGTGACTTCCATGCGGAAATCGAGCAGCGCGTTTTGTCCTAAGCCCGATGGCGCCTTGGTTCCCACCGTGCCCGTCACGCGCGGCCGCGGCGGGCGATTGCCCTTCCACGACGCCGGCATACGAACCACCACACCTGCGGTCTCAAGCTGCGGGACGTCTCGCAGAAGCTCCAAGGCCTCCGGCGGCGTCCAGCGCAACGGATGAAAAATCTCACCCGCGTCGACCATCGCTTTCAGCCACGGACAAGTTTCTGATGCGCGCTGCACCGGAACCAGCAGTGACAGCAGGCGTTCCTTGTTGGCCGCGCCCGCGTACTCACGTAGCGCTTGCCCCAGTGGAAGATGTTGCGCTTTGGCCTGCGCCGAAAGCCGGCTGGTATAGGTTGCTAGAAATGCGAACGGAGCGTCCGCGTCCTTGCGGTTCTCGGCAATATTGAAATGCACGCGGCCCACCAGGTTCCAGGCCGGATTCCGGCGCTTCAGAAAATCCTGCACGCCGGATTTTGATTCGGCCAACTCCAGGTTGAAGGCCGCGTCCATCTCTCGCCACAAAGCGTCGAGAACGGCGGCTGTCAGATATTCCGCGCCCAGCATGGGCGGCGCTCCGATCGCGATGCGCTCCAGTTCTTCGTCTGGAGGCACCGCAACGCGCGCCCCTTTCCGCGGTGCGTCGCTGTCCTGCCGGGTGCAGAGGGCCGTGACGTAGCGAGCACCGAATTCCCGCCAATAGGAGTACACCGGCGGCAGCGTGGTCCCAACTTCGTCCGCCCCTAGAAGCAAAAGCCCGTGGCCCGATCCGCGTTCGAAAGCTTGCTCGAAACGATCTTGAAGCCCGGGGGCAAGATGCGATGCGTCAGGGTCGTGCGTCAGGATCAGGCGTCCATGCGGAGTGAGGCTTAATGAGAACGGGGAAGGGTTCATCGAGCGAATCCTCAGGTTAACAGGCGCCTCTGAGTGGATTGGCAGGTCCGGCCTGTTCGTCTATGATACGCTAATAGCGTACAACGTCGCTGGCGTGCTCGTTCCAATCACAGTCGCGGAGACTCCCAGCTTCCTGCGGGAAGCCGAGGCGGCATTGACGGAGAACGAGCGGAACGAGCTGGTTTCATATTTGGCCGCGAATCCGGAGGCAGGCGATATTATGCCAGAGACGGGCGGTGCGCGGAAGCTCCGCTGGAAAGCGAAAAGACGAGGCAAGAGCGGCGGTGCCAGGGCCATCTACTACTATCACAACGACTCGCTCCCTTTGTTCCTTCTCAACGTCTTCGCTAAGAACGAAAGGGCGAATCTATCGAAAGCCGAACGAAACGAAATGAGGAAACTGCTACCCCGTCTCATTGCGGGATACCGGAAAAGGACGACACGATGAAGAACAACCAACGAGTCAAACAGCGCACGCCGACCGCAAGCAAACGAATCATTGCAAGTCTGAGGGAGGCCGTGGACTGGGTGGAGGGAAAGAAAGTTGGCGTTCGGATAACGACGGTTGAAGTACCGACGGTCGATGTGCGTTCAGTGCGTAGACGCCTGGGGCTAAGCCAGGCCGAATTCGCGGCGAAGTTTGGATTCTGTCCTGCTACCTTACGTAACTGGGAGCAGGGCCGGACGCGACCAGATGGACCGGCACGCGTTCTGCTAGCCGTCATTGCCCGGCATCCCGAGGCCGTCGAAGACGCACTGCGGAAGGCGAGCTGAAAAGGTCAGCTTTGCCCTGGCCGACATCATGGGTGAAAACGGATCGAAGAATAACAGTCGACAACTGCAGGTAAGCGGAATTCGAGTTCTGTTGCTTATCGTGGTTGTGGTGGGAGCAGTCGTCTTCACGTTCATTCCCGGCGCTCTGCCGCCTGGGACCGTGACCTTCTCGCAATCCGCCGCCGATTTGGATGCGTATGACTTCGTGGAGGTGTCGGCCCATGTATCCGGACGTCGAGCCCGGAATCCTTTCACCGACGCCCGACTCTTCGGAACGTTTGAGAAAGCGGACGGCCCTCAGAAATGGCGTGTGGACGGGTTTTCCGACGCCGAGGATGGAAGCGTCTACCGCGTTCGGTTCATGCCGCCCGTTTCAGGCGACTACACGTATGAGGTTCAATATCGCCAAGGATTGTCCCGCAAAACGTTCGCAGGTAAGTTCCACGCCCGGAGCGGCGGCCGGCGCGGCCCCATTCGAGTGGACCCCAAAAACCGCTGGCACTTTGTTTGGGAAGGCACCGGCGAGCACTACTTCTTTAATGGCACCACCGCATACTGGTTCATCGGTTGGCGAGACGAACACGTAATCCAATCCAGCATCGAGAGACTTCATCAATTAAAGATCAACCGGCTGCGCGTGACCATCGCCGGCAGAACCAGCCTGTACTACGGCGAACCAGTGATGGCCGGCACAAGTTGGACACCGTTTATCACCGCCTGGCCAAGCCGCGCGGGGAATTTCGGCCGGCCTGATGACATCTACTATCCAGGATTCGACTATAGCCGCTTTCAAGTGTCCTATTGGCAGAAATTCGAGCGTGCGCTTCGCTACGCCAGAGATCGCGACATGATTTTTTCGTTGGTGCTGGATATGAACGACAGCCGTGTTCACCCGGCGCCCGCGAGCGACGACGAACACCGCTTCATCCAGTACGCAATTGCACGATTCGCGGCCTTTTCCAACATCACCTGGGACCTCGGCGACGATCTGGATCAGTACCGGGACGACGCCTGGACGCATGCCACCGGAACTCTGATCAAACAGTGGGACCCGTACCAACACCTGGCCACCAGCCATCCCGTCGACAACGTGCACCAGGATCGCACCTCACCCTGGTTCGATTTCACATCATTTCAAGAGTGGTCCAGAACGCAGCATGCGTTCATGCTTGCCCAGCGCCAGCGGCAGCAAAGCCTGGGCCGCATCATTCCGCAGACGAATGAAGAATACGGCTACGAGGATCACTATCCGATGTGGGCGAAAGGTCTGGGATCAGAATCCGCCGATACGTTGCGCCGCTCGGCGTGGGAGATTGTGATGGCCGGAGGCTACCAAACTTCGGGCGAGACTGCGCGGCGTGGAACCAACGTTTGGCCGGATACCGGCGGCGGGTGGATGAATGGCCGTGGCGACGACACCATGACCATGTTTCAGGGCTACGCCCACATGGTCGACTTCTTCACCAGCTTCGAATGGTGGAACACCGAGCCTCACGACGAACTGGTCAACAACGGGAACTACTGCCTGGCCAAACCCGGGGAATTGTATGCGATCTATCTGCCGCATGGCGGGAACGTCACGGTCGAGCTTCAACCGGGTAAGTACGAGGGAATCTGGTGGGACGCATCCACTGGACGAAAGATCGCTTTGGCGCCGCTCAACGTCACGGCTGCCTCATGGACGTCGCCAGTGGCTCCTGGCAGCGGCGATTGGGCACTGCTGTTAAGGAACAATCGCCTTTAAGAAACTTCGGCTCTGCGCAGAAATTAGTGGAGGGCCGCATTTTAGGCCGCTTTCCGGAAGACGACGAATTCGGTCTTGGTGGCCGCCATCCGTTGCGCTTTCAGCAGGAGGTAATGGAGATTCTTATAGCCCCGGCCGCGCCGTAGCAGGCTCTTGATGTTCCCGTTCACCGATTCCACGACGCCCATCGGCACTTTGGTTCGGCAGTAGTTCAGAATCCCTTCCAGGTGATCCACCAACATCTGGGCCAGCTTTTCAAACGG
>PMUN01000385.1:5956-7426 GCA_003166875.1 Bryobacterales bacterium | reverse complement strand
GCCGATGAACGCCGATAAACGCAGATAAGAAACTTTTCTTTTTATCTGCGTTTATCAGCGTTCATCTGCGGTCAATTATTTCTCGCTCAATGCCGCAACCCCCGGCAGCTCGATGCCCGCCAGGAATTCCAAGGACGCGCCGCCACCCGTCGACACGTGGGAGATCTTGTCCGTGACGCCGGCCGACTTGATGGCTTTTTCGGAATCGCCGCCGCCTACCACGGAAACCGCACCTGAAGACGCTACGGCTTTGGCGATGGCGACGGTGCCGCGGTCGAACGGAGGCTTTTCGAAGACGCCCATGGGTCCGTTCCAGATGATGGTCTTGGCTTTGGCGATCACGGCCGAGTAGGCTTCGATGGTGGCGGGCCCGATGTCCACTGCCAAGGTGCCATCGGGAATCTCGGTCACCACGCGCGAGTCGGCGCCTTCCTTGAGTTCCGTTACCACGACGTGGTCCTTGGGCAGTAGCAGCTTGCTTCCGGCGCGGGCCATCAGGTCCTTGGCGAGGCCCAACTTGTCGTCCTCCACCAGCGATTTCCCGATCGGCTCGCCTTTGGCCTTCATAAACGTGTACGCCATCGCGCCGCCGATCAGGAGCTGATCCACCACTTTCATCAAGTTCTCGATCACCTCGATTTTGTCGGAGACCTTGGCGCCGCCCAGAATCGCTACCGAGGGCCGCTCCGGATTCTTGGTGACCTTGGTAAGATACTCGAGCTCTTTATCCATCAGGAGGCCAGCGGCGGCCTGCTTCACGAATTGAATCATGCCGACGGTGGATGCGTGCGCGCGATGCGCCGAGCCGAATGCGTCATTGACGTAGACATCGCACAATGAGGCTAGTTGCTTAGCGAATCCAGGATCGTTCTTTTCTTCTTCGGCGTGGTATCGCAGGTTCTCAAGCAAGAGAATCTGACCGGGAGCCGGCCTCATCTTCTCTACTTCCGGGCCCACGCAATCGGGCGCCATGGCGACGGGCTTCGCCAACAATTCGGCCAGCCGCTTCGCCACGGGCTTGAGGCTCATCTCCGGATTAGGTTTACCCTTGGGGCGTCCCAAATGGCTGGCGAGAATCACAGCGGCGCCATGATCGAGCGCGTATTGAATGTTCGGGATCGAGGCCCGGATGCGTTTGTCGCTGGTTATCTCCTGTCCGCCGGACGCTAGGGGGACATTGAAGTCCACGCGGATGAAGACGGTTTTGTTTTTGAGGTCGAGGTCGCGAATTGAGAGTTTGGGCATATGAAATTTTGTAGGTGGTAGGAGGCGGGTGGCAGGAAAACGACCGGCCATCCAGAAATCCCGGAAATTTGATGCTAGCAGAATAGGGACCGGCAAGAGCGGGAGGTCGTGGCCGCGAATGAACGCAAAAGTTTCTTTGCGTACCTAGTGGGCTGTCCCCGCACGAACGTTAGCATCGAAATCCCCTGCGTTCGCATGAGTGTTTCTCATGGGCTTGCAGCCCAT
>PMUN01000385.1:570-5938 GCA_003166875.1 Bryobacterales bacterium | reverse complement strand
GCGTGCCGCGTCGCCACTCATGGCGACGCACGGCAGTAGTAAAGATTCAGAGCGGACAGTCCACTACTCCTTCTCGGCCGGCACATTCGATAGTGTGCATGGTACGCCTGCCGCGCGGTAGGCTTCCAGCAATGCACCGGCGGCTGGGCCATAAATTGGCGGGGCGACGCCCTTCCCGACTAGCTCGGTGAATGTCGCTAGCACCGTACGGCTGCGAAACACACCTCCGATGTACGCTACGCGGGCCGGTTCTGCTTTCTCGAACAATTGACCGCGGACCGCGGCGGCGATGATCGCTAGGTCGCGCGCGGCATCGTTCAAAATCTCGCGTGCGATCGCGTCGCCGTTTTCAGCCGCGTCGTCCACCAGCTTTGCAAATGCGGCGAGGCGCGGCCGCGGGAACTCGGGCGTATAGAACCGATGCACCAGTTGGTTGATATCCGAAGCGGCGGCCGCGTCTAGAAACATGCGCCGCAGCGAAGTGGCATCACCCCAGCCCTCTTCGAATCGGAGCGCAGCCCGCACGGCCTGCCGCACGATATAAGATCCACCGCCTTCGTCTCCGAAAACGTAACCCCAGCCACCCGCACGCGCTGTTTTGCCGGACGCGTTGCGGCCGAACGCGATGGATCCGGTGCCCGCGATCGTGATCAGCCCCGGCTCTCCGCAAGTGGCGCCGGATAAGGCGATCAGAGCATCGTGCGTCACCAAGGTTCGATCGCTCGGCAAAATCTCTTGGAGTATCGCTTCTTTGTCCGCAGGACCGCCGCTGAAGCCGAGGCAGGCCGATGTGAAACGTATGGCGGTGGCGTCCAATCCGGCATTGGCGCATGCGGCGGCCAAGCAACTTTGGATAGCGCCGGTGAACTTGGCTCTTCCTTCCGATGCAGCGACGTGATTTGACGGTCCGCCGCGGCCTGCGCCCAGCACGCGGCCGCTTGCGTCGCCGATGAGTGCGTAGGTGCTCGATTGACCGCCGTCGACGCCAAGGAAATAGTCAGGCATGTGTGAGCTTACTCGAAGCCCTCTGTCTCAATGCGATGATGGCGCGGCCAGAACCGACCGGCCGACCGGATCTACGTACAGGACGCTAAGTTTCAGCGCGACGATGAGCGGCTTGTCGTCGGGCGTTAGATAGTAATAGTCGAAGCCTCCGGCGCGCAGGTCTACGCGAGCTACGGGCTGGAGCCAATCGACGTGGAACACTTTTAGATAGTAGCTCACTGAAGGCTCAAGCTCCCACGAGAGACCTATCCGCTTCTGGCTTTCTGGAGTTTTATTCATGGACGCAAGCAGGGCCACCACACGCTTCGTGCCTGCGTCAGACTTCCATTCCTGGTAGCAGTTTACTTTTAGCTCCGCGATGTACTGCGCCACCGCGAGACAAAGGCAGGCATAAAGAAGGATCCCGGGAATTCGCAGGGGTCTGAGCTTGATGCCGGTCTCGGCCGCCACCAGGATGGTGAGCGTAATCAGGGGTATGAAATAGAGGCCGGTCCTCTCATAAGGGAACGGAAACCCAAACCTCAGGTGAAGAACTACGAGAACCGCCAGGCTTCCGGTCAAGGTGGCCGGGAAAACAAGCATCGCGCGCCAGCGGTTCTCCGGCCAAGGATTTTTTCGCGACGCGATGACTATCCCGAGCAGTAGCAGAGAGCCCAGGATTGCTGGGGCCGTCACGATGGCGATTGGGAACTCCAGATGTCTGGCCCAAAACACCGACGGATAGTTAAAGGAACGCACCAAAAGAATCCACGCGCTCCGCGAGAACGACGCCTCGCCGACGTAGAAGCTCGAGGCATCGGCATGGCTCAACGGGATGTACATGAGCGCGCCGAACACGGCTAATCCGGATACTGCGATTTCCACCATGGCGGGGCGGGTGCACGACGCAAATGTTGAAGGCATGTAGGAGCGTACGAAAACCGAGCCGCGACCGGCAGGAAGCGCTACCCCGAACGTAGAATTAGCGCCACTCGTACTATCGCTCCCTCCCGGTCGCGGCTCGGTTACACCATTTATTTCGCACACCCGCCGTAGGCCAGAGGGGCTGCCTCCAAGCAGGATGAGGAATACAAGCAGCAGCACCAGATTTGGAATCACGAACACCAGATTGCCCGCAGCCGAAAGTGCGAGAGCGACGCCAATCGCACCATTCAGGAATCGTGTTTGTAGAGGCCGGTCGCCTGAAAGGCGAATCAAGACCAGCACTACGCCCAAGAATTCGAAGCCTAACCCCAGCGAATATCCCCGTGCGGCCGAAAGGTAATCGAGAACAATGGGATTCGCAGCGAGCGCGACGAAGCTGACAATTGAGCGCCAGCCGTCGCCGAACAACCACTGACTGAGCCATAGCAAAGCGAGCAGGTAGACTGCGCCGCCGAACAGGCTAGGCAGCCGCAAAGTGAGTTCCGAGACTCCGAAAATCCACACGGATAGCCTGCACAGCACGGTATTCAGAACATGGTTGTTGGCATCGTAATTGGCAAAGGCCTCATTTGCAGGCGGTGCGACGAAGCTGTTGTACGTGAAGGCCTCGTCAACAGTAAGCGATTGCGTGCCGGCCCGGTACACGTTCAGAACGAGTATGCCCAAGAGGAGCGCCCACAGAGCCCAGCGCCATATGGGAAGCGTCCTTGGAAGCATACCTTTTACTCAATGCGATAGAGCCATGCAACGGAATTCCATTCGCCGATGCATTTCATTCCCCACAAACCAGCGTAAACTTGGAAATCTTCCGCTCGGAAATCATTTTTCTCGACCAGGATGTAATGAATGCCGCGTGCCTTTAATTCCTCCGACGCAGCCCGCCGCAAATTCACTCGAGTGGGGCGCGAGGTTTCGACAGGCTGATTCAAAATGGGTGCCCACTTGCCTTGCGGATCCAGGCCTTCCAGCTTGATTTTCGTCTGGTAGCCTTCGTCGGAACACTCCACCACAACCGCATCCAGTTCTTGAGCCTGGCCGAAATCGACTTGAATGAACATTCCCGGCTCAGCCAACTGCCAGCTGCGCCAACGGGTGACGGGGCTGTTATCAAAAGCCATTTGCACGTCCCACGGATTGGGATGCGCGCGCAGGCGCCAGCCGGGCGAACGGGGCAGTTCGATTGCGCCGTCCAGAATCCGCAGTTCGGACACGCCCCACTGCACGTCCCTGGCACGCTCCGTCTGAACCACACGCACTGCGTGGAGCTGGCGAGGCGAAAACCGGAACGTGAGTAAGCGTGTGGGCTGAAAGCTGTTGAAGATGGGCGTCCATAGGATATCGGTCACCACCTGATTGAAGGCAGCCTGAAAACTCACCAGAATCTCATGCGAGCTGTAAGCATCGGTCATTTGGCCGAACGAAAATACTCGCTCGCCGGATGGGACCAGCCGTTCGATCAATTGCGTTTCGTTGTATTGCGTGCTACGCCTGCTGATGAACGCCTGCTCCGGTTCGATGCGCAGGGCCGCTTTGAACGGAATTTGGTACAAACGCCACGCTGTGGATCCACAGTAGCGCGTTTCTACACGGGGCCAACAACTAATCGCGTGGGCCAGCGCCAGCACCAGCAGAAGACTCTCCACGTTGGCGAACGTCAGGGCCAGGGCAAGTGAGACAAACGGAGCAGCAGGAATCAGAAAGCGAGCTCCTACGTTCGCGTAGAAAGGCAAACCGAAAATTACCGCCGCCAGCCAAAGTTGACGGCCGGCGCGCTGCCTGAGCGCCCATAGCGCCAGAGGTGTCAGCAGGAACAGAGGCCCGAAGAAGCCGGCCAATATATCGCCTTTGACTGTTACTTGCCACGGAATCTGCCAGCGGTTGGTGAGCCCGTAGGTCTGTTCCACTCTGCGATAGTCCTCTTCAAAAGAGACGTGCACATATGGATTCGGAAACAGGCGATTGGTGAACGGCGAGAACGGATTGTCCACCCAGATCCAGTTCTTCACGAGCCAGGGCGCGATGAAAACCAGCGCCAGCGCCGCGGTGGCCAGCACGGGACGGAACACAGCTTGGCGGGCTCTCCACTGCCTCCAGGCGATGAAACCCAACGCGTAGGGAACGGCGACAAAAGCCGTGTACTTGGTGGCGAAAGCGAAACCCGTCAGAATTCCGATGGGGACCAACAGATTCGCGCCGCGCTCCTGATCCCAGATCTGCAGCAGATAAAACAGCGCGAAAGCGATGGCGGCTACAGCAACGTCGTTGTAGGCGATGGTTCCATCGATCCCAACCACCGGACTCGCGTAGAGGAAAACTGCGCCGGCCACGCCCACCCCGGGGCGTCCCAGCCGGCGGCCGTAGGCGAGCATCAGGAAAGTCAGGCAAAGCAGAAAGGCATAGTGCACCAAAGCTGCGGCGGAGTGTTTGCCGAATAGGAATGCATGCAGGAATAGCAGCTCGATCCCTTGCGAGAGATTGCCGTAGAGATTTGTGGTTATGCGGACGAATCCGTGAGCACGGGCATACTTGGCCACCTCGCCCAAGTGATAGGCCATGCCATCTGGACTGACCTCCGGCGCGAGTGCATTGATGAAATACAGCACCGTAAAAAAGCTGAAGGCGGCCGCGAAAACCCACTTCCAACGTCGCGGTAAGGCGGGAAACTCGTGGCCCTTCGGCCGGTGCGCGCCTGAATAGAACGCATAACCGATCACCAGAATGCCGAGCGCCAGCAAAACTCCTCTGCGTACCAAATGCAAGGCTGCCAGAGCGAACATGATGGCGCTTAGGCAGGCCGACCCCAGTATGAACGCGAACAGCCGTTCTTCTATGCGATAGAGGGCCAGGGACAATCTTCGCAGCAGAATGGTTCCGATGGACCAGGCCGTGACTACGGTGAACGAGGCGCCGAACAATATCGCAAGCACCGCTCGCATTACCGCACGAACCCAATCCTGGAGAGGATGAAACCGAACTTCACGCCGTCCTCGGGAGCGGTGTAGAGTTTGTCGATGGTGATCGAAACAATGGATTCAACGTCGGTGGTGAGCCAATCGGGAGGAATCGGTTTTTCGAAGTGCTTTTGCCCCGGCGTCGCATAGCGGACTTTATCGAGCGTTTTCCAGTTCACCAGAAAGGTAAGCTCCACCGGCCCGGTTTGCCGGAAGGCGACATCCCATAGGGAGAAATCGACGCTCAGCTTCAGGTTTTGGGTTGTTACCGCCAGAATTTTCAAGCTCGGATTCTGTTTTGTCCAACGCCACTGGTCGCCCGATGCGCCCGGCTCGATGTCTTTGACGATGTGCCAGGAAGCGTCCGGGCTGGACATCTCGATGAACATCGAGGATGGATCCGGGTTCAGGCCTTCCACCGGATGGCGCTGTTCGGGCGGCGGATAACTGTCGGGATAGCGCTCGCAGGAACAGAGCGCTCCTGCAAG
>PMUN01000385.1:0-533 GCA_003166875.1 Bryobacterales bacterium | reverse complement strand
ACCAGCGACAAGCGGGCCCAAGGACGGTGCGTTGAGACCCGTGCCTTGCTCAATCCCGCCTTTTTCGCGAGTGCAGCCAATTCGTCCCGCTTGAAGGCTGCCTGCACGGATACCGGACCGTCGTGCATCGAGATGTCGTGCCAGCCGAATAGCCAGCGCGTGGCGGGCATGAAGTGATAGGCTAGCGGTCCGCGCTCCAGGTCGATGGCTAATACGGCGCGCCGGGCTATGGAACCGAAACCCGCCAGCAATCGCACGATCTCTTCGTCCGAAAAATGGTGGAGGAAAAATGATGAGAAAACAAAATCGAAGCTGCCTTCAGAAAACGGCAGACGGAACGCGTCCCCAACCAGCTTGGGCAGCGCGGCATGGCGCAGATGGTCCGGCTTGCGATCGAGCGACGTAACGGTGGCGCGAGGGTAGGCGTGGCGTAGAGCAGCGCCCATGTCACCCGAGGCCGCGCCAACATCCAGCACCGAAAAATGATCATCCGGACGCACAAATTCGCCGACGATACGCCGCAGTGTCGCGTA
>PMUN01000121.1 GCA_003166875.1 Bryobacterales bacterium | reverse complement strand
CGTCCTCCACCACCAGGGCTGCGGCGCCCATGCCGATTATCATGCCGTGCCGCCGGCGATCGAAAGGCAGGGCGGCCTCTTCCACCACTTCGTCGGTAGCTGCCGCTCCGCTGGCCAGGAAGCCTGCGCCCATCCATTCCATCAGGTGATCGGAAGTGACGTCATCCGCCGCGACTACGATCACTCGGCGGCACCGCCCAGCCCGAATCCAGTCTTCCGCCACCGCGATGGCTTGCGTGGTGCTGGCACATGCGGCGTTCACGTGCGCGTTGGGGCCACGAGCGCCGATGAATTCAGCGAATTGCGAGTGCCCCATCGCAAGAATCTTAAATAGGAAGCGCCGATCCAAGACATACGGCTCCTTCCCGTTGGTGCGCAACTCGTCGATGCGATTGTCGATCTCCTGCGCTATGGCTGAATGGCCATTCGTCTCCGTCAGCCGGGCGCGCAAGTTCTCAAGCATGACCAATTGCTCGCGGCGGGCGCGATCCTGGTAGTAACGCGAGGCCTCTTCAGCGAAAGAGTCGTAGCCAGGGAACGCGGAGGCAAAGATCACACCGGTATCGTCTCTGAGAGAGTCGGGCAATCCCCAGCGGTCGGGCAACTGCGTGCCTTTGCTGGTGGTCTTATAACGCATCACCAATGGAATGCCTGCGTCACGCAGTGCGTCGAGCCCGGCCGCGATGGCCAGTTGAGTGACGCGGTCCAGCGCGGGCATGCGATCGGCGGAAACCCCGAACTCCTTCTCCAGATCAAAGGCGCCAGCGCGACCGGCCAGTTTTATCACATCGCCCACAGCGTCGATGGTCTCGAACGTCGGACCTCCGTTGTCGCTCTTAACCAGACGGGTGATGTGTTTGTCCAATATCGCACGCCGGAACCGTGCCGGGATCACATCAATGAATTGCTCGCCGCGCAGAATGCGGCTGACGTTCGAATCGTCGAAGATGTGCTCGGTTCCAGGCAGTCCCAAAGCCGCTCCCGTGATAGTCACCGGACGGGAGGAAAAGACGCCGTTCTGACCGTGATAAATCTGCGAGGCGCGATCGAGAACATCCGCGAACAAATGGCCGAGCGCGGTGTACCGATCGTCTTCTGCCGGTTCGGAGTGGGGCGGACGCCCTCGTCNNCCGACGGGGGCGTCGGCCGCGGCCCAGGGGGACCGCCCCACTTCGCAAATTCTTCGAAGACCTTGGGATTCAGGACGCTAGCTTGCCCCGCGCCTAACCCTGCCGCGTACAGGCCGCACAACGCCTGATTGAACGCCGCGACATCACCGACTTTCGGATGATTGGTGAAAAGCGCAACCACATCCTCGCGGCCGCCCAGTACGTCGTCGACAAATCCCTGCAACGCCTTCTTCGGTCCAACTTCCACGAAGACGCGCGCGCCGGCATCATACAATTTGCGCAGACCTTTGACGAATTGCACGGGAGACGCGATCTGCCGCCCGAGAATATCCACCATCTGCGGCGCCGCGTCCGGTCCGGTGGGATAGAACTCGCCATTCACATTCGCGACGATCGGCACGCTTGGGCTTTGAAGACGCAGACGCTGCAGCACCTGCCGAAGTGGGTCACTCGCTGGAGCCACAATCGACGTGTGGAAAGCGTGGCTCACCGGCAACGGTACAACCTCGTAGCCTGCTTTCTGCAGAACTTCCATGGCGTGTTCCACTGTCTTGGTCGCACCACCGATAACGGCCTGATGATCGCTGTTGATATTGGCGATCACCACGTAGCCATCGATCGTCTTCAGAATTCGTTCTATTTCATCGATCGGTGCGAAAACAGCCGCCATCTTGCCGTTGTCTTCCACCGACACGCGTGTCATCTCGCGGCCGCGGGCGCTGACCGCTTCCAATGCGTCAGCAAAAGGCAGTCCTCCGGAGGCAATCAGCGCTCCATATTCGCCCAGACTGTGTCCCATGGTCATGTCGGGTTGAATGCCGTAAGCGGCGAGCAGCCGGGTTAACGCCATGTCGGCCGCAAGAACGGCAGGTTGCGTGATGGCGGTTTGGCGCAGATCTTCTTCGGCCTTGGCGACCGCGCTTGCGTCGGCTTGATCCACGAAAATGAAATCGCTGAGCGGCTTGCCAATCAGCGGGGTCATCACGCGATCCGCTTCGGCGAAAGTCTGGGCGACAATCGGTTCCAGCGCGCGCAACGGCTTCAGCATGTTGACATACTGCGAGCCTTGGCCGGTATACAGAAAAGCAACTTTGGGCGCAGGACCATGACCGCGGAAGATGCCCTGCGCGCGTAGAGCTTTCCACACCGCCGGTTGGTTCGCTGCCAGCGCCTTGAGCGCTTTAGCCGATTTGTCCGCCAGGTCGGCGGCATCCGAATAGTCGATCGCCAATCGCTCAGGTGCGCGCAGATCCGATTCAGCCGGTGCGGACGGCGCCGGTGCACGGCCTGACTCGGCGGCCTTCTGTACCGAACGCAAACGTTCCGACAATGCGGAATCGGAGGGAGCGCCAATCACCAGGGTGCCACGCAACGGAGCTTTGTGGCCAACGGCCGGAGGTGTCACGCTAACCGCGATCGACCGCTTGCCATTCCCGTTCAGCCGGTGCGGAATGTATTCTTCGAGAACGGCGTGGAAATTGGTGCCGCCGAAACCAAAAGCGCTCACACCGGCGCGCCGTACGCTATCCGCCGGAACGGTCCACGGTTTCAGTTCAGTATTGACGCGCAGCGGGGAGTGGTCAAAATCGATATCCGGATTGGGATGCTCGCAATGCACGCTGGGCGGCAGTACTTTATCGCGAAGTGCCAATGCGGTCTTCAACAATCCCACGGCGCCCGCGGCCGACTTGAGATGTCCGATGTTCGATTTGACCGATCCGAGCGCCACCGAGCCGCGCGGAAGTTGATAACTGCTGAGCACTTCATTCAGGCTTTGCGCCTCCACCACGTCACCCACGGGCGTGGATGTGCCATGACCTTCGATCAACGTTGCGGTAGCGGGCGACAACCCGGCATTCTGCCAGGCGCGCTCGATGGACAATTTCTGGCCGATAGGGTTGGGCGCGGTGATGCCTTTCCCCTTCCCGTCGCTGGCTCCTGCGATGCCTCGCAGCACAGCGTAGATGTTGTCGCCGTCGCGTTCGGCATCCGCCAGCCGTTTCAGCATGAGGAGCACGGCGCCTTCTCCCATCACGAAACCGTCCGCTCCCTCCGCGAAGGGACGAATGCCGGTAGCGGAGAGCGCGCCGATCTTGCAGAACTTGATAAAGGTGGGAGCACCCATGTTGCGATCGATGCCGCCGGCGATGGCCACGTCGAAATCATTTTCTATCAGACCCTCCATGGCCGAAGTCACTGCCGCCATGGTGGAAGCGCAAGCGGCGTCTACGACGAAATTAGGTCCGCGGAAGTTGAATACGTTCGCAATGCGGCCGGCCAGGCAACTGCTCAATTCACCGGGCATGGTGTCTTCCGTAATTTCGGGAAGCCGTTGGCCGATGCGGACGTGGAATTCGCGGATGATGTCGCGTCGCACCGCCTGAGGCAAAGCGGCGAAACTCGCGGATTCTTCCAGCTCATGAGCGTACTCCGGAAAGTGGATTCGTAAAGAGGTGAGATAGTGTCTCTCCCCGGCCATGGAATTTCCCAGGATCACGGCGGTTCGCTCGAGATTTAGCGTTCGCTTGGGATAGCCGTAGTCTTCCAGCGCTTCGCGTGTACAAGAAATGGCCCATTTTTGCCCATCGTCCAGGGAGTCGACCACGCGCGGCGGGATGGCAATGTGCCACTTCATCGGCTCCCAGACGTGCTTGCGCACCCAGCCACCGATCTTCGAATAGGTCTTGTCCGGTGCGTTGTGATCGGAGTCGTAGTAAAGCGCAGGGTCCCAGCGGTCGGGTGCGACCTCGCTGATGCTATAACGGCCGTTTTTTACGTTTTCCCAAAAGGCGGGGACGTTCGGGGCATCGGGCAGGACGGCTCCCGCCGCGACAATCGCGATTGCTCGATCAGCCGTATTTTCCATGATGAAACTCCTGCTTCTAACGCTAGGCCGACAGTTTTGCGGCCGCCTCAGCGCGGCCGTAAAGTACGTCGGCTATGTAATCCATATCTCGAATCAGGCCCGCCTGCGCGCGGTGGATCGCGGGCAGCCCCAAAGCCGCTTCAAACGCCGGCATCTCCGTATCGGACACGCCGCCGGCGCCGACGGCCAACCGCAAACCCTCGTCAGCCACCTTGCCGGCTGTCTCGCGCGCAAAAACCCGGCTCAATGCCGCCAGCGCCTTCGCGCCGAACCTGCGATGAGCTTTTTCGTGCAACTTGCCTTCAGACAAACGAGCGGCGCGCCGGCACAAGCTGGCCGCGCACTCAGCGTGAGCGATCAGCTCGCCCAAGCGCAGCAGAACATGTTGGTAGCGCGTCAGGCGGCCCAGCCGCGCTTTTTCCATCACTTCGGCCAAGGCGTGCAGGGCCAGCGCCACCGTATTCGCGCCTACGTCCGGATGGCGCGCATGCAACGCTTCCAGCGTGCGGGCCTGCTCGTGATAATGTTGCCCACGCGTTTTCAGATGCAACTGCCAGCGATCACGGCTGATGGTCATCTCCATGATTTCCGAGGTGCCTTCGTAGATGGTGGTAATGCGAACGTCGCGCTTGATCTTCTCGATCATGAATTCGTGCGTGTAGCCGTATCCGCCGAGCGCCTGGATGCTAGCGTCAGCGGCCAGATTGCCGGCCTCCGTGGCCAGGTACTTGGCAATGGCGCCTTCGGTATTCAGACTTCCCTCGCCTGCGTCGATGCGTTCGGCGATTTCTTCGATAAAAGCGCGGCCAGCCTCCAGGTGCGCGACGTGCGGGACGATCAGCTTGTGCGTGTATCCTTGCTTTTCCGAGAGCGGTGAGCCAGCTTGGATACGGTCGGTGGAATAGGGAATCGCCCGGTCGAGCGCGGCCCAGCCCCCGCCCAGACCAAACGCCGCCACCGTCAGACGTGTATAGCCGAACACGGCCTGTGCCTGAATCAATCCAAGGCCTTCTTCGCCGCCGATCAGCCGATCGGCATCGACATACACCTCGTCGAGAGAAAGGGCGGCGGTGTTGCTCAGCCGGATGCCGTGCTTGTCTTCCGGCTTTCCCTGGCTGAAACCGGGTGCGCCTTTTTCCACAATGAACCAACTTGGGCCACCGGGTGCATTCGCCAAAATCGAGTAGGCGTCGGCCACTCCACCGTTGCTGATCCATTGTTTGCTTCCGCTGATCCGGTAACCGATGATGCGTCCGTCCTCAATAACGCGCTCGGCTCTGGTGCGCAGGGCGGCCAGATCGCTTCCAGCCGCCGGTTCGGTAGCGCCGTAGGCGAACAGCAATCCCTCCTCCGCGATACGAGTCAGCCAGTGCTTCTTTTGCTCCGGCGTGGCCCCTACATTAATCGGGTCGCTGCCCAGGAACGTGGCCAGCACGCTAGTGGCGATTCCCAGATCGATGCGAGCCATCTCTTCGCAGACGCGGTACATGTCGAAGGCGCCTCCGCCCATTCCACCAAAAGCTTCCGGAATGAACAGGAGCTGAATGCCCAACTCGGCGCCGCACATACCCCGTACGATCTCGATCGGACATTCGTCGCGTTCATCCCAGGCTATGAGCTTTTGGTCCGGAAGCCGGTCCTTAGCGAATCCCTTGATGGATTTCAAGCTCAATTCCAGGGTGGTTTCATCGAGCCCTGTGACGGTAGCAGTCATGACGTTCCCTTTCTATCCAGAGTCGAGACGTGGCTCGAGTGTGTAACCGGGTTACTGATAACGCTGTGGCGGAATCAGGGCTTACAACTGGTCCAACTGGGCCTGCAGATCGCAGCGGCCTCCCTCGCGACAACCGGGATTGCTGCACGCCCATTGCATGCACACGAAACAGAGGCTGAGGTTGTCCGGCGGCTCGGGGCGGCGGGCTTGGCTCAATCCTTTTAGGGCATCCAATGCCTCGAAAGAAATCGGAGCCTCATTCGCGACCAACTGTGCTTGTGACATCAAGTCCTACCTCCAGCTACAGTGGGCACATCCAAGAAGGCTCCAGCCGAACCCTCGCATCACCTTGGAGCCATCCAGAGTGCTTATTGCTTACTCAAGATACGCGCCTATATAGCTAGTACTGCGCCATTTGACAACTACTGTGTTTCCAGTGATTGTTTATCGGAGCTGAGCCAACTGACGCACCCAGTTAGGTATTAAGCCCCGAGACGCCTGGGAATTACGCTGGCGGACCCTTAGTCTTTGCGGGCGAATGGCATCCAGAGATGAGGGGGCACGTTGGATGGCATATTACAGAAATAAGCAAGATAATCAAAGCCAATTCGCGCCCGTTACTCCCGCGGTCGACGAAGAAAGGCCAGCGCGGTTTAGCGCACGTTACGCGGCCGGGGCGCCGCGATCGCCGATCGCGAGCGTGTAGTGAGCCGTACCAAGGAAGATGCGCTCCTTCAAAAGGAAGGCTGCGGAGACGGAGCTCTTGCATTGCCGCTTGCCATCGGTGAGGGTTTGCATGGCGGAGAGAGAGGGATTCGATATTTTGACAGGTTTCCCGGAATGTCTAAGTTATAGAGGCTTCGTTGCTCCACGTACCTCAGTTGCCACGTTTCCCAACGCGCATTACCCAAAATTGCTCAAATGCAGTGCCGCTCTATAAGCGCGACAATCGAACCAGGATGGAAATCAAAGTTCCGCCGGGTGACGAATACCGACCACCAGATTACTTCGCACCCGACAAGCTGGATTGGCAGCAGTACGAAGCGTATGTGTTCGGAACTTTAGAGCGAATGCTGCCTGGTGCGAAGATTACCAGAGACGTTCACCTGAGGGGAGTGAAGACCGTCGTTCCGCGTCAGGTCGACATTCTAGTCGAACGTGACCTCGGTGGTTTTAATCTGAAGATCGCCATCGACTGCAAGAGCTACGGACGCAGGGTCAACGTCAACGATGTCGAGCGGTTCCTCGGAATGTTGGATGACATCCGGGTGAGCAAGGGCGTTCTCATGACGACGAAAGGTTACTCGAAAGCCGCTTGGAACCGAGCGCAGAACGAATCCAGGGATATCGAACTCCACATCCTGGCCGCCGAACAACTTTCCCGATTTCACAGCATCGGCTGTGCAATCCTCTGGAATGGGCCGGTTGCCGCTCTGGTGAGTCCACCCGACGGGTGGGCGGTTGATAACGAACAAAGGCCGATGGTTCCGGGTAGCAAACGCCGCGCGGATACGCCGCAGTTCACTTTTTACCCGCTTGGCCACACTCGCGATTCCGCCGTCTTCGGCAGCGCCTTCATGTATGGAAAGATCGTGCTCAAGTGGCGAGAAGCACCGACCATGGAGGCCATAGCCGCATGGCACGAGCAACAGGCCCTTCAACAGTGGCCCACGGCGCGTTTCGAGCGACTTCCAGCGGTTCAGAGGGAGGGTAGAGCGGGCAGCGAACCGGAGAAAACCCTGCTTCGCGTTGGCCACATCCACTCTGGCTACAAGGGACCCGAATACTCGCTATATATCGACCACGCCGAAGGTGTCTTACTCCTGGTTCTTTTCTGCCCGGAAGGGAAAGACGCGATTTATCTCCCGCTTCTGAAATGGATCGGCGAGAAAGCGTTGATGTTGGACTGTACGGACAGGCGCAGAACCGAAAGCAACACGGAGACGATTGGGTAGAATTAAAACGATGGAGGTTCAATGAACAAGAGCGCACTGAAGAAAAGTGTGGGACGGCGCGTCAGAATTCGACCAATTGCCAAGCGCTTCAAAGGTGGTCCGGGAGGTCTACCTTTACCGCCTGTCGATGACATTTGGATAATTTCTCGCCATCAAGAAGACGGCATCTGGATCGACAATACCGTAACACATCACGGCACATTGCTACGGTTCGATCAGATATACGATTACCTGTCCGACAGTCTTGTGGGTCAGGAGTCCGGGTTTTTGAATCTGAAGGCCCAAGTAAACATCGGCGGCAATCACTTATGGATTGAACCAACATTACGACCTGGCCAGGCGTTGCCGGATCAGTTCGTCAACGTCCGGGATTGGAAGCGCGAAGATGATCCTTTGTACGTTCAAAGCCTATTGCCAACGCCTCAGGTACGAGCCGCTATGCCTCCAGCACACAACAATGGATTAGGCGTACTGCTGGGTCTTTGTATTGGCATCGGCGTTGGCGTGTTGATCGCGAACGCGTAAAGCGGGGACGTGGCGTTGGCTCGCTCAAGTCGCTGGCTTGGGATAATAACGAAAGCAGAGCGGCCCAACTCGTAGCCGCTTTTGACGGAAGGAAGAAACGAATGAGCAACACAGAAGTAATCGCTTTGGTAGACACCGAACTGGCGCGCCTCTCGGTTATCCAGGGACGAAGCATGCGCACCAACGCGCCAAAGGACACCGGCATCGATGCGGAAATTCTGCGGCTAGGCGAACTCAAACGGAAGCTGCAAGTCCGGAGTTAACAAGAACGCGCTACAAAGTTCCACGGCTTGGGCATGGGTCATGGCGGTGCGGACCTATTGCGCAGGTGTGGACTGCGGCGTTGGTATCAAGGTCAACTTGCCAGCGCGTTGCGCGTTGGCTTGACTGCGACTACGAGCACGCCGGTTAATGTCAGGCCGACCACCCATATGACTGAGCACCGGTAGTGGGCTACTTTGAATTCTCTGAGAGCGCTTTGAAATCCGGGCCGCGCGCCCTGCCTCGTTTAGGATCACTCAATGAGCTGCAAGGCCAGCAAGTGGCGCTAACCGCTGAACCTGCGGCTCTAGACTGGATTGTGTCTAAGGCCTAGAAGAGTGATCTTCACATCACCTACTTTGCTGATTGATAACACTTCACAATCGACTCTCCAATAGAGAACGTAACCTTTGGGGAGCTGGTAAGCAAAGCGTTCACTGTCCCCAATGGCGGCCTGTTTTTGTATATCAGGATCGTAAGGATTACGCTGCAGCTTTTCTAAGAAACCGGCCAAAGCCTCTTGGACATCATGTGGCAACTTCACCCAATCCTTACCGAAGCTCTCATAGATCTCCACAAAGTCCGATCATCCGGCTAAGGCGGCTGGTTCTGACGCTGACGCTTCGCTTGCTTGTCTGAGCTCGGAAGGCTCTAGATGCCTCCCTTTACCGGACTGGATTTCTCTTTCTCGGGCCTCGAGCGCAGCAACGATCTCGGGTGAAAATAGGTGAGTTGGTACAACCTTACAAGCTCGTATTTCGATTTGGTTCCCAGTGAGTTCGATCTGTAGTTCATCTCCCTCCGACAGTCCGAGTAGATTCATAAGTCGTTGAGGAACGGTGACCTGCCTTTTCGAGGCAATCCTCAGTCTAAACAGCTCTTTCGTCATGACCCAACCTCCTTATACCATATCGGCCCTTCGGACAATCGCAATATCGGACGTTCGGATGATCGCAACATCCGACAACCTGATTGTACGATGCTTTCCACTCAGAAGTCAAGCCCTTTGAAGGGATCAGAAGAACTCGCAGATCCTCGCTAAAAGCAAGCAAACAAAACCTAAAGCCAGAATGACAGAGCCGCACAGCGCTCTTTTTACAGATCTGTGAATGAAAACTAGCTCGACATCGTCGTGGCTGGTCAGCGATATTCCGTCCTTTGTGAACTTCACCTTCTTCAGCAGTGGATCACTTACGGTAGCGGCTGTGCGCTGGATCTTCTGGAATTCCTTTTGCCTCCCGACGGCATCTATCGCCAGAATCATCGCACCCACGAAGGTCAGGGTATCGCCGCCGAGGCCCAAATAAAAAGACGGCAAGGGCATAGGAACCAGTATACATAGCAGGCAGGCCAGTGTCTGTTGCGGAGTACTTCAAATCGTCCCCTGCGTCGGCTGCCCTGGCCCCAATACAACGTCATCTCCTGAATTTCTTCCAGCTAGGTCGAAGCTCATCCGCTTCGTAGCTCATGTGTGCGGCGTGTCTCCCAAGGCAATGGGAAGAGCGCCGACGATACAGATTCAGAGTCATTCCGCCCGAATCGTACCACACGCATTACTCAAGATTGCTCAAATTTGGAGCGTAACCTGCTGTATCTAATTGAAAAACAACTGGCGGAGAGAGAGGGATTCGAACCCTCGATAGAGTTTCCCCTATACACGNNCACTCGGCCATCTCTCCGGGGTGTCGAGGAACGGAGTTGCGCAGGCAGAAACGCCCGCGACAATTCAGTCTAACACGTGCGCGGCCGCGCGCTGCCGACAGCTTGCTACCATGGTCGGACTATGCTTCTGGAAGGCTTGGATCGGCGAGATTGGATGCGATTGGCCGCGGTGTTGTCGGTGGCTTCTTCGAGCGAGGCCCAGGTTCCTCAAGGCCAAACGCCGGCGGCTCCGTCGAACCGCATAACCAAAGAAATGCTGCATGGCGCGCTGCAGCTCATCGGATTGGATTTTACCGAAGATCAGGAAACCATGATGTTACCCGGCGTGAATCGCGCCGTGAATGGCTATGAAGCTCTGCGCAAAATCGATGTTCCGCTTGACACCGAACCAGCCACGCGGTTTTATCCAACCAAGCCGGCTGTCAAACCCGCGAAGTTTTCTCCAACGTTGGAAAGGCCGAAGAGCTTCGGCTCGCTAGAGGATTTGGCGTTCGAACCAGTGACGACGCTCGGGGCACTGGTCAAGTCGCGGAAAGTTTCTTCGACAGATTTGACCAAGATGTACCTGGAGCGGCTGAAGAAATACTCACCCAAGCTCCTGTGCGTGATCACGCTGACCGAAGAGCTCGCGCTCGATCAGGCCGCCAAGGCTGATGAGGAGATCAGGCGCGGCCACTATCGTGGGCCGCTGCACGGAATTCCGTGGGGCGCGAAGGATCTTTACTCGACCAAAGGAATCAAAACCACTTGGGGCGCGGAACCATATCAAGACCAGGTGTTTAACTACAACGCAACCGTGGTGGATCGTCTGGAGCAGGCTGGCGCGGTGCTGCTGGCAAAGCTCTCGATGGGNNGGTTCCATAATCTCGCCCTCCACCACGTGTGGCGTGGTCGGGTTGCGGCCGACTTACGGAAGAGTAAGCCGCCATGGCGCTATGGGCTTGAGTTGGACCATGGACAAGCCGGGTCCCATTTGCCGTTCGGTGGAGGATTGTCCGCTGGTCTTGGAGACCATTCATGGACCAGATGGGAAAGACCTGGCGGTGGTAGATGCTCCTTTCGATTGGCAGCCGCAGCTCGGACTCACCGGACTTCGCATCGGCTATCTGGAGGCTGATTTCGAACGGGCGTCGAAGGACTCGAAGCCTCTCTACGATCAGGCGCTGGCCGATCTGCGGACCGCGGGCGCAAAACTCGAGCCGGTGAAGCTCCCGGATTTTCAGGCGCAACCTTTGCGGATCATCCTGGAGGCTGAAGCTGCTACCGCCTTCGACGATCTGACGCGCAGCGGCGGCGTAAACCAATTGAAGGGCCAAGCGCCCGGTGATTGGCCTAACACATTTCGAACGGCGCGACTGATTCCAGCGGTGGAGTATATTCGCGCACAGCGTGCCCGAACTCTTCTGATGCACCGTATGGATCAGTTCATGGCGGATTGGGACGTGCTGGTCTCGCCTCCGTTTGGTGGGCTGCTACTGGTGACGAATCTAACCGGGCATCCGCAGATCGTGACACCATGCGGATTCACCAATGGCCTGCCACATGGGCTGGTATTCACGGGCAAGTTGTATGAAGAGGGCGGACCGATGCGGGTGGCGATGACATTCGAAAAGGCGACCAAGTGGCACACCCTGCATCCGAATCTGTAGCGCACGCACACTCGTGGGATGGAGGTTTTGCGCAAACCTGTAACCCCCTGGTCCGCGCGGGGCCCCCCGGACCCGCTACCTCAAGCATTGACAAAGCCAGCAGCAGGCCGACGTGGGCGGCGGCCGCGGACCAGGGGTCCGCCCCACTCCGGGGTTCAAGTGGTTTCGACTGCGCCACGGTTTGGGGGTTATTATCAAGGTATGAGTGCGCGATATCGTGAGCACGCTGCGCCGGAGCGGCTTCGGCCGTACGTGGAGTGTTTTTGGTCTATCGCGCCCGGCGAAACGATTCCCGATTATCCGGTGTTGCCGGATGGATGCGTCGATATTGTGTATTCGCCCAGTACTGGCCCGCAAGTAGTGGGCACCATGACGCGCGTGCAGCGGTTCACGCTGGAGGCCGGTCAGATTCAAATGGGCGTGCGATTCCGTCCGGGGATGGCGCCGGGATTTGTTCGAGCACCCGGAAGTGAGACCACGGACCGCCTGCTGCCGTTGGACGACGTTTGGGGAGCCAAGGGCCGCCAATTGGCTGCGCGGATCGGGGAGGCGAAATCCGAGGAGCAATGCATCGCATTGCTCGAAGCGCAGTTAGTGGATGCATCCGAACCCGGTATCGTCCAGAAAATGTCGGCTTACATCGTTCGCCGTAGCGGTCAGATTCGCGTGGATGACCTGGCGTTCGACGCCGCTATGAGTGCGCGGCATTTGCGGCGGCTTTTCTTGGAACAGATGGGGCTTACTCCCAAGCATTTCTGCCGCGTGATCCGTTTCCGGCACAGCCTTCCGAGGCTGCGCAGCAGCGTGCGTGGCGATTGGACCAAGGTCGCACTCGACTGCGGCTACTACGACCAGGCACACTTCATCAACGAGTTCCGCGAATTCAGCGGCTACACTCCGGGCGAATTCGCCGCGCTGCCGCGGTGACCGTTTTTTCCAATCGCCGGTAATCCCGCGCCGCGTACGATAGCGGTATGAAGATTACACCAATTCTGATTGTCGATGAAGTCGAGCCGTCGCTGAACTTCTGGGTAAACAAACTCGGCTTCGAGAAAACAGTGGAAGTTCCGGAGGGCGACAAACTGGGCTTCGTGATCCTGCAAAAGGAAGGAACCGAAGTGATGCTACAATCCCGCGCCAGTGTTCGGAAAGACGCGGGCGCAGCAACAGATGAGATACTCGCGTCCGGTTCCCACTTGTATATCGAAGTGGACAACTTCAGCGACGCCTTGGAACGCGTAAAAGGCGCGAAAGTGCTGGTTCCGGAGCGCACCACTTTCTACGGCATGCGCGAGATTTGGGTGCAGGAACCTGGGGGGAACGTATTGGGATTCGCTGCACGAGTGCCGCAGTAAAAATTCACCGCCTCGTTAGGGTCCGTGAAAAAAATCCAACAACCGGTCGCTGACGCTCGCGGTTCGGAAAGATGCCTCATGTTTAGAGAGTGTTACCGAACCGCGACCGTGAGGGAGTTCCCATGGGCCTGCTGGCCCAC
>PMUN01000123.1:9598-15431 GCA_003166875.1 Bryobacterales bacterium | reverse complement strand
CACGGCAGTAGTAAAGATTCAGGAACGACAGCCCACTGGTGCATACTGGGAGAATGGCAAACGAAAAAGAGCAGAAACCAAAACAGCAGAAACCGAAAGACCAGACGGCGAAAGAGCCCAAGCCCAAAGAGCCGAAAGCTAAGGAGCAGAAGCCCAAGGAGCAAAAACCAAAAGAGCCGGCGCCGAAGGCCGAAGAGAAAGGATCACCAGAACCGGCGGCTGAAGCGATTGTCGCCGCAAAAACCGGCCAAGTCTCGAAAAAGATCCCAAAACTCGCCAAGAAGAACAAGTCCAGGCTGCCGCGCAAAGAGAAGAAACGTGCGCGCAAAGTGCGCGGCGCCGAAGGATCCCCATCCGTGAAATAAAAGCCTGTGTCTCCCGCGGACGCTTTGTTGTCGCGTGGAGACGTTAGTGCCGCAAGTGCAAAGCCACCACTTCCGCCTGCACCGGCACACCCTGGGTTACCTTGACGCGCACCACGCACTCGAACGGAGAAATTTTGCCGGACGCCGGTCCACCGATCCGCCTCACCAGATCCTCGGCCGTGTTAAGCCGGCTGACATACTCCACCGCGGCTTGCGTTCCGATGGTGGTAAGGCCGGCCAGCAACATCACCCAGCGGGATGGATTCAAGCCCGGCATCAGCCCAATCACGGCGTAATCCTCGGTGAGCGGAAGCCGCTGGGTGGAGATGTAGGAACTCTCCTCGCCCTTGCGAGGATGCACATTGACAACCGAAAGATCGCCCTTCCGAGGCCCTTTGTCTACACTGCGGAACACAAAATCCTGTGTAGTGGGAATCTCACGGAGCGATAGGTTTTCTGAAGGTGACCCAACAAAAATCAGGTCGTTATTCTTGGCGTCATCGAGCGACAGAAGGCGGCCTCGCTTCACCCGAAGGCCGTGGTGCAGCGACGCGAACACGCGGTCTAGCTCGTGGATGCCCAGCACTTCGCCTACGCCGGTGTAGTGATCGAGAATCGGCTGGCCTCTATCGGTGGCAGGGTTGTAATAGTGCATGCCCGTTTCGGGCCGCCCCGCGAATTCCGCGTTGCTGAAAATTACCCAGGGTTCCTCGGGAGTGGCCACGAAATCGTTCCACAGAAACGCCAGAGCCGCGGGAGGGTCCGTCGTGTCCGTTTTCACCGTCCGCTGGGGATTCGAGCGGTTCAACAACAGCGTCACGAGGGCTGCTACCAGCAGGATGGAAATGGCCGAGAGGACGATTACACTGGTCAGCCACGCATCGTGTCGCCGCGTTCGGACCGGCTCGACGGGAGGAGCTTTCTCTAGAACCTGGGCGGGCACAGGCAGATCCGTCGCCGGCGCCAGGTTGCGCGGGTAAAATGCCAGCGAGTAGGCCCCTTTGGGAATCTCAACGATCCAGGGGTCTTTTTTCCCCACGCCTGCGTAGTATTCAGCCAGCTTGGAGCGTAGCCGGCCAGTCTGGACCCGGACCGTGGCGTCCAGCCGCGGATCGAAATCCTGGGGGCGTTTGAACAGCTCTGTAGCGATCTGGTATTCCTTGACCGCAGCCCCCGGATGGTCGATGCAGTGCTCCGCCAGGTAGCGTAAGAGCTTGCACAGGGACTCCGACCCGTGCAGCAAATCGCTCCCAACCACGCGCTCAACTTGCCGAAGCTTTTCCTCGCGTTCGGCGACCACGACCCCGGTAACCGACATTTATCCGAGCGTAACAAAGTCCGCAAGCTTTTGCAAGTGTTGATACTGTTACATGTAACAGTATCAAACCCAGGAATAACTTGTATAAACATACTAGAGAGGCCAAACTAGCAGGAGTTCCGATTTGCTTTGGCCAACGTTTGGCCCTGGGGTTTGTACCAAGTCTCACATGGATGTTCCAAGGAGAACAGAAGATATGCGTAATTCAAGCAAGACGCGTCTAAGCGTCTGCCTTGCCGTCGTTCTAGCCTTAGTGGCGTTCACCACACCGACATTTGCACAGCAAGTTTTCGGTTCGATTTTCGGCACCGTTACGGATGCCAGTGGCGCAGCAGTTGCGAATGCCAAAGTCACCATTACGGATGCCAGCAAAGGTACCAAGTTTGAGGTTACTACCGATGCTAACGGCAATTACAACAAAGGGCAGCTGGTTCCCGATCCCTACAAGGTGGAGATTCAAGCGGCTGGTTTCCAGCGCGTGGTCTCGAACGAGATCCTGGTCCAAGTCGACGCGGCGGCACGCTACGACGCGGCTCTGAAGGTAGGCGAGGTGACCACCGAAGTGGAAGTGCTCGCGGTCGCGCCGCTGCTGCAATCGGATCGAGCCGACATCTCGCAGACGTTTACTTCCAAGGAAATCGGCGAGCTCCCCAACATCGGGCGCAACGTGCAATCCATGGAATTGTTGCAGCCTGGCACTGCGAAACTCGGCTGGCAGCACGCATCCGACGAGAACCCCCAGAACAGCATTCAGATGGTCGTGGATGGCCAGCTCTTTTCCCAGATGGGTTACGAGCTAGATGGAACCACCAACCAGGATCCAATCCTTGGAATTATCGTCATCAATCCCAACATCGACTCCTTGGCCGAGGTGAAGCAGTCACTGCAGAACTATGACGCTGAGTTTAACTTCGTAGGCGGCGGCATCGCTTCCTATTCCACCAAGTCCGGCACCAACGAGTTCCATGGAAGCGTTTTCGAATACAATCAGATCAACACGCCCGGTTTCAAGACCGTCGCGGCTAACCCCTTCACCGGATTGCCTTCTGCCCTTTATCGGCAGAATCAGTTCGGCGGCTCCATCGGTGGACCGATCATTAAGAATAAGCTGTTCTTCTTCGGCGACGCTGAGTTGAACCGGCAGTTCCAGGGCGGTTCCGTCGTAAGCAGCGTACCGGATGCGCTCAGCCGTCAAGGAAATTTCAGCCAATGGTTAGCATTCAACAGCCAATACCAAATCTTCAATCCAACCACCGGTAATCAGTCCACTGGCATCGGCAGATCGCCGTTTCCGAATAACACAATTCCCGCCAGCATGATCAGCCCGCAAGCTCAGGCGATAATGGCATACTGGCCAAACCCGAACTATCAGCAGATTAGCGGCGCGCCTTTTGTCAACAATTACGCGGGAAACGGCGGTACGGCCATCACGTATAACAAGTGGGATACACGCGAAGACTACTACCTGAATCAGAAGAACACCATCTTCGGCCGGTATAGCTACGCGTCATTCACTGAGGCAGCGCCGGGATTGTATGGCGTGGAGGCTGGTGGTCCGGCATTCGTCAACTACGCCGGCAGTTCAGTATCCCAGGACGATAGTTTGGCCATTGGATGGACCTACACCATCAGTCCCACTACGATCAACGAATTCCGTTTCGGCTATATGCGGTATCACGTGTTTGACGTGCCGCAGGGATATGGCACCAATCCCGCGACCCAGGCCGGAATCCCCGGTCTGAATCTGGACAAAACCTACACGTCCGGCATGCCGTACTTTAACGTGAATTCCCCCGATGATGGGTTCTCGCTCGGTTATGCATTAGGTGCAAACCAGTGCAACTGCCCTCTCACACAAACCGAGACGCAGTATCAGTTCGTTGACAACATCACCAAGACAGTGGGCAAGCACAGTTTCAAGTTTGGAGCGGACCTCCGCTACGCTGAGAACCTTCGCGTACCCAGCGACAGCCATCGTGCCGGTGAGTTGACCTTTGGTGGCGGGCCCACCGAGTACGTGGCGGCCAACGGTAGCCCCGAATACGGCATCGGCCTCGCGTCGTTTCTGTTGGGCGATGTGACCAGCTTCCAACGTTACGTAAGCACCAGCACGAACGCTCAGGAGCGGCAAAAGCGCTTTTTCTGGTATGGACAAGACGAATGGCGTCCTACCCCCAAGTGGACCATCACGATGGGTCTCCGCTGGGAAATGGTATTCCCAGAGAGTGTAAACGGACCGGGTAACGGCGCCACCTTGGACCTGCAAAACGGATTGATGTATGTGTTCGGTGTTGGCGGCGTCTCGTCACACGGAATCCAAAACATGATGTGGCATAATTTCGCGCCCAGATTGGGCCTTGCATACCAGCTCACCCCCAAGACCGTCATCCGCGGCGGCTACGGTTGGTCCTATGATTTGGGTGTATTCGGTTCAACCTTCGGGCACAACGTGACCCAAAACCCGCCGGTCTTGTCGAACCAGGTTCTAAATCCGGCGAATGGATTTGGCGACGTGTTCTCTTTGTCGCAAGGACCGTCCACGCTACCCCCGGTGCAGGTTAGTTCTAACGGCACTTTCCCGCTCCCGGCGAACGTAAACCCCAAATTCCGGCCGGCAGTGGAAACTTTGCCGACTGTTTACCAGTACAACATAGCTGTCCAGCACCAGTTGACGAATAAGATCGCCGTCCAAGGCGCTTATGTCGGAAACCAGGACCGGCACGCCTTCATCGGAACTTCTGGGCAGACGGTGAATCCCAACGAACCGATTTACCAACCCGGCGTTCTTGCCAATGCCAACACCGTGGACCGTCCTTATTACAGCAAGTTCGGATGGACCAATGATCTTTCCTATTACTGCGACTGCTCCAATGCGCATTACAACTCGTTCCAGGGACTCGTAAACGTGCGAGCTTGGGATGGTTGGACAATCCAGGGAACCTACACCTACCAGCGGTCTTGGGCTGATAGTCCCGGAAATAACGCATACGACAGCAACTACTACTTCCTCTATGACCGGTCTCAGGGAAGTGGCAATAGCGGTTTCTTCCCCAATCGGCAAGTGACGCTTGCGCAAACCTACGACGTCCCCTTTGGTAAGGGCCGCAAATGGGGCTCGAACATGAATCGCGTGGCGGACGCCGTTGTGGGTGGTTGGGAACTGAGCGGTATCACAACCTATTACAGCGGTTTCCCCTTCAGCCCGTACATCGGCACCTACGGCCCCACAAACACAAAGCCCAACGAAGGGCCTACCAACCGGCCCGTTCTTGGAACCGGAGACCCCTACGCTGGCGCGGCCGGGAATCGCACCCAATTCTTCACTGGGTGCCCGAATCAGAACTGCTCCACAGGTCCATTCCTGTGGCCTTCCAGCGGCACGTTCGGGAACTACCCCATCGCTTCGCTCTATGGTCCGCATTTCATCCAGCAGGATCTCTCGGCGTTCAAGACGTTCAAGTTCACCGAGCGCTGGTCGTTCACGTTGCGCACTGATTCCCGCAACGTGTTTAACCATACCAACCTGGGCATGCCGAACGCCAACGTGGACGCCACGAACGTTGGACAGATCACTAGCATCGCCGCCGGCGGCTACATGCGCAGTCTGCAGTTCTCGGGAACCATCCGTTTCTAAGCTAGCCGCTAACGTTTTATTATCGGCCGGTAGGGGAAACCCTACCGGCCTTTTTCTTTATGATGGATAGCATGCCTGGCGGCAAAACATGTGGGGCAGGTTGGCAACCTGCGCGCCGATTGGCAATCGGCGCAAACCGCGCGGGTTAACAACCCGCCTGCAGGATGCCATCCTGCCCCACAAAATACTGCCCGCAGTATACAATCGCGAGAGCAGTTTTTCTTGGGAATCCGCGCCGCGGTAATCGCTCGTGCAGCGGGGAAACGAAAAGAAGGACTAGGGATACCGGTGCTCGACGATTTTCGGCACGTCGCGTGACTGGCGGTCTTCGCGAACCGCTACTTCACATATTTCGCGTCCTGGCCCTTGGAGCAAGGATCGGACTCACGGCAAAGAATGACTCGCTAATTAACGGGTAGGTAATCGAATACAGTAGGGATGTAGATTGTCTACAAGGTGGCGCAGGCGCTTTCGCCCAATGCCACTTAGTTTTCCCAAAACTGCTCAGTCTGCATT
>PMUN01000123.1:0-9581 GCA_003166875.1 Bryobacterales bacterium | reverse complement strand
TGCGAACCGGTTGCTAGGATACTGGTAGCGACGATGCGCAATCCATCCACAACAAGCCAACGATCGCATCCCTTCCTCCTTGCGTTGGCGCTGATCTTCGCTGCTTCCACCCTGCTCTACGCGGTTCTTTGGATGGCCGCGGTCCGCCAGGTGCCGTCCGTGGAACTCGGTTTCGACGACCCATATCTGGCGTCCGGACACGCGATGCTAG
The DNA here is from genome assembly GCA_003166875.1 of Bryobacterales bacterium. Taxonomy (GTDB): domain Bacteria; phylum Acidobacteriota; class Terriglobia; order Bryobacterales; family Bryobacteraceae; genus Palsa-89. Next base: position 9,370 of record PMUN01000123.1, on the reverse strand, counting down.
TGAGGAGCGTTGCGCCCGATAGTCCGGCCGAGAGGGCTGGAGTGCTGCCGGGCGATCGAGTCATCGCGATCAATGGGCACGCTATCCGGAGCGCCAATTTCCAGACCATGGTCTGGAGGCAGCACAAGCCTGGCGATGCCGTTCAACTCACCATCCGGCGGCCGGGTCAGTCCGCACCATTGGTCGTGATCGGGGTCTTCCGCCCACGACTTTCAGGACGCCTGACAGAATATGTCTTCGAAGAGGTCCGCGACTTATACCCAGTTCCTTTTGTGGTGGTTGGGTTGGCGGTTTTGTTTCTACGGCTGACGGATCCTAAAGCGTGGCTCTTGGCCCTGCTCTTTGCGAGCTTTTTGCAGGCCCCCGGCCAGGCTGAGGAGATCGTCGCTATGGCGCCCATGCTAGGGCCGTTCGCACTGGCCTTCAAGGCGCTTTTCCAGGGAATGCTCGGACCGCTCTTTTACTTTTTCTTTGCCGTATTTCCCACCCAGTCGCCTCTGGATCGTCTTATGCCTTGGCTGAAATGGGTGGCTCTCGTGCTCGGGTTTTTCTTCGGACTGCCCGGATTACGAACCGGCAACATGCAAATGCCGCTGGTGATATCGAACTTGCTGGGACCCGGCATTAGCCAGAAGATCGTACTCATTCACGTTTACGGATTCATCACACTAGGTCTGACCTCTTTGGCCGTGAATTTCTACAGCACGCGCGATCCGGAATCGCGCCGCAAGCTCCGCGTCATTCTGTGGGGCGCGGTGGTCGGCGTTGGACCACCGGTGATAGAGAGGGCCGCCGAGGATTTTGGAGGTTTTGGACCTCGTTCTTGGTTGAATACGCTCACCGTGCTGGTACTGGCCATCTTCCCGCTGTCTCTTGCCTACGCCGTAGTGAAACACCGTGTGCTGGAGATCCCGGTATTGCTGAAGCGTAGCGCCCGTTATCTTTTGGTCCAGCGCGGATTCACGGTTCTGCTCGCTCTCCTAAGCATCGGGTTGACGTTCCTGTTCGCCTCCTTTTTCGCCTTGCATTTCGAGCGTTTGATCGAAGCTGCTCAGTCCTCGGGCATTGCGTTGGGCGTCGTCTTCGGATCGGCGCTGCTGTGGGGCGGATCGCAGGTCCACAAACATGTAAGCGGCCGGATTGATCGCGCCTTTTTTCGCAGCGCCTATGATGCCCGCGTGATTCTGGAAGATCTGGCTGAGAATATCCGTCGAACAACGGGACGCGCGGAGATTGCGGAATTACTGCAACAGCATCTGGTTCAGGCGTTGAGGCCGAGTTTTCTGGTGATCTATTTTGAGGCAAGCGGCCATCAGTTGATTGCCGCCTCCGGCAGCGTGCCGCAAGAGCTTTCTGAAATCTCGACAGAAACGCCACTACTTGCCGAACTGGCCGAGCACGGTCAGCCGTGGGACTTCCCGTCTCCGGACCAGGACGGCGCCGCTACGGCATCCGCACTGGCGGTGCTTCATCCCGACTGCCTGGTGCCGATGTTAGGGCGTAGAGCCGGGCTGGTGGGCCTTTTGGTCTTGGGGCGGCGGCTGTCGGATGAGCCGTATTCGAGAGAGGACAAGCGTCTGCTTGCCTCCGTCGCCGGTCAGGCTGCAACAGCGCTCGAAAACATAAGACTCGCCGAAGAGATCGCCGAACGCATGGAGGCCGAGCGCCGCGCAGCGTTCGAAATGGAGATCGCCAAGGAGGTGCAAACCAGGCTCCTTCCGCAAGCGCCCGTGCGTTTGAAAACGCTGGATTGCGCCGCGCAGTGCATTCAGGCACGATCGGTAGGCGGGGATTATTACGATTTTCTTGATCTGGGCTCCCAACATGTTGGGTTAGTTCTGGCGGACGTCTCAGGGAAAGGCGTCCACGCTGCGCTGCTGGTGGCTAATCTGCAGGCCCACCTGCGCAGCCAAAGCAGTATCGCACCCGAAGATCCCGCGCGATTGCTTCAGGTGGTGAACCGCATGATCTGGAAGTCCACTTCCCCCGAACACTACGCCACTCTGTTTTACGCTCTGTACGACGACTCCACGCGCCGGCTGAAGTATGTCAATTGCGGGCACAACCCTCCGATTTTGATGCATCGCGATGGAAGTGTGGAACGGTTGAAAGCCACCGCGACCGTGATTGGCCTGTTTGAACGCTGGGAATGCACGGTTCGCGAAGTGCAGCTCGCCGATGGAGATGTTTTGGTGATCTTTAGCGACGGCGTAACAGAAGCTGAACGGAGCGAGGACGAGGAATTTGGTGAAGAGCGGCTGATCGAAGAACTGCGCGCCACACGTCACCTTCCGTCGAGCGAAATCGTTTCCTCCATTCTGAACAGTGTGCAGCAGTTCAGCGCAGGAGCTCAGTCCGACGACCTGACCCTGTTGATCGCTCGCGCGCGCGAGATGGGTGTTACCGAACCGCGACCGTAAGGGAGTCGGTGCAGTAAGGGGAATCGGTGCTGCGCCCCTGACCCTGATAGTCTTATATATGCCATGAAAAACATCGGGATCGTTTATGGGATGGAAAACACGTTCCCGGGCGCCCTGGTGGATCGGATCAACTCCCGCCACATCCCCGATGTGCGCGCTGAGCACGTCCACATCGGCGGCATCCGGATGGCCGAGCCCAGCGGCTATGCCGTTATCGTGGATCGCATTTCGCACGACATTCCGTTTTACCGCGCGTATTTGAAGAACGCCGCGTTGGGCGGGACGCGCGTTATCAACAATCCGTTTTGGTGGGGCGCCGACGACAAGTTCTTCAACTACGCGCTCGCATCCAAGCTGGGCGTGGCCGTGCCCCGGACCGTGCTGCTGCCGCACAAACAGCATCCTATTGGGACCACTGATCAATCCATGCGCAACCTGGTCTACCCGCTCAACTGGGAAGAGATTTTCGACTACATCGGATTTCCGGCGTTTCTCAAACCCTTCAGCGGCGGCGGTTGGAAGAGTGTCTACAAAGTCAATTCCCCGGAGGAGTTTTTCGCCGCCTACGACGATACCGGTGATCTTTGCATGACGCTGCAGCAGGGCATTGATTTCGATCTTTATTTTCGATGCTACGTGGTGGGCCAGAAGAAGGTGCACGTCATGCAGTACGATCCACGGAGGCCTCACCAGGATCGTTACATCCGGCAGCCGCGTCATGTGGCGCCGGTCTTGCACGCCCGCGTGGTGCGCGATGCCATGACGTTGTGCCAGGCCCTCGGCTACGATCTGAACACCGTGGAGTTCGCCGTCCAGGCCGACGTGCCTTACGCCATCGATTTTCTGAATCCCGCGCCGGATGCCGACTACCATTCCGTGGGGCCGGAAAATTTCGAGTGGATCGTGAACGCAGTAGCCGACTTGGCCATCGAGCAAGCCCACGCCGGGCCGTGCGTCATGGAGGAGCTGCGCTGGGCGAGCTTCTTGCTTCCAGAGCCCAGAGGCGCCGGAGCATCAGGATGAGCGCGAATCCTCATTACCGATTCAATCGCCGCTTCCGATTCGGCGACCCTTTCCGAGCCGCGACCGGAAGGGAGCGCTACCACGATTCCAGTGTCCACCACGGCTCTGACGCTCCCTTCCGGTCGCGGCTCGGAATCGGGTTTCCACGCGAGGTGATGCCATGAAACCCAGCTTCACAATCGGTATCGAAGAAGAATATCAGACCATTGATCCCGAAACCCGCGATCTGCGGTCGCATATCGACATGGAGATCATCGCCAAGGGCAAGGCGATCCTGAAGGAATCCATAAAGCCGGAGATGCATCAGTCCGTGATCGAGGTCGGCACCGGCGTCTGTAACGACATCGAGCAAGCGCGCGTCGAGTTGATCGGTTTGCGGCGCGACATGATACGGCTCGCCAAGGCGGGCGGACTGCGCTTGGCCGCCGGCGGTACGCATCCGTTCGGCGATTGGCGCAAGCAGGAGATTTATCCCGACCAGCGCTATCTCGACATCGTGGAAGACATGAAGATCGTCGCTCGCGCCAACTTGATTTTCGGATTGCACGTGCATGTGGGCATCGAAGATCGCGAGACCGCCATCCATCTGATGAACGCCGCGCGTTACTTCCTGCCGCATATCCTGGCGCTCTCCACTAATTCGCCCTTCTGGCTGGGCATGGACACTGGCCTCAAATCCTATCGCTGCAAAGTGTTCGACAAATTTCCGCGCACTAACATTCCGGATTATTTCCCGAGCTGGGGCGAATATGAGAGCTTCGTGAATCTGCTGGTGCAAACCAACTGCATCGACAACGCCAAGAAGATCTGGTGGGACATCCGGCCGCATCCGCATTTCCAGACGCTCGAATTCCGGATCTGCGACATTCCCATGCGTGTGGAAGAAACGCTCGCAATCGCCGCCCTCATCCAGGCCACCGTCGCGAAGTTATATAAGCTCCACGCGGCCAACCAGGGTTTCCGGTTGTACCGCCGCGCGCTGATTATGGAGAACAAATGGCGCGCCGTCCGTTACGGGCTGGATGGAAAACTGATCGACTTCGGAAAAAGAATCGAAGTTCCGGTGCGCGACCTGATTTACGAATACCTCCATTTCGTGGATGACGTAGTGGATGAACTGCGATCGCGGAGAGAGATCAACTACATCCACAAGATCCTGGAAATGGGTTCCGGTGCGGATCGTCAACTCCGCGTGTTCAAAGAAACAGGCGATCTCACCAAGGTGGTTGATTTCATGATCTCAGAAACTGAAACCGGCGTTGTGGAAAAGGACAAGGCCGACGCCAATATAGCCACATGAGCACGAATGGAAAATTAGGCGCGCTGCCGTTCGACCCGGAGTTGACGCCGGGCGCGCGCAACGCGGTGACGGTTTGTCTCCGCATCCAGCCTGCTGAAAAAGTGACCGTGATTACGGACGATGCCTGCCGTGAGATCGCGGCGAGTTTGGTGCGTGAGATCGAGCAGCTAGGTGCTCCGTACCGCGCCTTCGTTCTGGAAGAGATCACCACGCGTCCCATGGCGGATATGCCGCCCGAAATTCTGGACGACATGGAATCGAGCGATGTCAGCATCTACGCGGTCCAGGCTCAAGCTAACGAACTACGCACGCGCATGCAGATGACGGATGTGGTGAACCGCCGCAAAATGCGGCACGCCCACATGGTGAATATCGAGAAGCGCATCATGCTGGAAGGCATGCGCGCCGATTACGAAAAAGTCGACGAGTTAAGCCGGAAGGTGTGGGAGATTGCGACCGCGGCGCAAATGGTGCGCGCCAGAACCGCCGCCGGCACCGACGTCACGGCGGGCCTCAACAAAAACTACAAGTGGATCAAGACCAGCGGCATTATCAGCGTGAACAAATGGGGAAATCTGCCGGGCGGGGAAGTGTTCACCACGCCGGGTGACGTGAACGGCACGTTCGTGATTGACGGTGTGGTGGGAGATTATCTGTGCGCGAAATACGGCGACCTGCGAGAGACACCCCTCACAATTCGAGTGCAAGGGAGCCGTGTGTTGGAGGCGCATTCCCAGAACCGCGAGCTGGAACAGGAATTCTGGCGATACACGCATACCGACGAGAACAGCGATCGCGTCGGCGAGTTCGCCATCGGGACCAACATCGGCCTGCGCGGCGTGATCGGAAACATTCTGCAGGATGAGAAACTCCCTGGAGTTCACATGGCTTTCGGCAATCCCTACGGCGCGCATACCGGCGCCGATTGGTGGTCCGGCACGCACATCGACGTCGTCGGCCGTGACTTCGACATCTGGGCCGACGATCGCCAAATTATGTCCGCCGGCAAGTTTCTGATTTGACGTGGCGCACGCACTCATNNACACTCGTGTGAACGCAAGGCTGACTTGCAAAATGGTCCCCGAACAAAGAAACCACTTCAATCGAAGCTTCACCCCGGAAAAATACGCCAGATTCCTGTCCGAACTAACCGCGCGTTGCGGTACGCCAATCTCCTTCCGCAATTGCGAAACCCCTTGCTTTTTTCCCGCGGCGCTCATAGACAAGATGGTCCGCTACGGCAAAGAACTGGTCGGTCAGCTTATGTCGAGCCCGGAATATATGACGGCGTCCACCGCATCCATCCCCGCCGAATACAATGTTCCGAACGAGACATCGCATCCATTGTTCATCCAGGTGGATTTTGGAATCGACCAAAATCTCGAGCCGAAGTTGGTCGAGATTCAAGGATTCCCATCGCTCTATGCCTATCAACCAATCGTCGCGGAAACGTACCGGGACGTATACGCGTTGGACGCGAGCCTTCGTCACTTTCTGACCAGCAGTGACTATTGGCCGCTGCTTCGCAAGGCCATCGTCGGCGATTGCGATCCCGAGAACGTGATCCTGATGGAAATCGATCCTTATCATCAGAAGACTCTGCCCGACTTCCTCCTGACCGAAAAATACTGCGGCGTCAAACCAGTGTCGTTGACGGATATCCGCAAGCGTGGCAACCGCCTGTTTCACGGCGATGTCCCCATCCGCCGCATTTACAACCGCGTGATTGTGGATGAGCTGCAGCGCAAGCACATCCAGCCGGCCTTCGATTTTCGAGATGAGCTGGATGTGCAATGGGCCGGGCATCCGAACTGGTATTTCCGCATCAGCAAGTTCTCGCTTCCTTACCTGCGTCATCCGAGCGTTCCAAAGACGTGGTTTCTGAACGAGCTGCCAGAGATTCCGAGCGATCTGGAAAACTACGTTCTAAAGCCGCTCTATTCGTTCGCCGGATTGGGCGTGGTGATCGGGCCCACGCCTGAACAACTCGCCGCCGTAGATCCAATGCTATTCATCCTCCAGGAAAAGGTCGACTTCGCTCCGGTCATCGCCACGGCGCACGGCGGCACCAAAGCCGAAGTCCGCATCATGTATATCTGGCTGGACCAGCCGGAGGCCGTGATGATGATCGTCCGCATGGGCCGCGGAAAAATGATCGGAGTGGATCACAACCGTGATCTGGAATGGGTCGGCGCTTCGGCCGGCTTCGTCGCCTAAATCAAAACGCGTTCGAATTGGTGCTATCCTCAATCAGTGCTTCCGCCGGCCACCCGGCTCCAACCGCGGTCGTATCGCGCTTTTCGCTGCATCGGCGCCGACTGCGAAGACACCTGCTGTATCGGTTGGGCCGTCAATGTCGATCGATCTACCTACGAAACCTATCAGCGCTGCGACGATCCCGAACTGGGCAATTCGCTCCGTCAGCTGGTAACCATCAACGCCGCGAACAACCGTGACGACAACTATGCCCGGATCACGCTCTCCGGCGCCGGTTGTCCATTTCTGTGCGAAGGGCTCTGCTCAATCCAGAAAAAGCTCGGCGAACAGTACTTGTCCAAAATGTGCGCGTTCTATCCGCGCGTCATGAACTTGGTGGACGATGTCCTGCACTGCTCGCTGCATCTGTCGTGCCCGGAGGCAACACGCCTCGTCCTGCTGGATCCCAGCCCCATCGAGTTCGATTCGGAGCCGCACCAGCAGCAGGATGGCTCGCGTCTTGGAAATCTCGCTGTACTCAGCACATCGAGCACGAAGTATACGGATAAGCCATACCAGCACTATCGCGAAGTCCGGAGTCTGGTCATTTCGATTTTGCAAACCCGGCGCTACGCGTTGTGGCAACGCCTGGTTATTCTAGGATCGCTCTGCGACCGGTTGAATGAAATAGCGGGCGCAGGCCGGCATGACGAGACCCCGCAGGTTCTAGAAGGATATCGGGACGCCATTACCCGCGGTCTCTTCGACGAATCGCTTGGCCAACTCCGCGCCCAGCCGGCGGCGCAATTGGAAACCAGCGTGGAGCTGATCGTGGGCCGTATTGGCTCGGACTACACCAGCCCGCGATTTCTCGAGTGTTACAAAGAATTCATGGACGGCCTGGAATGGACCGCCGAATCCACCATGGAGGATCTCGGGCTGCGTTACGCCAAAGCCTATTCGCAATATTACGCGCCGTTCATGAGCCAACACGAATACATGCTGGAGCATTACCTGGTCAACTACACCCACGGTTCGCTGTTTCCTTTTGGCCCGCAAGAAAGCACGCAGAACCTCGGCGTTTTACACATCGTTAATTCCGTCAGCAAGCAATATATGTTAATGGCTGTGTATTACGCCACTATTAAAACAGTTCTGATCGGAATGTCCGGTTTTCATAAAGGCGAATTCGGCGCGGCGCATGTGATCAAGCTTGTTCAATCCTACGCCAAGACCTTTGAGCATAGCGTGGCATTTCCCGCGCGCGCCTTCGAAATCCTGTCGAATCACGGCCTCAAAAACTGCGTCAGCATGGCGATGCTGCTGCAGAACTAGCTGCTGCCGGGGCTGGGGACTAGGGACTAGGGACTCCGCACCGGTGACTCGTTCGAGGATATCGGCCGTAAGGGGCCAGCCAGCAACTTTCCAGCCCCCAGCCCCTCTACTCACTCTCGCCGCTGACCTTCAACACCGCCAGGAACGCCTCTTGCGGAATCTCCACCCGGCCCACCCGCTTCATGCGCTTCTTGCCTTCCTTCTGCTTNNAGCAGCTTGCGCTTGCGGGTGATGTCGCCGCCGTAGCACTTCGCCAGCACGTTCTTGCGCATCGCCGGAATTGTCTCTCGCGACACCACTTTGTTCCCAATGGCTGCCTGGAGCGCCACTTCGAACATTTGCCGCGGAATCAACTTGCGTAGCCGCTCAATCAGCATCTTGCCCCGCTCGTAGGCGAAATCCTTGTGCACGATGATGGTCAGCGCATCCACCGGCTCGCCCGCCACCAGCACGTCCAGCTTCACCATCGGCGAAACGCGATATCCGGAGAAATGATAGTCGAGTGATGCGTAGCCGCGCGATGCGGACTTCAAGCGATCGTAGAAATCCAGCACGATCTCGTTCAGCGGCAACTCATACAGCAGCATCACGCGGCCGGTGCCGATGTGTTCGAATTTCTTTTGCTTCCCGCGCTTCTCTTCCAGCAGCTTCAGGATCTCGCCCACATACTCCTCGCGCGTAATCACCGTAGCGTCGATGATCGGCTCCTCAATCTGCTTGATCTCAGTCGGGTTCGGAAACTTGGTGGGGCTTTCTACCTCGATCACGTCCCCGTCTGACTTGGTGATCCGGTAACGCACACCGGGCGCAGTTGTGATCAGATTGATTTCGAACTCGCGCTCCAGCCGCTCCTGCACGATTTCCAGGTGCAGCAATCCCAGAAATCCGCAGCGAAAGCCGAAGCCCAGCGCCACTGAGTTCTCTGGTTCGAAACTGAACGCGGAATCATTCAGCCGCAGCTTTTCCAGCGCCTCGCGCAGACGGCCGTGCTCGTGCGATTCAACCGGATAGAGGCCGGCGAACACCATGGCCTTCACTTCCTGGAAACCGGGCAACGGCTCGGAGGCCGGATTCGCGGCATCCATAATGGTGTCGC
>PMUN01000150.1 GCA_003166875.1 Bryobacterales bacterium | reverse complement strand
GGATCGGCGGATCGGCCGCGCTACTGATTTCGTACATTCGCCACGGATGGATCCAACTGTATTATTATGCCGCGCTTCTGGTTTCGGTCCGGCACTGCCGCCGCTTGATGTTTTTTCTGATTGCCTCTAATTTCTTGTTGTTGCTGGACTGTTTCTTGTACGGGACTATCAAGGACGGACGATTTGAGATTTCCGACAGCATGTTCTTCACGAATGCGAATGATCTGGCTCTGCAGTTGCTGATTGCGATTACGCAGTTCATGTATCTCTTTTACCAGCGCCAGGCCTGGAAACAAATTCTCGGCGCGGGAGCCATCTTAGTGACGTTGATCTATATGTTGAAGACCGCTTCACGAGGGGCCTTGCTGGCCGTTATCATCCTGGCGTGTGTGAGTATAGCTTTCGGGAAGAATCGGATTCGATCGCTTCTGATCGGAGTTCCGATCGCGTTGGTCGCTTTGATGCTTATACCCTCCTCGGTCTTCCACCGGCTCACACTGGTCGGGCTGCAGCCGGAGCGGATGACCGTAAACGACATGGAAGACGCATCCGCGATAGCGTCCCAAATACAACGAATGGCTTTGTTCCGGCAGAGCGTAACGTATGCCATTACCCATCCGCTGGTTGGAGTGGGCCCAGGGGAATTTGCCGTCGCAGCCTACGGCGATGCGGTGAAAGAAGGAACGCAGTCGCCCTGGTTGGGCACGCATAATTCCTATACGCAAGTAGCGAGCGAGTGCGGCATTCCGGCGTTCTTACTGTATGTCAGCGTTATTGTGCTCACGCTTGTGTCCAACTTCCGGATCTTCCGGCGAAGCGCGGGTGTGGCGGAAGCGAGCGATTTAAGCGCGTTGGCATTCTGTATGTTCAGCGCGACCCTGGTTTATGCGATATGCACATTCTTCTTTCACATCGCCTACAGCAGCTATCTGCCGGCGATCGCCGGAATGAGCGTCGCGCTGCGGCTGGGGACTAATCCATGCCTTTGGAGCTCAAGAACGAGAGGACCGTTACGAACGGCCGGCAACTTGCCTGCCGCAAGGCTCCCTGGTGCATCCGTGGCGCCCGCGCGTTAGATGGCAGCGATTAGGGCAACCGGTATGCATACACTCCGGTGGCGCCGAGTTGCTGCCAGCCTGGCTGATCGACGACACCTGGGATACAGGGAGACACTACCAGCACCGCGCCGTTCGCGGCGAGAATCTGTTTCGCTTTTTCCCATTGCGGCTGGAGTTTGCGGCAATCCGGGCAGGATAGATCGCCGAAATCCACTTGCATGGTGACACGGGCGCCCACGATTCGGGCCCAGAAGTAGTCGAAATCCCCCGCAATGATGGCTACCGGGTCGCCGCGTTTCAACCCTAGCGCCTGGGTTTGCTGCGCCACCTCATAATGCAGCCGGGCAGGCGCAGATGGAGGCGTCACGGTGACTGCTTCGACCAGCATAAGCGCGGCGGCGACGGTCACGATGGAAAGTAACACGCGTCGGTCCAAATTGGCGTCTAGGCCCGCCAGAAGGCCGGCAATGAAGGCGGTCCACAGCAATACAAAGAATGCCGCCAAATAACGAGGTTCCGCGTGAACCACGGCATACATGGCGAAGGGCATGGTTCCCAATAACAGCACCGGCCAGAACTTCAGGATACCGGCCAGGATGCGGCCTTTGTCCCCGGACAAGAGAAAAAGCGAGGCGAGCGCAAACACGAGCGGAAGCTGGCGGTGGTGGACGAGATACCCGTACAACTGGATCTGCCGCAGTAGCGCGCGAGCGAAATCGCCGGGGCGGAACGCAATTTTGGCGCCTTGGCTCCAGTAAATTGGATCGTACCAGGGCGGGTACGTGCCGCCGATCGGCGTGGCGAATTCAAAGATGGCCGGGTTGCTCGAGATTTGCCGGGTGGCGTGGATCGGGGCGCCGTTATCGGACGGGCCGCCTTGCCAGTTATAGAACGGCACGCGATTCACCATCCAGATGATGTTCGAAGTTCCGCTGTCGCCGGCCGTCAAGCGGCCCTTCGCGTTCGAAAGAACCCAGATATATGGGACGGCGATGGCCGCGAATGCGGCAACCACGAGGCACCACCGGGCCAGGTGTTCTGCTCGCCGCTTGCTGCCGAGCACGGCGACGATTCCCAGGCACAACACACCGAAAACCAGGAACGGAGTCTTGGCCAAATATCCGAGTCCTAGAACGGCTCCCAAGGCAACATATCCGGATGCTGACGTGGTACCCGACGCGATTCGGAGTAACAAACCGGCCGCCAGAAAAGCAAACAAGCTGACTAACAGATCGGGGGTGACATAAGCGAGGTTCGTGAAGTCGAGCGAGCAATAGAGAAACGAGGAACACGCGATCAGTACGACGCTCACTCGGATGGCCGGCGTGCGCTGCTCCTCTGGAATCCGCTCCAGGACACACTTTAGAAAAAAAAGAAATCCCGCCAGCGAGAGCAGATAAATGAGGAAGTTCAGCAAATGAACAAGCGGAAATTCCAGATACGGGCTGGGACGGACGGCGGCGAACCAAGCGCCGATCAGCCACGGATAGAGCGGACTCCATTGCGAGTTGAGCGCACGGTGGAAATCGCCGCTGAAATAAGCACTGGCGTTATCGAGGTACTGCACTCCATCGGTATTCATCGCGAAGCGGGACGTCCAAGCCTCGGCCGCTCCCAGCACAATCGCAATCAGGCAGAAGCCAATCGTAAGCCGCCGGATCCATAGCTCAGTTCGTGGCTCATTTTCGAAGCCCTGGCCTGGTAGAAATTGGAACGACATTCCAGTGATGCGATTTTCAGACTATACCACGGCCATTCAAAAAGTCAGTCACAAACAGATTCCCTAATAGGATCAGCGTATTGCAACAAGTTTCTAGGTTGAGCGCTATATACTGTCAGCAAAGTGAGGTATCCGGCGAGATGGTGTTCCGATCTATTTTGATTTTGTTTTGTCTGCAGCAGGCGTTTTGCTTGCAGCCAGCGTGGAGCCAGACACAGATCGACCTGCAAGCCCAAAGCAAGAACGTGGATTTCTCGGGGTCGCCGACCACTCGACCGCTGAAGTCGGGTGTGACACTGCCGGCCACTTGCTCGGTAGGCGACATGTTTTTTTGACGAACGCGACAGCGGGCGCTAATCTTTATGGCTGCGCGGCCACGAATTCCTGGACGCTCGAGGGCAACGGGAGCGGCGGTGGTGGTGGCGGTGGCGGATCCTCAGTGCAGAACGCGAGCCAGCTTACCGACTTGGCGGCCAGCAGCAGCTCTTCCACCACGTTACTGATCGGCGCCACCTGCTCACTCGCAACACCCTGCAACGTGCGGCTGGGCAGCGTAACGTTAGCCTTCACCGGTTCGACCTCGGCCACGATTAGCGGTGGCACCGGCACGGCATTTATTTACATTGACTCCAGCGGAAATTTGACCGTGGGCCACAACCTGACGGTTGTTTGCAGCTCTGGATGCGTGGCCGTGACCGGAATCACAGCATTTCCATCGGACTCGGTTCCTCTATTCACTTGGACGGCTACGAACGGGACCTGGGACACCGCCGGAGGAGTGGACCGAAGAGCATTTCAAAGCACCACCAACGTTTCAGCCGGTACGGGACTGCTGGGAACAACAGCCAATGACCGAACCACGCTTTCCATCGATCCGACACTGGTGGGGATATGGGCGCCGGTTCCGGCCACGTCTTCCAGCCCTTGCGCCCAAGGTACATGGTCGATGAATGCCTCTTACTATTACGTCTGCGTGGCCACCAATAGCTGGCTCCGCGTGGCGTTAACAACGTGGTGAAGACGGCCGAACTGTGCCAGCATAAAAAAGGACCAGAATCCATGCTTCGTGTTACCAGTTGGGTAGCAGTTATTTTATGTGCGCCCGCCTCCTTCGCAGCGATCGGGCCGGTTCGCGTTCAATCCACGCCCACGCAAGCGATTCTTTCATTCACAGTGGGCGATCCATCACAGTGCCTGGTGCAGGTGTACGGCGATGCGGCGCGGACCGAGCTTGTCGACGATACCAATTCAACCTTGTTCGCGGGATCACAGCGATGCAACCGCGCCGGATCCGCGGTCAATGGCTCGAGCGTCAGTTTCGTGGCAGGTCTACGGACCTCACAAAAAGCCAGCGATGGAAAACTGCATTCGCGGGCGCTCGCGGCGGTCACGACGTACTACTACACCATCACCGACGTCCTGGCCTTTCAGTCTGTGCAAGGATCGTTTACAACGCGCAATCCGGCGCTCGGAAATCTGTATCCGGAGCAGCCGCCCTTCGATCCGAATGCGTGGGATAACCGCGCCTATCCGCAGTTTGTTTGGACGCCAGGCCAGAGGAACCAGATGTTGGTGGATCCAACCACAGGATTTTTGGTGAAGCGTATGACCTTCGCCGGGGATGCCTACGTCAAGAACCAGAACAGCACTGACGGAGTGGGCTCGCCGCTGGCCACGGCGATCACGGGAACTGCGGCGTGCTCGAATGCGAGCAGTTTGAACTCGAGCGGCGCCACATACGCAACGTGCACCGGAGCAGCGAAGATCTTCATGCCATTGCCCGCGTTCCAGATGGTGGGCAGTGGAGTGTTCAACAACTGGTATCCGCGCTTCAACGTGGACGACCTGCTTCTTTACTTGTATGGATCGGCGGATGCCACTGCTATTGGGGCCGCCAACGGCAGCGATACTGTCAGCGTGTGCCTGGCTCAGGGNNCCGGCGCCACCGGAACGGTGAAGCTTCCCGCCGCAACACCCTCGCCTGTATTTGCCGATTGGGGCTTCACTCCGCTCCATGGCGATGTCGTACCCACACCAGGCACGGTAACGGTGAGCGGCAACACGGTGTCCTTGACGAATCCCGGTCAGTCGACTACATATCAGAATGCCTTCGATGTGGATTGGCCTGTGGGGAGCCAAATCTATATTCAGGGTTCTTCAGCGTGGGGCTGCGTGAACAATTACTGCACCATCCAGTCTATNNTCCATCGGCGTGAGTTTCGGCTTTGAGGCGGACATGTCCACCTCCTGGTCGGTGCTTGAGGATGGCATCACCGACCATTGCAACGCGAATCCGGTCACGGTCTCGAACGATGCCGCCGGCAACGCATATTCCGGATACACGCTCGAAGGTTACATCTGCATGTTTCAGAACGAGTGGGCGGGCACGGCCTATTGGCTTCTCATCTCGAAGGATCAATTCGGCAATCCGCTCGGTGAAATGCGTCCGTTGGGGCCGTCGGGGTTGCCCTACACCTCCTCTTGGACATCCAATGGCGCCAGTTTTCCGAACGGGGCAAATATTTCTTTCGCTGGATTTCATCCCACGGACGGCTCCCAGTTCATGGGTAGCGTAACTTACAACAATGGGGCCACACTGCTGCTGGTCTCCGCGCAGTACAATTCATCCAATCCTGGTTGCAATCCGCCCTACAAGAACTGGCAGGGCGCTCAGAATTACATTGGAGCCTATGCCTACCCCGCGCTGACCTGCTTCACCTATACGAACCTGACCAATCCATCGTCGAACCCTGCCATGGATTTGGGGTCGCAAATCGTACGGGCCTATGCTGCCTACAGCCCGGGACTCAATTTGGCGGGTTTCGTCGTCGGCCAGGTGTTCGTTGACGGAGGATTTGCCCGTGCATGTTTAAGAGCTACCGGCGGCGGCGACCGCGCCATTCAGGTGTGCGGGGCTTTCGATACGACCACCGGGAATCTGGTCCAGGTATTTGACAGCTTCTCGAAGTATCCGGGGCGCTGGGGTTACGTTCACGGACCGATTCATGTGCTTGGGAAGTATCATTCGCTTACGCTCGATCAGCCCTATCCCGCGTCGGCCAACCCCAGCAATACTCTTTATGGTCCGTTTGAGATGGCGGTGACGGCCATAAATAGAGCCGGATATGGACAGATCTCCAACTGGACCACAGCGGGAGGCAGTCCCGGCACTTCCATCGCCGCGAGCGAGGGTTACGCCTGTCCCACCGGACTTCCCCAATATCTGATCAACGCCGGAGCGGTGGGCAATCATTGCATCCAAGTGCAGGTATCGTCGGAACCCTGCAGCCACACCCCGGGCACCGGCGCCATTTATCCTGGCGGAAAAACGGAAGCACAGCAGTTTCCCTGCACCAGCACGGACGGCTCGGTGGTGACGAACACGGCTTGGTCGAAGCTGCAAAATCTCGCAGTAGGCGATTGGATGCGGCAGAACGAGACGTACAACGACTACAGCGAGAATTTCATTGTGGCGGCGAAAAATGTGGTTTCCCCGACCGAGATCCAGTTGTGGCTCATTCGCGGCAGCGGAGTGTGGGCCAACAACGCCCAGCCCGCTTACTCCACAATTACCTCCGCGCATCCGGATGGGATGTCGCTGGCGATGACTGCCAACTGGGGTGTCGCTGCCGGCAACTGGATGATGGACGCAACCGATCCAACCGCAACGTGGATGCCGGACAATCCGGCCTGGGTTCTGGTGCATGGGACGACCGAGGTTGGATTTAGTCCCGATAACAAGATCGCCATTGGGATCGACACGCAGAACCAATCGTATTACGCCGGCTTCTTTGACCTCCCCATCAGCCAGCAGGTGATGCAACCGTTGCCGGATCTGACTGCATCCGATCCCGTTTGGGCGGGCTCAACCGCGGGGTACAACGGCGTCCTCCAAAGCTATATGAACGCGGATCAAGTCAGCGCTCCCGCCTGGGACCGGAAATGGGTGGTGAATTACCGGCATCTCAATCCATCGGCCGGGAACGGGCCGGAGTACCGGTCGAGCCCCGGCGGAACCGATACTCTGACTCCCGTCGCGGGCACCAACCAGGTGTACAAAATCACGGATCCGTATTCGGGTGGAGCGCCCGATCCCAAGAATCTTCCTTTTATTCTGTTCGCGGGCAGATTTCTGCTGAAAGACATCAGCAACCCCAGTACGACGCAGAACACCATTACCGACGCGACCAGTTTTAGCGCCTGCTATGCCATTCACGCTGGAGAATGCCGGACCGATTCGAACGCCGGAGATCGCTACGTGAGCGTCCCATTCGCGGTTGGAGAGAATCAATGCCTGACGAACCAGTACGAAGAAGTCACACCCTGCTTCTTCAACGGTCTGCCGGTTGCGGGCAAAATTCAGCAGATGGATATTTCCGGACCTCTCGATAAGAGCGGCTTGCACCAGCGAATGCTGTCGACAGCATTCACCGGCATCGGAGGCCAATATCAATACTCTGAACCCAAAATGAGCCCGGATGGGGCGTGGATGTTCCTGCCGTGCTGGTGGCTGAATGGTATTCGTTCGGACGTGTGCGGCGTCTACTTACCGCCGTTTCCGGTTGCGGATTCAGTAGTCAGAACGTCCTTCGTACCGCACGATATGACCATTTCCGGCACATCCGGCGACCAGGTCCGTCTTTGCTGGGGCTATGCCGAAAACGGTCCCGTGAATGGTTCGGCGAACAGTTTGTATCCCACATCGCGGCAAGAACGCGGTTGTTCCATTGGTTCCGTCTCCACCGTGTCCTCCAGTAATTCAGCAACTTTCGTCAAAACTGACACCACCACCCAGGGGGCCTGGAAAGCCGTCTACGGATCGGACGGTTACAACGTTGCAGGGGATTCCGTTCAATATCCGGCTTACGTTAACGGGACCGTCACTG
Source organism: Bryobacterales bacterium (assembly GCA_003166875.1). GTDB lineage: Bacteria > Acidobacteriota > Terriglobia > Bryobacterales > Bryobacteraceae > Palsa-89. The sequence continues at coordinate 8,583 of PMUN01000150.1, read as the reverse complement.
GCGCGTCAACATATGTCTGGAACTCGGCTACCACGGACGTCCGGGCGCTTCAGCGAGTGACCGCCTCAGGCAATATTGCGGCTGCTCTCTACAATGCTACTTCTTTCACCGTAGATCTCAATTTTACGGATGGAGCGCCGCATACCGTGGCCATCTATTTCTTGGATTGGGACGGATCAAACCGAACCCAAACGGTACAGGTTCTGAACGGCGATACAGGCGCCGTCCTCGACACTCGGTCCCTCAGCAGTTTTTCCCAGGGCGTTTATCTGGTTTGGACCCTGACCGGACATGTTACCGTGAAACTCACGAATACCGGGCCCAACAATGCTGTGTTGAACGGAATCTTTTTCGGCAGCGGACCCTTTGGTACGGCTTCCGCGGTCAGTGGCCCGTTTGGCTGGGCCAGTGAAGCAGTAGAGTATGCCAATTGCAGCAACGGCTGCCGGGTTCGCATGAATCTGATTCCTGACCGGGTGGCCTACTATGTCATTCAGCGGAACCGCGGTGGAGTGCTGACAACCTCGCCGGTGATGGTCATCACTCCTCCCTAGGAGCCTGCGGGGATTCCGGACTGCTAGCACGGCAGCGCTTACCAGCGTGGTATTTATGGATCGTGCCAGTCATCCCACCGCCGCAAAAGCGGCGAAGCGGCGGAGAGCTAGCCGGCTCTCTTGACCGGCTGCCACAGCTCTGGCGGGCCCCTACCAATTATTCGCGCGACGTGTACGCGCTCCTGCTAATCCTGGTCGTCTGCGCCGGAACTGCATTCATCGGCGCGGTGCATACTCGAATCTACGGTCATGACATTTTTATCCTGCTGGACTCGGGGTGGCGCGTCGAAAACGGCCAGCGGCCAGCCGTGGATTACAATCCAGGAATTGGCACGTTGCTGCCGCTGCTGATGGCGGCTGGCCTGAAGTTGGCGCACAATTCCGTGTGGGGGGTCGGATATGCGAGCGCGCTGCTGGGTGCGGTAGTTGGCCTGTGGACCTATGCCATCGCCCGGAATCGCATGTCGTGGATCGCCGCCAGCTTGATCTCGTTGCTGCTCACACTGATCGCCGTTGCGCCTTACCCGCTGGGGTTGCTTCCAAATAAATTCAGTCACGCCATGATCTACAACCGGTACGGCTACGCGCTACTGGGCATGGTTGTGGTGGAGTCATTTCAAAGAACCCAGCGAGACGGCGACAAGCGGTTGTGGGGCAGCGTGTCCACCGGTATTATTTCCGCCGCTCTCCTATTTCTGAAACCGAGCTATGGCCTGGTCGCGCTGGTTTTCGCCGCCTATTCTGTTTTGCTCGAGCGGCGCAACTGGTGGCGGCCGGCCGGGATTTTGCTGGGATTCGCCGCCGGAATCCTCGCGATGATGGCCTGGTTGCGATTTGATTTTGAGGCAGTGTTTAACACCTTCCGGTTGCTGGCCGCGGCCAAGAGCGGCGGTCTAAACCTGTGGGAAATCCGCTGGGCCATCGTGAAGGGGCTCCCGGATTTCGCGGCGCTGGCTCTATTGGTTGTGTTCGTTGGTGTCATCCGCAGTTCGAAGGAGCCCATCGGCCGGTCGTTCAGCCCTCTGGCTGTCGCGATTTTAGTCATGCTTGGCGGATCGCTCTTACTTGCGACCAACGCCCAAGCCGGCGGGTATCCACTCAATGCGGTATTGGCGATACTTTTGGTTGAACAAGGTCTCGTCGCGGCGAAAAACTCGCGAATCGGCACCACTGCCGGGTTTCTGCGAGCGGATACGGTAATCTTTCTGATGGGGTCGCTGTGCTTTGTCCCGGACTTGTTGGCCAATGCCAGCGGGCTCGGCTCTGCGATCCTCGAGAGCCGGAGGAACCCGCCCCCATCCGAAGTGAGCCGGTTTCAATCGGTCACCCTCTCAGGCCTGCTGCTTTTTGAGGTTCCATTCGGCACCCTCGCGGATTACCGAAGCAATGGGCGTGTTTATGTCACCTACGTGAATGAGGGCCTGGACTTGATTCGCAGAGTATCGAAGCCCGGGGAAACAGTGTTCACGCTGGACATATTCAATCCGTTCCCCTACGCCTTGCTCCGGCCTCCGGCCCCTGGAGGCACGGACGCCATAGATTTCAACCATCAATTCAGCGATGAACATAAGCCGACACCGGATCGGCTATTTGGTTCAGCGGATATCGTGATGATACCCAAACATCCGTCCGGGACCGACGTGAATACGAGAGCCCTGCTCCGGAACTATCTGCCAAGCATCCAGGCGCGGTTCCGTCTCTGCGCGGAGACCGAGTGGTGGCAGCTCTACAAACCGCCGGCGCATCTGGAGGGATGCAGCGTCAGATGAACTTCAGCCTACGCATCGCCAGCACCACCATGCGCAACAGCAACCAGCCGTGGCTCCAGCGTTGGATATTGGTTTCCCCGTACGTCCGTTCCGCGTAACGAATCGGCAGGTCCACGATCTTCAGGTTGTACTTCGCGGCGCCGAAAATCAGATCGAAGTCGCCGAATGGATCGATCTCGCCGAAGTAAGCGCGATTGGCGGCAATCACTTCGTAGTCGCGTTTGCTCAGCACCTTGGTTCCACATAACGTGTCCTTGATGCTCTGGCTGAGCAGCCAGGAAAACGCCAGGCTGAAGAACTTGTTGCCCAGGAAATTAAAAAAGCGCATGGCTTTTTCCTGCATGGGATATACCAAACGCACGCCGTTGACGAACTCCGCTTTGCCGGATCGCCAAGCTTCGTAAAAACGCGGTAGATCCTCCGGAGGAACCGTCAGGTCCGCGTCCAGGATCATCAGCAGATCGCCGGACGCCTCGCGAAACCCCACCCGTACTGCGTCACCCTTGCCTTTGCCCGGTTGCTTGAACAGCTTCACTCGCGTCCCCGGCCGCCGCGCGATCTCCCGCTCCACTGCCCGGTATGTATCGTCCGTGGAATTCCCTTCCACGAAAATAAGCTCGGTGCCGGCGCCCATCTGCGGGACCCTGTCAAAGATGTTTGGTATGTTCCCCTCTTCGTTACGGGCCGGGACAATCACGCTCACCACCGGCTCTTCTCGCGCCGCCAGCTTCGGCCGCGGGCGCGCGATTAGAAAACTGGCGATCGCGAAATAGTGAAATGGCCATAGACGGCCCACGTATTTATTAAACAGGGTATCCAGAAGCGGAGTGCGGATCGGCCACATGATTTCCACCGAAGACCGCACCACTTCGAAATCGGCGAGATATAAAAGATTGATGACGTCGTCGGTGGTGAGCCAGTTCTGCGGCAGCAATCGCCTGGCAATCCCCAGGCTCTCGGCGATCCTTCTAGGAAGTTCCCAAACGCGGCTGTAGGTGTTAATGATCAAGCGCGTGGATGGGTGCGAGAGGCGGGAGATCTGCTCCAGCACGCGCTGCACGTCCCAAACATCGTTGAGCAGGTCGGAACAGATCACAAAGTCGAACTGTTCCCGCAGATCCAGAGCATGGGCATCGCCCTCCAGAAACTGGCATTCCGGGTGACGGCGCCACGCCCGTTCGATCATCATCGGCGATAAATCGATTCCCGCGCCTTGGGCCGGACGTACCGCGGCCAGCAGGTCGCCTTCCCCGCACCCCAACTCGAGCACTCGCATTCCGGGAGGGATGAGGAAACGGTAGATCTCGATGAGCCGCCGCCGGTAGTAGGCGCGAATCCTCGGCGCACGGTCCAGCGAGCTTGCCACGCTGTCCCAATATTCGCGGCGGTGCCGGGTAAATTCCGGCAGGTTTTCGGCGCGTGACTGTTGCTTTTCCGGGAGCCGCCGGCGGCCCTGCTCCAAGGCCATCCCGAACAGGATCAAATAAAAGCCGTCGACCTGGAATCGGTATCGATTGTTCTCGAACGAGGAGAGAAAATTGGCAACCGCGGTCACGTACGTAATGGTGAAAAGAATAAAAGCGAGCAAGGCGCTGGTAGCGCCATCCAGCGTCTTCTTGCGCCAGCCAGCGATCAAATAGTAGATCCCGCCGGCCCATAGCAGCGGCAATCCGATGATCAAGAACGTACCTGTGTAGAGGATCAGGCCCAGGCTATGTCCACCCCCCTCGAGCGCACGCAGGTGTTTGCGATCGGAGGCGTCCTTCCATTGGCCGAAGAAGACAATATTGAAGAAGCGATCGAGACGCCAGATTTTCTGGCGGTTGTGATCGAAGAAGGGGAAGTCTCCCGTTGGCAGAAAGTACGAAAACCACGCCTTCTCGAGAGAGCGTAAATAAGCACGCGGATAGTGGCGAAGAATGGCGAGCCCGTCCCGGATGTAGTACCGGTCAACCTGGAGAAAAGCGATGTTATTGAAATTAGTGGCGCCGGTTGAAGTCACCTGTTCATCTAACACTGGAATGCCGGTTTTTGGCGGCTGGGTGATGAAGGCCGCGTAGGCCGAAAGAGGCGACCCGGCGTCGATTAACGAGACCGGCGAGATGATGCCGGCGTGAATCAGATCCTGGGCCTCCTGCGGGGTCAACTGGTGCGACGTGATAACATCCATGTTCATTCCCATCCAGGTGTTGCCGGAGAGCGTACCGAATAGGATCCAGTTCTTCAAGAAGAAAGCGAACGCGAGCAGCACCGGAAGGCTGCCCGCCATGAAGACGGCACGGCGTCTGGGCTTACCGAAATACACCAGACACCCGAATATCAGCAGCAGATAAATCAGCTGAAATTGGCTCCGAACCATCACCAAGAGAAACACCAAGAAGCAAACCGCCGCTGCATAGCCTGGGCTTTTCCGCGCAAAGAAGTGATAGAGAGCCGTGGCGGCCGCGAGCAGCAGGAATACCACCAGGTATTCGTGCAGAAAGAAGTTCTCGAACATTACGACGCCCGGGCTGATAATAAACAGCGCCGAAAGCGTGAATGCGATGGCCGAATGCACGCCGCATGCCCGCATAAGGTGGTAAAGAAGACAGCAGATAGCTGCTCCCAAAATCAGGTGCAACGCATGAAATGCAATCGCGTAATGAGTGGGGAAGAGCTTCAGCAGGATACCGGCATAGAGATTGAACCCAGGGGGATGTGCGTGCAGATAGTACAAGCTTTCGAGTAACCGATGCCGCAACAACTCCGGGTCAATAATCTGAAAAAACGTCAGTAGCGGCCGCGCATCGAACCGGACTCCCAGTGCGTAATATACGATGCGTGAAACCGCAAAGACTAGCAATAGAATCAAGTACGGCCGGCGAGACTTTCGAGCGTTCAAAGGGTCGGAATTCCCGTCATCAGTATGACACGCGGCCGTAGGCGAAGTCTCCGGCTTGCCAACTGGCGTTTCTAATGCTGATATAAGAGTTCTAATGCCGTGGCCGGTCTTGCTGATGGCTCGCGCGCTCGAGGCAGGCGGCAGCGAGCGGCAGTTGCGTGAAATGGCAAAGGCCCTGGACCGTTCTGCGTTTGAGCCGCACGTTGGATGCTTCCGCCCGGAAGGCGAGGGCCGGCGCGAACTCGAAGCCGCCGGCGTTCCCGTCGCTCATTTTCCCGTGGATTCTTTTCGCTCACCAGGAGCCATTTCAGGCGCCTTCCAACTGGCGCGCTACATTCGCCGCCACAAAATCCGGCTGGTCCATACCTTCGATTATCCGGCCACCGTTTTTGCGGTCCCAGCCGCCCGATTCCTTACCTCAGCCACCGTAGTCTCAAGCCAACGCTCCCATCGCGACTTGATCCCGCGCGGTTATCGCCGGCTGGTCCGCATGACGGACCACCTGGTGGACGCCATCGTGGTCAATTGCGATTTCGTGCGGCGCCACCTGGAGCAGGAGGAGCGCGTACCGACCGACCGGATTCAGCTTTGCTACAACGGCATTGATCTGGATGTATTCAGTCCTCTCGACTCGCCCAGGCCGCCGGATCTTCCGCGCGATTCTTTCGTGATCGGCGTCGTGTGCGCCTTGCGTCCCGAAAAGGGATTGCCCACCCTGCTCCAGGCATTTGCCCGCGTCCGCCACTTGCGCGCCGGTATGAAGTTGGCGATCGTCGGCGATGGTCCCATGCTGGAATCGCTGCGGTCGGAATCGCAAGCGCTCGGCGTCCGTGAGGATTGCGTTTTTGCTCTGAACACCGGCCGGGTGACGGATTGGCTGCGCGCTATCGACATATTCGTATTGCCGTCTCTATCGGAAGCGCTGTCTAATGCGCTGATGGAAGCCATGGCATGTGGCTGCCCGGTGGTGGCGTCCAACATAGGCGGCAATCCGGAACTGGTGCGGAACGGTGAAACTGGACTCTTGTTCGAGCCAGGCGACGCCGCAAGCCTGGCCGCGGCGCTTCAGACTCTTATCGAAAATGAATCACTGCGCAGGCGGCTGGCAGACAACGGCGCCAAGTTCCTGCGCGATAGCTTTTCTATCCGCGCATCCGCGCAACGAATGGGAGAGATCTACGCACAGCTCTTACGTTCGCGGAGTGTTACCGAACCGCGGCCGTAAGAATCCGTAAAAAATCGGCGAGAGCACCGACTCCCTCACGGTCGCGGTTCGGTAACGCTCTTCTTTCCGAACCGCGAGCGTAAGCGATCGGTGCTTTTGAGTTTTTCACGGGCGCCTTGCGCCGCATTCTAAACTCCCGCCTCCAGCCGCGCCGCCAGCAATTCCGGCAATCCCGCCTTCAAAATCTTTTTCTGCGCCGACGCGACATCATATTCCGCCCGATACAGCGTCACCAGGCGAGTCTCCGGTTGATACACCGCATACGCAGCGCGCCAATCGCCATCGCGCGGTTGGCCCACCGAACCTGGATTGATCAGGTAGCTAACGTCAGTCTCCAGCTCGACCGCTCGGTCCTGAGCGTCGTCATCCACGCCTCCGAAAGCCACCACGCCGTTTCGATGACACTGGAATCCGCCCTGTAGGTGAGTATGCCCAAAGAAGGAAACCTCCGAATCCAGATAGGGCGCTAGCTGTTCTACGTCCCGCTCCGTCACTACGTATTCGTCTTCGTCGAGCGGCGAGCCATGCAGGATCTGAAAGCCATTCACCTGCTCCGGCCCCTTCGTCAGATCGCGCAGGTAAGCGATATTCTCGGGTTTCATGGCCGCCTGCGTCCAAAGGGCGGACTGCTTGGCCACCGGATTGAACCATTCCAGATCTTCCAACCCGGCGGCGGCTTTATCATGATTACCGCGCACGATGGATGCAACGTTGTCGCGAACCCATTCGGTGACGGCATCCGGATCGGCGCCATAGCCCACCAGGTCGCCACAGCAGAGGATGCGGTCATACTTCGACCGCGCATGCGCCAGCACCGCCTGCAGGGCTTCCCAGTTGCCGTGGATGTCGCTGAGAATCAGGTAGCGCACAGATGAATGAGAGACACCTCGGGCGGCACGCCTAAGCGGATGGGGACGCCGATGGTTCCTATGCCGCTCGAGACATACACCGACGACGCGCCTTCGCGATAGAGCCCGAGCACGTAGGGCGTGTAATAGCGCGCGACGTTTAAATGCTGGTGGAGGATTTCGACGTCCACTTGGCCACCGTGCGTATGGCCCGCGATGGTGAGATCGTAACCCTTCGAGGCGGCCACCGGAAAGACGTCCGGGTTGTGCGAGAGCAGAATGTTGACGGCGCCCGGCGCGATCAGCCGTTCCGCGCCCACTAGGTAGTTCGATTGAAATTTCTGGTAATCCACTCCCGCGAAATTGATGGTGGCGGCACCGAAGCGAAGCTGCTTGGCCTGCCCACGCAGGAATTCGATTCCGATCCGGCGGCCCTGAGCGGTCACGTAGTCCTCGGTTCGGGTGTATACCTCGTGATTCCCAAGACAACCAAGCACGCCCGCTTCGGCGCGTAGCCGAGCCAGTTGGCGAAGGCAGGCATCCAGCGGATCGCCGTAGCGGCTGATAAGATCGCCCGTCACCAAGCCGATGTGAGCGCGCGTTTCGTTGGCCATGTCTACCGCACGCGCAAATTCCCGCTCGCTCAGGAACGGGCTGAGATGAATGTCGGTTACTTGCACGATCCGCAATCCGTCCAGGTCCTTCGGCAAGTTCGGTATGGGGATTTTAACCTCGGATAATTGCAGGCGGCCACGCTCCAAAATGCCGAAGCCTGCGGCAGCCATCGGCGCAATGGCGAGACCGGCAGCAGCGGTTTGAAGAAAGGTACGCCGGGCGGGCCGGAATTCGGGACGTTTGCGCCATGCCAGCAGCGCCGGGTAGAGCCCGATCAGCAAGATGGTTTCAACAATGGCGGCGCATTCCAGCCACGTGGACCACCAAACAGGGAAAAACCGCACGACGCGATGAAATTCAAGCAGGTAGCCCAAAACCAGCAGCACTGTGGAGGCCAGGGCAGCCATAGTGAGCACCCGCCGCCGAACCCTGCGTTCAGCCAGCAGCCGTAGAATTTGAAGTTGAAGTCCGAAGCCGAGAACCAGGAGGCAAAGCCCCGGGAAAAAATGCACGCGATAAAGCATCAAGCCACTAGTTCCATTCTACTGGACGCTCGATGATCGCCGGCTGGAATTCCCGCGCGCGACATAAAAATGGAAAGCATGTAGGAACGTACGAAAAACCGAGCCGCGACCGGCAGGAAGCGCTACCACGAACTCGAGAACTAGCGGCACTCGTGGTATCGCTCCCT
>PMUN01000107.1 GCA_003166875.1 Bryobacterales bacterium | reverse complement strand
GGTCCGCGCGGGTCCCCCAGGACCCGCTACCTCAAGGATTGACAGATAACAGCAACAGGCCGACGTAGGCGTCGGCCGCGGACCAGGGGGTCCGCCCAGGGGTCCGCCCCACCTGGCATTAGGCCATCCGAGCCTAGTGTTTTCGATGGCGCCCGCGGCAGTTGACGTATAGGGCATCTTCATATAGACTCTCTCCATATGGACCTGCTGCAAGGAACGCTCGACATGCTGGTGCTCCGGACGCTCCGCTCGGGCTCCCTGCACGGCTACGGAATCGCCAAAGCCATTCGCAGCACCTCAAACGACGCCCTCGATATTGAATTCGGCTCGCTCTATCCCGCGTTGAAGCGCCTCGAAGCGAAAGGCTGGATCGCGTCCACGTGGGAGACGTCCGAGCACAATCGCCGCGCCAAGTNNGATCTGGAATCGGCTCAAATATCTGTGGCCGGCGCGCCGCCGCAGGGAAGAGCGCGAGATGCGCGCAGAGTTAGAATCACTCACCGCAATCGCTGGCGGCAAGGAACTCGGCAACCTCACGCTGGCTATGGAAGACGCTCGCGCAACCTGGGGCTGGACGTGGCTTGAAAGCATTTTTGTGGATATCCGCTATTCACTCCGTGCGCTCGCCAGGCAGCCCGCATTTGTCGCGGTGGCCGTGCTCTCGCTCGCTCTCGCCATCGGCGCGAACAGCGCCATCTTCAGCTTCGCCGACGCGCTGCTCCTGCGGCCTCTGCCGATAAAGAATCCTGCGGATGTGTTCGACGTCAGTGGCGCCACGCCAGACAATCCTGGGGAAGGCATGTCGTTCCCTGATTACCGCGATATACGCGACAAGAACCGTTCCTTTATCGGCCTGGCGGCGTATCGCCTCACCACCCTAGGGGTCGCCTCCAATCCCGCGGCGCCTGCACAGATTCGCTTTGCCAGCCTGGTGAGCGGCAACTTCTTTCCGGTCGTGGGCGTGACGGCTTCAACCGGCCGCGTGTTTTTGCCTGAGGAAGCGACTGCGTCCGCCCAGCCCGTCGCCATGATCAGCTACGATTTCTGGCAGCAGAATTACGCGGGCGATCACTCCGCCATCGGTAGCAGCTTGCGCCTCAATGGAATCGTTTTCACCATCATCGGCGTGGCTCCGGCGTCTTTTACCGGCCTCGACCGTTTCGTTCGTCCCAGCATCTTTGTTCCTCTCGCGATGGCGCAACGCCTGGCTGGCCAACCGATGGATCCGCTGGAGGACCGTGGACGCCACGATCTAGTGGTGAAGGGTCGATTGATCGCGGGCGCTTCAAAAGAATCAACGCAGGCCGAACTCACGACCATCAGTGCCGCCCTCGAGCGCGAGTATCCAAAGACGAATCGCAATCGTCACATGACGGTCCGCACCGAACTCGAGCGGCGCGTCCTGCAGACTCCACAACTGCTCGCGCTCGTCAAAATGCTAATGGGGCTGGTGGCGCTCATTCTGATGATTGCGTGCTCGAACGTCGCGAATCTGTTGCTGGCCCGTGCGCGCACCCGCAGCCGCGAGATCGCCATCCGGCTGTCCATTGGAGCAGGGCGGAGCCGCGTGGTGCGCCAACTGATGACCGAGAGTCTCATCCTGGCGATGGCGGGTGCCATCGCGGGATTATTAGTCGCATACGGCGGCATTCTGCTGCTCGAAACGCTCAGCGTGCCGAGCGATCCACCGAATGTGCTGGGCGTCCAACTGGATTGGCGTGTTGTCGAGTTCAGCTTGCTCGCTGCGCTCGGGAGTTGTATCTTCTTCGGCTTGGTTCCGGCCTGGCAAACAGCGCGGACGGACTTCGTGAGCGCACTGAAGGCCGGCGAGGAGGGCGCATCCGCTAAGCGCCGCACATTCGGCCGCGATGTTCTGGTAACCGGACAGGTCGCGCTCGCGATGGTGGTGCTGATCGCCACCGGTATGTTTCTCGCCGGCTTCCGGAACATGCTGGTGATGACGCCCGAATTTCGCACGGACCACCTGATCAGCTTTGACACCGCGCCCGCCGTGCTGCACTATTCGCCCGAACAGATGATGGCCTTCTACCATCGGCTGGTCGATCGCGTTCGCACGATGCCGGGCATCGCGAGGGTAGCGATGACCGAGTCGCTGCCGCTCTCTACCTCTCAGACCGTGGTCACTGTTGTGCCCGAGGGCTACCAGTTCCCGAAGGGCCGCGACACAACGATAGAGTTCGGCGCCGCCGTGGATGCCGCTTACTTCACCACCATGAACGTCGAAATAAAAAGCGGCCGCGCTTTCACGAATGACGACCGCGCCGGATCGCGCCGCGTGGCGATCGTGAACCAGCAGTTTGCGAAGACCTATTGGCCGGGCAAGGATCCCATCGGAAAGCGAATCCGGCTGGACAGCGCAGAAGGTCCCGCCGCCGAAGTGGTCGGAGTAGCGAAGACCGGGCACTATCTGGTTGTGAACGAGTCGCCGGCCCCGTTCGTGTATCTGCCCTACGAGCAAAACCCGCGCTCGCGGATGACGTTAATAGTCCAATCGGCGGGCGATGCGAGTGCGCTCGCGAAGCCATTGCGCGATGCGGTTCGATCGATCGATGGCAACGTGCCGGTTTTCAATCTGCGGACCGTAGCGACGCTCTACGAAAGCCGCGTGACGGACACCTGGCTGCAGTTCTCAGAGATGGTGGGGACCATGGGATTCATCGGTCTGGTGCTCGCCACCACTGGGCTCTATGGGCTCATCGCCTACACGGTGAGCCGCCGTGTGAAGGAGTTCGGCATACGCGTCGCCGTCGGCGCCAGCCGCCGCGACGTTGTGTGGCTAGTCGAGCGCCGCGGCCTCATTCTCGCCGGAGTTGGTATCGCGATCGGTGGAGCGCTCACCGCGGTTGCAGCGCCAATGCTCTCCGCGGGATTTCCCGGACTCGGCGTATCGTCCCCCGCTGTGTACATTCTTGTTGCGCTGGCGTTGCTGATGGTGGGCGCGCTTGCAAGCTATGTGCCGGCACGCCGAGCCGCCGGGCTGGATCCGCTGCGGGCACTGCGTAACGAATAGCTCGCACGAGTTGCCCATCCAATAGGAATGAGCCTCTCGACCGGAAAGTGGGGCGGACCCCCTGGCCCGCGCGGGTCCCCCTGGACCCGCACGTCGAGGATTAGTGAGGATCAGTAATGGTTTCACCAGGCCGACGAGGGCGTTTCCGTTTTGCTACACCGAGGAGCGTCCACACTCCCAGCAACAATTTGCAATCATTGGCTGATGTTCACGGAGTTCCTCAGCGCCCGTGACGCGCAACGTGTTTCGCTTTCGCTTGAGAAGCTCACCGCTCATGGCTTCCAAGCAGGTGCGTTTACAGGCAGTCTCGCGGCCGAAGCTCACTTGTTCTCCCTTGGTCTGAAGACGGAACAACGTCCTGTGAACGATATTGATTTCGTCGTCGAGAGCTTCGACTCAATTCCAGGCTCATTAGCGGACGGATTTCTCGTGCATCACATCCACCAACATGCGTCGGAAGGAAAGACGCTGCTTCAACTGATCGATCCCGAGCAGGCGCTTCGCATTGATTTCTTCCGGCAATTCGGCTCGACGCTGGCGCGGACGGCGCCGCTCACGATGATCTCGCTGGAGGATCTCGTCGCCAGAACTACGTCTTTCGTCTTGGGGCATCTTCGACGGGGCGCAACGTTCGACCAGAAACACGTCCGTGCGTTTCGACGATTAGCCGGGCTCGGCGATCCCGCCAAGATCGACGCTGCGTGGCGCGATCATCGTCAAGGAGAGATCGAGTCATTCCGCGAGGCTGCGCATCTGGCGCGCCAACTCCTGGACCTTCATCCAGAGCTCGCGATCCACGAGCAGTACTCGCCGGAAGTAAGCATCTGTTCTAAATGCCAGGATCATGGTCCATTCCAGCGCGCCCGTCGGGATGTCATCATAAAAATGCTCGGCTACTGGTGACGTTCACTGTACTACTAGACCTGAAAATCTTTGCAGCCTGCGACGATTTGTGGGGCGGACCCCCTGGTCCGCGGCCGACGCCCTCGTCGGCCCGGTTTTGGTTGCGGCTATGCTGCTCTATGTGGCAGCGCGGTGCGCTGCCAAGCGTCGGCACTACAACTCCGCCAGCGCCCGATGAACCAAATGAATGCTGATGGCGCCCTCGCCCACCGCCGACGCCACGCGCTTGACATTGCCGGCCCGTACATCACCCACCGCGAAAATAGCCGGAAGACTGGTCTCGAGCATTTGAGGCGGGCGTTTCAACGGCCAGCTCGGGTTCTGCTCCAGATCGCGTCCGGTAAGGATGAAGCCCTTGTCGTCTAGTGCAAGGCAACCGCGCAGCCACTCGGTTCCGGGCGACGCTCCCGTCATGATGAACACGTGCTGGATAGCGTGCGTGGAAACTTCGCCCGTCTTCTTGTCCTGCCACGTCACGCGCTCCAGGTGTCCGTCGCCTTCCAGCGCGACGATCTCTGTATTGAGACGCAAATCAATCCGGGGATTTTCCGTCAACCTCTGGATCAGATATCGCGACATGGTGCTGGACAAATCTCCCGACCGCACCAGCATGTGCACCTTGCTCGCGGTTTGTGAAAGAAATACCGCAGCCTGGCCGGCCGAGTTTCCACCGCCCACCACCACCGCCTCCTCGCCCCCGCACAACTGCGATTCGATGTAGGTGGCGCCGTAATAAATGCCCTCGCCTTCGAACTTCTCAAGATTCGCGAGCCGCGGTTTTTTGTATTGCGCTCCAGTGGCGATCACGATGGCGCGCGCGGGCGGCGCGTCTCCGGAATCCAGCACCACCTGATATGGCCGGCGCCCGCAGTCCAGCCGCACCACGCTACGCGCGATCAGCATGTCGGCGCCGAATTTCTGCGCTTGTGTGGTGGCGCGCGCCGCCAGCTCCAGCCCCGAGACGCCAGTCGGAAATCCCAGGTAGTTCTCGATCTTCGAACTTGAGCCGGCCTGCCCACCGGGAGCGCGCGTCTCGATCACCAGAACATCCAGGCCCTCCGACGCTGCGTAGACGGCAGCCGCGAGACCAGCCGGGCCCGCCCCAACAATGATTACGTCTCGCACGTGCATGTCGTCCGCGGTGGAGTTAAAGCCCAGGCAGTTGGCCAGATCTTGAATGGTCGGGTTTCGCATCACTTTGCTGCTCACACTGCAGATCACCACCGGGACCTCAGAAGCTTTCACGTCGAACCTGTCCAACAAATCCTGCGAACTGCGGTCGGTGTCCAGATCGATGTAGACATGCGGATATGCGTTGCGGGTGAGAAATTCGCGCAACTCTAATGTCCGTGCGGAATGGCGCGAGCCTAGCAGAGTGACGTTCCCATAGCCGTGGCTGATGAGTTCCAGGCGGCGCAGGATGAACGCCCGCAGCAGAATCTCGCTCAGCTCCGCGTCTTTCGCGATGAGCGACCGGAATGCGTCGCCGCCCACCTCGATAAACTGGCCCGGCTCTGTGACGCGCCCGCGCACCAGACACCGCTGCCCGGAGATCATCGAAATTTCTCCCGTGAATTCGCCCAGACCGTGCGTGGCGATCTGGCGCTCGCCACCGAAGTTCGGCTGCACGATTTCCATGCCTCCCGAGAGCAGCACAAAAAATGGCACAGCCGTATCGTTGGGCTCGAAAAGAATTTCGCCGCGCTCGACATCGCGCACACGGCCCGATGTGCGAATGCGGTCGATCTGCGCTTTAGGCAGGACGGGAAACGCCTGAGTGCGGGCGTCAAGAGCGCTGGGCAAGGGAGGAGAGGACATGCCCTATTTTCTCACCGTGGCGCACGCACTCTTGCGTGCCGCGGCGGCACTCCTGCCGACGCCAGGTCTTTACCACTAGCGTCTCAGCGCTTCTTCAACCGATAATCCTCAACATCCGGCATCCGAATCAACCTACACATCTCAAACAATCGCGACCGCGCCCTCATCCCAATCCGCTCTTCCAAAAAAAACTTGCTGTAAAGATCGGATTCCAGTCCCGACCCGCGCTGATTGCCCGCCTCCGGATCCCGCAGGTTCGTGGTGACGATGGTCGCCTTGCGATTGTTGCAGCGATGCGTCACGATCGACGTCACCGTGTCCTCCACCCAGTCCGTCACGCGATGCGCCCCCACGTCATCCAGCAGAAGAATATCGGTATCGAGCGCCGCCTTGTACGCTTCGCGATCCATAGTCCCGGACGCTTGGTCGTATCCCGAGCGAATCCGATTCAGCAGCGCTTGGAAATCGAAAAACACGCCTTCAAATCCGCGCTCAATCAACCCGGACAGCGCCGCCACCGCCAGATGCGTCTTGCCGCATCCCGGCGCTCCGATAAATAGCAACCCGGGTTTGGGAACACTCGGATAGTCGCGCACGTACCCCCTCACCGTCAGCGCCACGGTGGCCAGCGCCGTGCGCGCCACCGGATTATCTGGCGGAAGAACAAAGTTGTCTACCGAAGCCCTCTCATACAATGGCGGAATATTCGCCCGATCCTTGAGCCTCCCCGCCCGACCCGCATTCACACACTCGCACTTCTCAGCCCCCGAAATCCCCTCCCGCTCGACGATCTTCCACCCCGACCCGCCACAAATCGCGCAGGTTTCCTCCGCCAGGTTTGATCTGTGTGTATCCGTGTTCATCCGTGGCTAAAATAATAGCGCTTTACCATCCCACCGGTTTTCCACTGTTCTGCTCATCCAACCATCGCTTCAGCGGCGCGAAATAATCCAGGATCGCCGTCGCGTCCATCTCCTTCTGTCCAGTCAACGCCTCCAGCGCCCTCGGCCACGGCTCGCTCAAGCCCATCGCAAGCATCGCATTCAAACGGTCGCCCGCCACCTGCGCCAGCGCCCGATGAAATTGGAACTGCAAAATGTCCGCTAGAAAATATCGCGCGTACGGCATGTTCGCCGGCACGTGATACTTCGCGCCTGGATCGAAATCGGCTTCGGTACGCTCCACCGGCGGCGCCACGCCCTGGTATTTCAAACGCAACTGCCACCACGCCTCGTTGTATTTCTCGGGCGGAATCTCGCCGGAGAACACCTGCCATCGCCATTTGTCGATCATCAGCGCGAACGGCAAGAACGCGATCTTCTCCAGAGCCTTGTGCAACAGCAACCCCAAGTCTTTGGAACTGTCCGGCACGCTTTCGAGCAATCCGATCTTCTGCAAATATTCGGGCGTCACCGACAGCGCGATGGTGTCGCCGATCGCTTCGTGAAATCCATCATTGGCGCTATCCCGGAACAAGAACGGCTGCTGATCGTAGGCGCGTTGGTAGAAGTTATGTCCCAGCTCGTGATGGATGGTCGAAAAATCCTCGGCCGTGATCTCGATGCACGTCTTGATCCGCACATCGTCCGCCTGATCTACATCCCAAGCGCTGGCATGGCACACTACTTCCCGATCGCGCGGCTTCACAAACAGCGACCGCTCCCAAAACGTCTTCGGCAGCGGCGCGAATCCGAGCGACGTGAAAAAGTGCTCGCCATACCGCACTATATCTAACGGCTGCGTGTGCTTCGCCTTCAAAATCGCCGTTAGATCGTACCCCGGATCCGCGTCCTTGGGAGCCACCAGTGGATAAATGTTCTCCCACTCCTGCGCCCACATGTTGCCCAGCAGATGCGCCGGAATCGGCCCGCTCGCCGGCACGACATCGCCGTACTTTTCCCGCAACTTCGCTCGTACGTAGGCGTGCAACGAAAGATACAGCGGCCGCACCTGGTTCCACAAGCGATCCATCTCGGCCGGGAACGCCTCCGGCGGCATGTCATATTTCGACCGCCACATCGCGCCCGTATCCCGGAACCCCAACTCCCGCGCGCCCTTGTTCCCCAGCTCCACATATCTGCGAAACAATGGCCGGATCGGCGGAGCAATGGCGTGCCAGCCCCGCCACACATCCAGCAATTCCTTGGGATCCCGGCTGGTCCGCAGAATCGTGCTCAGCTCTTCCAGGTCCAGACACTTCCCAGGCGTGGAACAATATTTCCCTTCCCATACATCCCCTCCATCCGGGATGCGATCTCAGTCAACTCCTGGGATTCCTTCGGATCGGACGGCGCGGCCAAAGTCAACGAGAGCCGCAGCAGCTTGAACTGCCGCGCCAGTGTCTCCGGCATCTTCACCTGGCTGAAACGCGTCGACTCCTTCGCCAACTGCATCGTAGCCGCGATCTGCTGCTCGTCAGCCTTAGCCGCCAAAATCTCAGTGTCGTAATTGATGAATGTGGACCGAACCCAGTCCGCACGAGACTGCTGCACGGTAAGCTCCAGAAGCTTACTCTGCGCCCGCTCAATGAACGCCCGCGCCTCCGCCACCGTCGGCGCATCAGCACCCCAACAAAATCCACAAAATAAAAGGAAGCCGATAAAAGTGGGGCAGGCGCTTCCGCCTGCCAACCCGAAAGGACAATGTGCCTGCACCCCACAATTATCCCCCGTGCCGCGTTAGGATGACACGAAAGTAAAAGGCGGCTGGGGAGAGTGATCGGCAAGCCCTATGTCCGACTGGGCAAAATCTAACCGCAGACACTGGCGGGCTCTGGCTGTAGGGCAGGATGGAATCCTGCGCGCGGTTGTTAACCGCGCATGTTTGCGCCGAGTGCGAATCTTTTAAGAAAGACTCTTCAACCTACTTCCTCGACTTCCCCGACTTCTTGAATTCCTAGAATTCGGGTTTACTGCACCATCGTCGGTCCCGGCGTCGCCTGCGTCCGGAACTCATACTGATGGATCTCAATCGCCGCGCGGCCCTCCTCCGAGCGAACCACCCGGCCGCGCGCTACCAGCTTCAAGGAAATCTTGCTGTCCAGTTGAGCCGGCCAACTGATCGAAAGCTCCAGCCGTTTGCCCGGCAGCAGGTGCTGTTCCGTGCTGAACAAAACTCCGTTGCTGCTCATGTTGATGGTCTTGCCGAAGCCCACCTCATCGACACTCTTCCGGTTAAGGATCTTGTAGCGGACTTCCCGCTCGATGGGGAAGCGATCCGCAGCCCGGCGATCGTTTCTATCTTTTTCCAGTTTCACAGCAGCCCCCGATTCCATTCCTGTCCAGTTCATGGTTTTGTTCAGCCCACACACAGATTGCGCTATAGCCTGGAACGCAACAATAGCTGAGTCTTACCAATTTGGAGTAGTACTGGCAGGGAAAAGGCTGGTACTGCGGTTTCGTTACTCTTTAGGAGTCTGTTGTTTACGGGCGCGAATCGCTTCCAGCCGCTCCGCGATCCTCTGCTCGGCGCCTCGGTTAGTTGGCTCGTAAAACCGCGTGCCCGCTAAGGATTCCGGCAAACATTCCATATCCGGCAGCGCATCTTCGAATTTATGAGCATGCTGGTATCCGGCTCCGTACCCCCACTGCTTCATCGATCCCGTAACCGCGTTCCGCAAGTGAAAGGGCACCGGTTCATCGCGATGGCTCTGCACCGCCTCAATCACCCGGTTCAGCGCCTGATACGATGCGTCCGACTTCGGCGCCGCCGCCAGATAGATTGTCACCTGCCCCAGCGCCAAATCCCCTTCCGGGATTCCAAGAAAGTGCACCGCCTGCTGCGCCGCGATGGATTGCTCCAGCGCCCGCGGATCCGCCATGCCGATATCTTCAATCGCCATCCGCACCAGCCGCCGCGCGATATACATCCGATCCTCGCCCGATTCCAGCATCCGGCCCAACCAGTACAGCGCCGCGTCCACATCGCTCGACCGCACCGATTTGTGCAGCGCCGAAATCAGGTTGAAGTGTTCTTCGCCGGATTTGTCGTAGAGCAGCATCTTGCGCTGCATGGCGTCTTCCACCGCTTGCGACCCCAACGTCCCGTCGTTCGAAGCCGCAGCCGCCAGATCCAGAATGTTGTATGCCGTCCTCGCATCGCCGTTTGCATACACTGCAATCTGCCGCAGCAGATCTTCGGAAGCCGTCACCTTCACCACCGGCAGCGCCCGCTCCAGCAGCCGGACGATTTCGTCCTCGGCGAGCGGCTTCAACATATAGACTTTCGTCCGTGAGAGCAGCGCCGAGATCACTTCAAACGATGGATTCTCGGTGGTCGCCCCGATCAGAATAATATCGCCGCGCTCCACGTACGGAAGAAATGCGTCCTGCTGCGCTTTATTGAATCGATGTATCTCATCAATGAAGATTAGCGTCCGCCGCCCCAGCCGCCGGTTGCGCTCCGCGTCCGCCATCACCGCCTTGATTTCCTTGATTCCGCTGAGCACCGCGCTGAACGGAATAAAATCGGCGTGCGTCATCCGCGCGATAATTCTCGCCAGCGTGGTCTTGCCCACCCCCGGCGGTCCCCACAGAATGATCGAGCCTAGCTGGTCGCGCTCGATTTGCGATCGCAGCGGCTTGCCGGGCGCCAGAATATGCGATTGCCCGACGTAGTCTTCGAGCGTCACAGGCCGCATGCGCTCCGCTAGTGGGCGCTCGGCGTCGTCCTTGCTGCTCGCCAACGGGTCCGGTTCAAAAAGGCTCACGGGACCATCCTCACGGTACGGCCATCCGCTGCTTCCGCGCGGCATACAGCGCGATACCGGCCGCCAGCGCCGCGTTCAGCGATTCCACCCCCACCGTCGGGATTCGAACGTCCCTCGCCTTCGCCCGCAGCCTATCGCTCACGCCGTGCCCCTCGCTGCCCACGATGATCGCGCATTTGCCGGTGAAATTGCACTCGCCCACATCGATCGCGCCCTTGGGCATCAGAGCGAACATTTCGAGCTTCCGTTGTTCCACCGCCGCCACGAGCAGCCGCTCATCCAGCGCCGGCACCAGCGGAACACGGAAAATCGACCCCGCCGAAGCTCGCAAACATTTCGGATTATAAGGACTCACCGCGCCCTTCAGAAACACCACGCCCGTGGCCCCAAAAGCCTCTGCCGCCCGCACGATGGTTCCCGCATTTCCCGGATCCTGCAACCCATCCAAAATCACCGCCAGAGACCGGCCGCGAAATAGTTGCTCCAGCGTCCACGCCGGCGGCCGCACCAGCGCCATCACGCCTTGGCTCGCTTGCGTAGCAGAGATGCTCCCGAATAGCTCGTCCGCGAGCACCATCACGCGTATCTTTTTCAAACCTCCTACATGCCTCTCCACCGCCGATTTCACGGACTCGGCCGCGAACACCGCCCCAATCTCGCAATCGCTCCGCAATGCCTCTTCCAACAGGTGGAAACTCTCCGCCACGGCAAAGCCATCCTCGGTAGTGGTCCCCCGCAGAATCGCTTTCCGTACTTCCTTCAGCATCGGGTTTCGCGCGCTTGTTACTACTTGCATAAAGTAGACTGTGATTTACCGCCTTGCCGCCAGCCAAATCTATCATGAAATGGATCGCCGCGATGGCGCTACTCGGCGCCGTCGCGTTTGTGCTGGTCAAGATCCATAAAGTAGCCGGCGAGATCCAGCATCAGTCCGTGCTGGATGAAGCTCGTCCCTCCGACGCCATCATCGTCTTGGGTGCGGCTGAATACCGCGGCAAGCCGTCGCCGGTTCTCGAAGCTCGCTTGAATCACGCACTCTATCTGTATCTGGAAGGCATGGCGCCGCGCATCATCACCACCGGAGGCGCCGGTGGCGACCCGGTCTTCACCGAAGGTTCCGTCGGACGCGCCTACCTCACCGAGCGTAGCGTACCGCCCGAGGCCATCGTTGTGGAGCGCGAAGCCGAAAGCACCGCCCAAAGCGTCGCCGCAGTGGCCGAGATCATGCGCCGCATGAATCTGCAATCGGCCATCGTGGTAAGTGACGGCTACCACATCTTCCGCGTAAAAAGAATGCTGGAGTCGAGCGGCCTCAAAGTCTTCGGTTCTCCCCGACCCTCCGCCCCCTCCGGCAATTGGCGGGAGCGCTGGCTCTACTATCGCCAAGCCTTAGGCTACCTGCTCTGGAAAGTCGGCATATCAGTGTGACGGGTTTTTCTGCTTTCTGCTTTCTGCTCTCCTACCGCGGCCACAACCACCCAAACACGCCCGCCGTCAACAACGCGTAGATCAAACCATCCACCGTCGCCTTGATGGTCGTACTCCAAGCCCGCCGATACCAGATCGACATCTGCCACAGCGCCACCGAATACGCGATGAACGCCGTCGTGCCAATAAACCGGAATACCTGCAAATACGGAGCCCCCACCGACAACGCGCGCCCCGTAACATACGCGGCCAGAATCCCAACCACAATCAAATAAAGAAACCAGAGCCCCATGTTCCTGCCCATCGACCACGGACCATTCGGCATCACCGTGAGCATCATCACCGGCCCGGCTTTCATCTTCGCGGCAAACTCGGGAGTACTCAGCTCCGCTCTGCTNNTTCGGCGCCTGGGGATAATCGCTCTTATGCCAGGGCGACAGCATGTGAATTACAGAACTCACGACGAACACAATCACCGCCGAGAGCAAAATAGGGAGCCACAGCACGTTCAGTTCAGTCATGGAAAACCTCCCGCTCATCTTACATAAAAAATGGGGACACTTCGGACAGGCAATCAACTCGTTTGAACTTGCGTTTGCATAAGTGCGAACGAGGCACGCGTAGCGCACGCACTTTTNNTGGCGACGCACGGCAGTAGTAATGATTCAGCGGCGACAGCCCACTAGCCTAAACTGAACACATGGAGACACCATGCTGATTCGCAAAGGACAAGTCAGCCAAGGCCTAACGCACCAGCAAGTTGTTGAAGCCATGCGCCGGCTCCGCAAGCGCGTTAAGCCTGGAAAAATGAGCGTCCGTGAAATGGTTAACCAAGGACGGCGCTTTGGACCGAGATTGTCGTGGATGCCTCCGTAGCACTGCTTGGTGTTTTCCCGATGAAGGCAGCGATTATGCGGACAAAGTGCTGGTCGCGCTGGACGGCGTTTCAGTCCCGGTCCCGGCCATTTGGTCTCTCGAAGTTGCGAATGGGATCTTGGTCGGCGAGCGAAGTAGACGCTTGCATCAGCCGGAAATCCAGCGCTTCTCCACGTTGCGGCAAAACCTATCTGTGGTTCAGGACGCGCAGCCGGCAGAGGAAAACTTGACCAACGTTTTGCCGCTAGCGCGTGAATACGGCCTCTCGGCCTATGATGCCGCCTATCTAGAGATCTCGCTCCGGCCCAGTGCACCACTTGCGACATCAGATCAGAAATTGGAGAAGGCGGCGCGGAGGGCCGGGGCACGACTCCTCGCGAGCGTCTCCGATCCCCCGCGCTAAATACCACACATCATCGCGCGAGGATCGAACGAAGCGAGATCAAAGGGCGTCATAAACCTGATCGTCTTCGTTGTCCCACTCCCCGAAGGTCTTGTCAGCCGCCATCAACAGCGCGAGGTCTTCCTCCTTCTGCGAGAAACAGTCGGTTAACGCAGCGGTCGCAGTTGCCTTCAGAGTGTTCCTCTCCCTCGCTGCCATGAATACAGCATTACAGAACTATCGATAACCGTGAAGCCGCCACGCCAAACATTAGGCCCGAGTCTGCCCTTTTAGAGGCACAGACTCGAGCCATCAATGGACGCCCTCGGGTTCCCGCCCTACTCGATATTCTTCCCCTCCTCCAACTTCTTCACCATCGCCTCCAGATTCTTCCGATTCAAATCGTCCGGAGCCTGCACCAATGCCTTCCTCGCATGCTCCAGCGCTTTCTGCAAATCCCCGTTGGCCGCGTATCCGCGCATCAATCCCACATGCACCGGCCAAGCTTCGCCATTGCGCTGGACATTGAGCTGGAACACCTTCATGGCCTCCTCGGTTTTCTTTTCCGCCAGCAATTGCCGGCCGTACTGATGAATCTCCAGCGCCGTCGTGGTCGGATTCTTGATCGCCTCATCCATCAACTTCTGTGCTTCCTCCTGCCGCCCCAGTTTCGCCAGGATCTGCGACTTCGTGCTCAACGTGCTGAAATTCACCTGCCCGACAGCCGGCTGGCTGATCGCCTGGTCCGCCCACTTCAGCCCGTCCTCCAGATGCTTCCCTGATTGCAACGTGTACTGCGCCGCCGCATCATAGCCCTGATACATGAACCCGGGCACCGAACCCAACTCCTGGCGCAACCGCGATACGTAAATGTCATCCACGTCGTTCACCTGGATATTCCACGGCACCGCGAGTTCTTCCCATTGCAATTCCGCCGTGGCTTCAGTGGGTTTGCGCGTGGTGAACTCATACGCCAGCCACTCCCGATATTCATGCTTATGCGGCTTAACCGTAACCCGCAGCGCGTCGTCGCTCTCTTCATAGAAGAAACTCCCCCACGAAGCGGCGTTCTTCGAGAAGATTACCGTCCATTCCTGCTCTCCCGGAATCATGTGCACCCCATAACGGCCGGCCGGCAGAGGTTTGCCTTCAATCACCACATCGTGCGACACGGTAAATACGGTATTCTCGTTAGCGCCGGCGCGCCAAGGATCCGCCTTGCCGTTGCCAAACCCCGACTTGAATAAGCCATAAGGCACCAACTTGCCCCAAATCTCGCCGCGCCGGTCTTTTCCATCCGGCCCATGCACGGCTGGGCTTGAATAATCAATCGCCACGCGAACCGGTCCAATATACTGAACCACGGCCGCTTTCTGATTGTTTCCACTGGGCGGGAGGGTCAAACCCGGAAATTGGGCGAATGCCACTCCCGCAAAAACGAAAGCGAGGGATGTCCGAAGCATATGCATAACCAGAACAGACGCGCCAGAAGCGATTCCGTTTGGCCGCCGTTCACAAGCATTCCAGTCCAACAGAATCAGCCGGTTTCACCGTACAAACCGCGTTTCTCTTGACTCGCCGCGCTACACTCAATTAGAGCGAAATCATGCTAACGGCCTCCTCCATGACGCATCCTGAATTTTCAAGCGTCACACTGCTCGAATCGCCCACCCAACCAATCGGAAATAAAGCCACTTACAAAAGAACGCCTCCGAAACACAAGAATCCTCGTATGCGTCAGGAACCCCCATGACCGGCCAGATCGCCTTCGCCCGGACCATCCGCGCCTTGGACGCCGACAATTTCCGCGCCCCAAAAATCGGTTTGTTTTTCGCAATCCTTTTGCTCGCCGCATGGACATGGTGGCTGTTCACCGCCCGCATCCCACAATATGAAACCAGCACGCACCTCGATCTGGATCACAACTCCGCCGCAGCCGACTTCCCCCCCACCACCAACATCCACCCCGGCCAACCCGCCCAGATCATTTCACCTGACGGCGTCAAAATCCAAGCCCAAGTAGAAAATGTAAGAAACGAACCCACGGGTACCCACGTAAACTTCACCCTGTTCCCGAGTACCCAGTAACC
>PMUN01000252.1 GCA_003166875.1 Bryobacterales bacterium | reverse complement strand
CCGATCCGACGGGAATATTGCGGTCGGCCGTGAGATCCAATTCGAATTCAGAGCACTACTGACGTTCGAAATCGGACGCAGAAACAGGCCGACGGTATTCTAATTCGATGTCTGCCCTGACCGCATTGGCCGAGGATTCCGGGAACTTCCTGGAACCGCCTAAAGTTGCAGGCTGGTGATGCTTTGGGTTGATTCACACCTATCCGCTAGTAAGTTACCATCGACCCACTTGCTTGCGAGCGAGAAGGGATTCCGTTGCGATGTGGGCAGCATTTTGGGTTTTACCGTAATCGGTGCCCACATCGAATGGAACGATGGCCCACATCGACCGGAATACGCAGGTGGGAACCAGAACGATCAGGCAGGTATCCAAGCTGACGCGTCTTGTTAAAAAACGCATATGGATAGCCGTAGCGGCCATGTTTCTGGTGGCAGTGGGGGGCGCATTTGCGGGATACATGCTTGGAAGTGCGGCAATCTGGCGTACAACCCAGGAAGACCTCACCCAAGACGCCCAAATTGCAGGTGATCAATTCCTCTCCCTCTTGAATGAATCGAGTTCAATGCTTCGGTACATGAATGCATTGAAAGGCCCCAGCTGTTCTGATGCTGAGATTGCCGAATTCCGGATGGCTCTTTTTCAGACGCAAAAGCTAAAGGATGCCGGACGCATGAGGGATGGAAAACTGTATTGCTCTACCCAGTTTGGCAAGGAACATCTGAGCGAAAAACAGTTTCAACCTTCGCTGACCAGAGAGGATGGGACCAGGATCTATGTCGACCTCCCCCCTTACACCTCAGACAAATGGAGGGCCTATATCTTTCAACAGAATGACGCCTACGTTGCAATTACGGTTGAAAGGGCCAAGACCTTTCAGCCAACTGACGTTTTCTTTGAAAGCACTCTAATCGACGCGGTTCTGCACCAGCGTGTCCGCCCCAGCGGCATGCCCGTGCTGCATTCCGATGCAATCCTCGACCGTAATGCGAAGGGACGCGTGGGGAACCTGCTCTATGCCACGCTCTGCATGCCACAGAGTGATATGTGTACCAGCGCCTTCACCTCCATTCAAACGGTTGTCAAGAACAATAGGGTCCTACTCGGCCTTGATTCCACGCTGGGGACGGTAGTCGGTGCATTTATCGTATTGCTCATATTTTTTAGCCACATGCGCAGCCACAGCATGAGTCAACAGTTGCGCCGGGCCATTCGCCGCAAGGAAGTCTCCATTCTTTATCAGCCAATCGTGGATCTGGAAACCGGAAAAACTGTGCGGGCAGAGGCGCTTGCTCGATGGAAGGATGAGGAAGGATTCGCGGTTAATCCAGAAATCTTCGTACGGCTGGCCGAGGAGAGAGGCTTTATCGATGAACTGACCAAACTGGTGGTTCACACTGTACTGCAGGATTTTGGAACTGCTTTGCGAAGCGAAAGCAATTTCCATATGAATATCAATGTGACAGCCACGGATCTGCACGGAGCGCAACTTATGCCCATGCTCCGGGAAGCTTTAACCAATGCTGGGGTAGCACCCTCTCGGTTGGCCATCGAAATTACCGAGGGATCCACGGTAAAAAGCTCAGTAGAAAGGGCCGCAATCAGACAACTTCGCGACGCCGGTCACAGCGTCCAAATCGACGATTTTGGCACAGGTTNNGGTACCGAAGCGGTCACCCTTGGCATCCTGCCCCAGATCCTGGCGATGGCCGAAACTCTTCATCTTCAGGTGGTCGTCGAAGGCATCGAAACGGTGGAACAGGCTGCCTACTTTGCGGGCAAGGAACGTCCGGTGCTGGGGCAGGGATGGCTCTTTGGGAAGCCCATGGCAGCCGATGATCTGCTTTGCATGATGATCCGGAAACCGGACTACGAAGAAGAACTGTCCGGTGATGACCTAGTTGTCCGAAAAGAAATATGCAGTAGCAGAAATTGAGGGCTCAACCAAACCGACCCGACGGCGACTTTACATTGCGGGCCAGCATCCTGCGATACTTCATCTGTAAAGCATCGTTCCCTGCAAATGCTCATCGAAACGAGAGCGGCTGATGCGGGAGATCCGGCGACGAACCCGCGTGGTGGGCGCATTTCCCGATGGGCAGTCAGCGCTGATGTTGGTCACTGCTCGACTCCGCCATGCGGCGGTTACCGCCAATCCGGACAATGGGCTTCGTTGAAGCGGGCGGACCAGTGTTCCGAAGAAAGATTCACCGGCTACCCGCAAGCCACTCAGAGCCAAGCAACTGCCTTATATACAGACGTTTATCATCTTTGGCTCAGAATTACTCCCGGAATGTCGGCATGGCGACTGGAATCCACGGCTCGTCGTCGGGCGAGAGTCGCCGTCGCAATGGGCGTTTCCCGTTACCAATCGCAAAAATGGACACACTTCATACTCAATGAGTGACTTGGCCTGTTGGCAATAACTGAAAACTATAGTTGCCGAAGAGACGACTCTACGCGGAGATTGAGATACAGGCACCCTCGGCTTCTCCTACTACTGCTCGGCCAATAGCTTATTGATATTTGAATCCACGTCACTCTTATCAATAACGCCGCTGTAGGTGGCGGCAATCCGGCCTTGCTTGTCGATCAGATACGTCGCCGGAACAGCTCCCAATTTGTAGGAAGTTATTAGCGTAGCGTCCCCCATCAGAACCGGGTAGTTCAATTTGTGATCCAGGACGAAGGGCTTGACCTTGCTCCAGGCTTCGTCGGCGCTCTTCGAGCCCTCATACGAGGTATCCATCGAAACGCCAACGACTGTAAAACTATCGCTCTTGTGAGCTGACTCCAATTCGATCAGCCATGGAATTTCCAGTTTGCATCCACCGCACTCGGTCGCCCAGAAGTTGAGCAGCACAACTTTCCCGCGATAGTCGGTCACCTGCTTATTAGTTCCAGAACTATCAGCCAGCTGAAATGCCGGGGCGGCCTGGCGGTTGGCTTGAGGCACAACCGTGGCATGAGCGCCTTGTTGACCAGGGGCGCTCGTGGTGGCGAAGACCAAAGCTAAAACGATGCCGGACATCCCGGACCGACCAAACAAAGTTCTCATCGAACTCACCCCTCCATACAGCTGTATCCACATCATCCTACGTTAAGAGAGGTTGCAGGGAGGGCTAGTAATGGAGGGAAACGGCGTTTACTACGACTCCCAAAACCCGGCAATGAACGCCCTTGAAGACTTCTCTGAAAAGAGTCGCAAGGATAGAAATGTCGCTTACATGCTCCTGTTTGTGGTCGCCGCTTTGGTGGCCTTTATCCTTTATGCAAAGGCAACCTATCGGGATGAATCCGACCAGTGAACTCCGCTGAAAGCGGCTGTTTCGGCAACGACAATCGTTGTGGTACCTGATGTGACTTGGCGATCAATCGCCAAAGCACTCGCCGACATTTATTACTCCTCAAGTCGGCATAGCGATTGGAAAAAGCCCCGCCGTTCGCGCCATTCCGCGCCGGTATGGCCCTTTGCGGCAATTGGCGGCTCGCTACGGGAGCGCGACCATAACAGTACACTCACATCTAATAGACGATGGATTCTCCCAACATTCCCCTCAACGGTCCGCCGCTCAGCCCCGCCCTTACCGGACAGCAGGTGTGTTTCGCATTCGACAACACATTTGCGCGGCTTCCGGAGCACTTCTACGCGCGCTTGGACCCAACACCGGTCGCGGCACCGCGCATTGTGAAAGTCAATGTGGAACTGGCCCGGGAACTCGGACTCGATGCGGATGCGCTCACGAGCGAGCATGGTGTTGCAGTTCTCGCCGGCAACCGGGTGGCCGACGGCGCGGAGCCGATCGCGCTGGCCTATGCCGGGCATCAGTTTGGGTACTTTGTGCCTCAACTCGGCGACGGGCGCGCCAACCTCCTCGGCGAGGTAGTATCGAGCGACGGGCAACGCTACGATGTCCAGCTCAAGGGCTCTGGCCGAACCCCTTTCTCACGCGGCGGCGACGGCAGAGCTGCACTTGGACCAGTGTTGCGAGAGTACATTGTCAGCGAGGCCATGGCGGCGCTGGGCGTACCCACCACGCGGGCCCTGGCTGCTGTGACCACCGGCGAACGGGTGCTACGGGACACCGCCTTGCCAGGAGCTGTGCTGACGCGGGTAGCGGCAAGCCAGCTGCGTGTGGGTACCTTCCAGTACTTCGCGGCACGGGGCGACGGGGAGGGCTTGCGCATGCTTGCCGACTATGCGATCGCCCGGCATTACCCTCAGGCCGCGCAAGCGAAAGAGCCGTGCCGGGCGCTGCTGGAGGGCGTTGTCGCACGACAGGCGCAGCTGATCGCGCAATGGATGCTGCTCGGTTTCATTCATGGCGTCATGAACACTGACAACACATCCATCTCTGGTGAGACCATCGATTACGGTCCGTGCGCCTTCATGGAGGCATACGATCCGGCCAAGGTTTACAGCTCAATTGACCATGGCGGCCGCTATGCCTATGGCAACCAGCCTCGTGTGGCGCTGTGGAACCTGGCGCGGCTGGCCGAATCATTGCTGCCCGTTCTTGCGCAGGAATCAGGCAGCGAAGAAGCGGGGTTGGTCGCGGCAAACGAAGCCCTCTCAATCTTCGAGCCTCAGTTTGAAGCTACCCACAGTGCAGGACTGCGCCGCAAGCTTGGGCTCGTTGCAGAGCGTGAAGGCGATGCGGCTCTGGCCGAAAATCTGCTCCAGTGCATGGCTGCCAACAGCGCGGACTTCACCCTGACCTTCAGGAGATTGTGCGATGCCGCAGCCGGGACTGAGGGCGACGCGGGAGTTCGCGCATTATTTGACGACCCCGCCGCATATGACGGCTGGGCTGCTGGATGGCGCCGTCGTCTCGAAGAAGAGTTCGCAGATGGGCAGGCGCGCACCGCAGCCATGCGCAGAATGAATCCGGCGTTTATACCCCGCAACCATCTTGTGGAAGCGGCGCTCGATGCCGCAAACTTGGGCCAGGATTTCCAGCCCTTCGAGGACCTGCTCGCCGTTATCTCGCGGCCATATGACGAGCGGCCGGAGCTTGAAAGGTACTCGGCGCCCGCCCGCCCCGAGGAGCGTGTCCTGCAAACTTTTTGCGGGACGTAAATTACTGGACAGTATCATCCATTTGGGGTGAGCCTGTTGACCCGATTGGCCTGCATTGAGTTCCAGGGCCGGGATCGACGTACCATGGTCTTTGGGAGCCGAGGAAAAATGTCTGCCGCAGAGATGAATCCGTCCCGCAAGCACGCATTCACAGATGCTGGTGCAGCCCAACTTCCAGAGCCGACCTATGCCGAGCGCGTCCGCACCCTCGTTTCCCTCTGCACGATCGCGACTCTCTCAACCGTCTCCCGCAAGCGGCCAGCATATCCGTTCGGTTCTCTCATGCCTTATTCGATCGACGAGACCGGACGACCTATCTTTCTGATCAGCAATATGGCCATGCATACCCAGAATATTCAAGCTGACCACCGGGCAAGTCTCTTTGTGGCTCAAGCGGGCGACGGCGATCCGCTCGGCACCGCGCGGGCAACGCTTGTTGGTGATGTGCTTCCTGTACCGGAGGATGAAGTTGGCGAGGCCCGTCAACGCTATTTATCGCGCTATGAGAACAGCCGTTCCTGGGTGGACTTTGAGGATTTTGGCTTCTATCGCCTGCAGCCTCTGGACATTTACTATGTCGGCG
>PMUN01000157.1 GCA_003166875.1 Bryobacterales bacterium | reverse complement strand
GTGATCGCCACCAAGTTCGGGTTCGACCTCAGTCCTGATTTGGATCCTCGCGGGATGAAAGGGCCGCCGGGCTTGAACAGCCGGCCAGAGCACATCAAGCAGGCCGCCGAGGGTTCGCTTAGGCGGCTGAAGGTGGATGTCATCGACTTGCTCTATCAGCACCGGGTTGACCTGAACGTGCCGATCGAAGACGTAGCGGGAGCGGTGAAGGATTTGATTCAAGAGGGCAAGGTGAAGCACTTCGGCCTTTCCGAAGCAGGAGTGCAAACCATCCGCCGCGCACACCGAGTTCAGCCGGTGACTGCGCTCCAGAGCGAATATTCGCTGTGGACGAGAACTCCGGAGAAAGAAGTGATACCGACTCTTGAGGAACTCGGAATCGGCCTTGTCCCGTACAGCCCCCTGGGCAAAGGCTTCCTCACGGGCAAGATGGACGAAAATTCGAAGTTCGACAGCTCCGACTTCCGGAGTACGCTGCCGCGCTTCACGCCTGAGGCTCTCAAGGCGAATCAGGCGCTCATTGATTTGCTCGGCCGAGTCGCGGAACGGAAGAAGGCCACACCGGCTCAGATCGCACTTGCGTGGCTGCTGGCCCAGAAGCCGTGGATTGTACCGATCCCAGGTACCACAAAGCTACATCGTTTGGACGAGAACATCGGGGCAGTCTCGGTGGAACTCACGCCCGACGATCTCCGAGACATCGAGAACGCCGCTTCAAAGATCACGGTGCAAGGTGCTCGCTACCCCGAAAAGCTGGAGCAGATGACTGGCCGCTGAGCGGCCACGCGTGGAGTTCAAAAAATGGAAATCAAACGAAGTGGTTCACAGCCTTCCGGCAAGGGACCGGCGGAGTATTTTACCGGCACGGTGCGGGTTGACCCGCTGTTCAATCCGCCCACTCCGGCGCGTGCTTTCGGCGCTAGNNGTGGTCGAGCACAGCGCTGGGGAGGCGCGATGGAGGAAATTCGGCCGGGTGACGTAGTCTGGATTCCGCCTGGTGAGAAGCATTGGCACGGCGCCACTCCAACCACGGCGATGACCCATATCGCCATTCAGGAACAGCTTGACGGCAAGGCGGTGGACTGGATGGAACAGGTCAGCGACGAACAATACAAGCCGTGATTTTGCGCTCACGGCCCGGAGTGTGCCTGGGCCGGGATCGTGGTCCGGATGCGCTTCACAGAGGGGCGCTAGCGGAGTGGTGCGACTGGTTGGCGGGCGGATAACGCGCCGCTCGGAAGTTGGGTTGGGGCGGTCAAGTTGGAAAACGCCCGGCCCGTTGATCTGACTGATGATGGGCGTCCAAGCCGGTGATATGCCGACAATACGTCCTTGTGCACCGGATTTCCTAGGTTCTTATTTCGTCCATGATCTCCGCGGCGACCCTTCGAAGTTCAGCAAGCTCCTGGGCAGCGTCATCGCCCATGGACTCACGTCTAATCCATCGCTCGACAGCGGTAAACAAAGACGAAGCTAGCCGGTGGCCAAGGAGCGGATGCTTCTCGCCGTCAGTCACGGGCGTGCCCAAACCGGCCGCACGCGGGTCGCGGTCGTCTTCCACAATGGCAGCGCAAACGGCGATGCACTCATCACAGATATAGGCTCTCGGGTGGTCGCCGGGCGACGAAATAAGCTTCGAACCGGAGTCGGCCGATTTATGGCAAAACGAGCAACGAAGGACGCTCGCTCGTGGATCCGTGTGCCTCATTGTTACGTCTCCCCTTAGAGAATACCGTTGTTCGCCACCGAGGCTGGGATGCTGGGAACCAAACGTACCAGTAGCGTTGGCGCTGGCACATGAGTGTAAAACGCCCTGCCCGTTGATCTGACTGATGACGGGCGTCCAAGCCGGTGATATGCCGACTTTTCGTCCAAGTGAGTCCTCACGCCCCACTGCGCGGCCTTTCTGATAAGCCCGTTTTATCGGGCAGGAGCACGCGAAAGCGTCTTTGTTACAGGTCCCGCGTCAGAGGTCCCCACGAGCTCGGCGCGCCCCTGCGCAGCATGCACAAGCTCGGCGTGCCCTATGAATGAGTGACGTCCAGGATTCAGCCAAACTCTCGAGGAAGCGTGCACTCGAATGGATTCGTTAGGAATAAGCAGTTGGAAGGTCTTGGGATCGTTGTCACCGCCGTACAGTTCTGCGCTGGTTCCAACTGCCTCGATCTTCACTAGACGACCCGTCTGTTGGTCTCTGAAATAAGCATCTTTGATCGCGTTGGAGGTGAACCAGAGCGTAAGAATTTCTGCCCCTTCTAAATTCTGGTCGACAGAAACGGGGAGCGTGATCGGTTCAGTTCCGACATTGGTAATCATGAAGTCGACGAGCGCAGTTCCGTCGAGTCGCAGCTCGCCGGTTGGTATCTGTAGTTCAAGCTGAATCGGCAGGCCGGGGGAATGGCCCAGATTTCCGGAACCAGGGAAAGGGCCCCGACCCCGTATGGGTGGAGAAGGCTGTTTTGTAGCGTCAATGGTCAATTGCTCTTGCGCCGAGCCAACAAAAATCACGCCTGGGCAAGCGAGAGCAATTAGAGCCGCGAGTACCTTCCATCGGTCCATTTGCGTGTACGAGCTGTCAGGCGGAAGTATAACGCAATGCGGACTGCCTTTTCCGCCAGATTGCCAGGAGTCCGCCCACTTGGCTGTATCACGCCCTACACGCGGATGTGGCAGATGAACCGGCGCTCCCGTGTCACTCCGGCGGTTTGTCAACTTTTGCGGACGAATGTCTAAACTTTGATCCTTTACCGGCGATAGGTATATGTAGAGATTGATTTCACCATGCCGATTTCAGCAGGATCAGCCATTGGTACAATTCCAAGACATGATCGCCGAAAGCGAACACGCACGGTGAGCGGCAGCGTGAGCAAGAGCAAACAGCTTCTTGCGGGCGTCATAGCAGTAGGGCTCGGTTGTGCTTCGCAGGTTACGGCTGATGGGCAGGAGACCTTGTCGAATTGGACCAGCGCCGATGCTCCGTGCACCAAATACAATGATTTGAGAAAGCCAGATCTCGGGAATATCGGGGTCAAGATCGACGCGGCCGAGCGTTGGGCGGAGGGATTTCGGCGGGCGCTCGGGTTCTGGAATACGGTGCTGGCCGCGGACTTCCATGAAGAAACAAGCCTCGACTCTTGCTCAGTGAGGATACTTGATGCAGCTCCCGACGTTCTGAATAACGCGATGGTGGCTCGATCGCAGCTCACCGAGTGGAAGAATTTTCGCGGCAAAATCGCTGTGAATCCGGGAGCGGCGAAAGCAATGAGCAGCGCTGAAATATACGGTACCGCCGTACACGAATTAGGTCACATGCTAGGTCTGAGACACAACGCGAGCAGCCAATCCGTTATGTACTTTCTCAATGTGAACGGCACCGAGGTTCTCGACGGGAAAGACATTTTGGACCTGAGCACACACCACAAGCTACGTGTGGCTGCCGTCCCAACAGGATTTCAATCGATCAAAGTTGTCTTCGTTGCTGCGCCGATACCGATGCGCTTCGGGTCCGAATAGTCCGCGACGGCTGAAGCGTTTCGTGGCGGAGGTTAGGCTACAGTTCGGCGGGCGTTCCGCCCCATTCTCTTGGATCAACGTCGGCAATGGATTCGGAGAAACACCAATGGTGCCCGGCGAAGTCCTCAATATTATATTGCCGTTCGCCGTAAGGATAGTCGGTGGGTTCCCGAATAATCGTTCCACCGCTTCGCCTGGCACGGATCCGCGATTCGAATGCGGAGGGTAAATCCGAACGCTTTGCACAACCAATCAATCGCGCCGCCGATGTCCGGATAGGCCAGTTCCGGAATCACAATGCTGGGAGGCATTGATCGATTGGAAAGCATCGAATCGATCATATCAAGCCGAGGTAAGGGGATCTGTTCCGCGCCCACTG
Source organism: Bryobacterales bacterium (assembly GCA_003166875.1). GTDB lineage: Bacteria > Acidobacteriota > Terriglobia > Bryobacterales > Bryobacteraceae > Palsa-89. The sequence continues at coordinate 11,719 of PMUN01000157.1, read as the reverse complement.
GGTGCCACGGAGCAGCATAGCCGCAACCAAAACCGGGCCGACGTGGGCGTCGGCCGCGGACCAGGGGGTCCGCCCCACAAATCGTCGCAGGCTGCAAAGAGTTTCAGGTCTAGTAGTACATTTGTCGCGTTCGAACGCGTGTGGTCCCGAAAACGAACACTTTCTGGGATATGGCACGAGCTTAACGGCCTTTGTTTGTATGACATAACAAGGGCGATCCACTTGCCCAGGGTAATCTGATACAAGAAGAATTGTCATGGCCGAGAACATCGTGACGTTCGTACAGGATTTGAGAACTGCATCCCGCTCGCTGACCCGCGCAAAGGGGCTTACCGTAACCGTCATTCTGACCCTGGCCCTGGGAATTGGCGCCAATGCCGCGATGTTTAGCCTGGTTCGCGCCGTGCTGCTACGTCCTCTGGTCAATCGCGACGAGGACAAGCTTATCTATATCCGTCAGAGCGCCCCTGGCATGGGCGTCGACAACGTCACCTTCTCAATGCCGGAAATCGGAGACTTGAGCACGCGCGTGAAAACGTTGAGCTCGTTCGGAGATTTCTCGGTCATTCCCTTCACCATCGTCGGGCTCGGGGAGCCGCGCACGGTTCAGGCCGGGGTGGCCGGAGGGTCGTACTTCCAGGTGATGGGGCTGCGGCCGGTGCTGGGGCGGCTGCTGGATAAGCACGATGATGGTCCGAAGGCCGCGGGCGCGGTTGTATTGACGTATCGTTTCTGGGACAGCCTTGGGTAGCGATCCCAAGGTGATCGGCAAGACGGTCCGGCTAGGCTCGTTCATTGATTCGCGTTCGGCAACCATCGTGGGCGTTTTGGAGCCATGCGTCCCTTATCCCCAGGACACGCAGATCATTGCCAACCTGGTCACCAGTTCGCATCATCTTTCGGCGACCATGGTAACCGGCCGGATACATCGGATGACCGACTTGTTCGCGAGGCTGGCGCCCGGGGTGGATCTGGAAACGGCGCGTACGGAGTTGCGTACCGTATATGGAGCCATGCAGAAGGAGCACCCGGAGGCCTATCCGGCCAAAGCTAATTATCAAATCAGCGCGATGAGGCTGCGCGACGAGCTCACGTCGGGAGCGCGGACTATACTGCTGGTGCTGATGGCGGCGTCGGTGCTGGTCTTCATCATCGCCTGCGCCAACGTGGCCAACCTGATTCTGGCGCGCACCGTGCGCCGCGAAAGGGAACTGGGCATCCGCGCGGCGCTGGGGGCGAGCACCATTGCCCTACGCCGTACTCTGTTGGCCGAGAGCCTGCTGCTGTGTGTGGCCGGCGCTTCGATCGGACTACTGATCGCCGGACCGATGGTGAGGGTTCTGGCGCGATACGCCTCTCGCTTTTCGGTGCGTGCCCTCGATCTCACGGTGGACTGGAGCATGCTCTGGGTTGGAGCGGGACTTGCGTTGGCAGCCGCAATGCTGCTGGCGTTCATTCCGCGCCTGCCGACGTCAGGAGGCTCCCAGGGATTCGGCCTATTGAGCGGAAGTGCGCGGGTCACAGGCAACGCAAATCGGAAATTGAGGTTATTCGCAATCGTTCAGATCGCCGCTTCCTTTGTGCTGGTGGTGGCGGCGGGCGCCACGGTGAAGACACTCATTTCGCTCCAGGCCGCGCGGAGCCGTTTCGATACGCACCATGTGCTGGCAGTGAACGTGCCGGTGATGCGTGAAGGAAAATCGCCCCAGCAGGTGGTGGATTATTACCGGGAAGCAACGCGGCGAATCCGTGCCTTGCCCGGCGTTCAGAACGTTGCGGTCGGCTCGGCGGTACCGTGGCGCGATACCGACAACAACTTCACACTCCAGTTTTCGGTGGACGGGCACGTTCCGGCGACAGGCGAGGAACAGCCCCGCGCGGGGTTTCAGGTGGTGACACCGGCGTTTTTCGCAACGCTTGGCCTGCCTGTCCTTGAAGGACGCGACTTCGATGATGGCGACCGCAATGGCCGCGAGCCAGTGGCGATTGTAAGCGAGAGCCTGGCGCGGCGGATGTTCCCGAACGGCGACGCGCTGAACCACCACGTGCTGTGGACCGACCCGATCCTGAAGTTCGCCTCCGGCCTGCGCATCGAGCCGCGGCGCATCATCGGCGTGGTGCCGGATATCGATAACACCAATCTTGAAGCCAGGCCGACCGTAAGCGTGTATCATCCTTTCGATCAGGAGCAATTCCTCATCGGAGGGCGTCTGTTGGTTCACGTGGCCTCCGATCCATATGGGCTGGTGAAACCGATCACGGGTATTATGCGCAAGTTGTCGGCGGACCAGCCAGTGGAACACGCGGCAACGCTCGAAGACATCCGTGCGGAGGTGCTCTCGCCCAACCGGCTGAATGTTGTGGTGTCCAGCGTTTTCGCTGGAGTAGCTTTGCTCATTGCAGTAGTGGGCGTGGCCGGCGTGCTGGCATTTTCCGTCAGCGGACGCACACGGGAGTTTGGCATCCGGTTGGCGGTCGGGTCCCAGCCGCGGCATCTGCTGATACGGGTGATCGCGGAAGGAGCAGCCATGGCCATTGGCGGACTTGCTGTCGGGGTTGGGTGCGGGTTTTGGTTGGCGCAACTGGCGGGCACTTTTCTGGGAGGTCTGAAAATGCCGGGCGCGCTGCCGGTGGCCGGTTCGGCTTTGGTGCTGCTGGTTGCGGCGGTGATTGCATCGGTGATACCGGCGGCGAAGGCGGCGCGTGTGGATGTGATGCAGGCGTTGCGAACGGAGTGAGGTTGTGGCGCTTGTTTGGGTGACGGCGCAATTTCAGACCGGGCGGGTTGGCAACCCGCCGCAGGATGGCATCCTGCCCCACTTGCCTCTAGCTTTCTAGCTTGTATCTGGTCGCGGCCAGGACGTAGAGGCGGCGCCAGAGTAAGCGGTTGATGGTGACTACCATGGCCGCCATCACTACGGTCGCGCCTAACAGGACGGCGAAGTTGCCGGAGTCGGTTGCTCGGCTAATTACCGCGCCTAGCCCGGTGGTGGAAATGGTTTTGCCCTGGAAATGGACGTACTCCGCAACGATGCTTGCGTTCCAGGCGCCGCCGGATGCGGTAATGAAACCGGTGACCAGGAACGGGAAGATTCCTGGCAGGAAGAGTCTGCGCCAGCGTTCCACTTGACTCAAGTGGAATATGCTGCAGACCTCTTTCAAGTCCGTCGGGATGGCGCTGGCGCCGGCGATCACATTGAACAGGATGTACCATTGCGTGCCGAGCAGCATCAAAGTGATGGAGCCGATTCCAAGTCCGCCACCGATGCGGATCAAAAACAGCAGCACGATGGGAAACAACGCGGTGGCGGGAACGGAAGCGGCGACTTGCGCGATGGGTTGAGCGACGGCGGCGAGCCGGGGGCGCAATCCCACGTAGACTCCCACAGGGATGGTCCACAGGCCGGCCAGCACCAGGCTGACTTCAACGCGGAGAAACGTAGCGCCGGCGCCGCGCAATATGCCGCCGATATCGGGCCGCGATAGCGTCGCGAGCAGAGCGCCCATTTTTACGATGGCGAAAATGACGCCGATAGACGCGGCCAGCAATAGCAGCCGGATTAACCATTTGTTGAGCGTGCTGGCGCCTTGATTCGGCTGGAACTTCGCGCGCTTTCTTGCGAAATATAAAGCCAGAGCTTCGCGGGTTGGCGCCACCGACGCGCGGCCGATGCGGTGAACCAGTCTCGAACGGCGCAGCAGATCGAGAATGGGCGAGCGCGAGGATTGGGCAGCTTCCACTTGCTCGAATTTGAATTTGTCGCTCCAGGCGATGACGGGGCGCCAGATCAACTGATCCATCAATACGATCACGGCGATCATTACTAGCAGGCCCCAGAGAATGGCTCCCATGTCGCCGGCGTTGGATGCAGATTGCAGATAGGAGCCGAGGCCGGGCAGCCGGAGGTCGCGGTTTCCGAGGACGAACATTTCGCAGGCCATCAGGAAGAACCACGCTCCGGCGACGGACATCATGGAATTCCAGATCAGCCCGATGGCCGAATAGGGCAGCTCGAGTTGCACAAATCTCTGCCACGCGCTCAAGCGGTAGACCTCGGTGGCTTCCAGCATCTCGCGCGGAATATTTTTCATGGAGGAGTAAACGCTGAAGGCCATATTCCAAACCTGGCCGGTGAAGATCAGCACGATGGATCCCAGTTCCACGCCCAATTGCCGGCTAGGGAAGAGGGCCACCATGGCAATCATGACGGTGGGCAGGAAGCTCAAAACTGGAATGGATTGCAGCGTATCGAGGAGCGGGATCATGATTCGCTCGGCTCTTGAATTGTGAGCGGCGACATAGGCGTAGACCAAGGTGAAGATCAGGCTGACGAAGTAAGCGAGGGTGATGCGCGCGACTGAGTAGAATGCATACTTCGGCAGCGCGCTGGGATGTAGATCGATAGCTTGCTGCGGACCCACAGGGCTGGCCCAATAGTGGGCCAGCGAGAGCAATCCGTAGAACAACGCGAGGCCCGCCAACATTACCGGCAAATCTCTCAGCAGCGATACGGCGGAGGTGGGGAGCGTCGCCCAAGGGGGAAGTCCCGAGGCAGTTTTTTGGGCTTGCGGCTGCATTAGTGTGGCTGCACTTCTCCGCCTTCAACGTGGCCGGCGGGCTGATGCAGCGTCAGGCGGTCGCTAGCGGAGTCGTACTCGAAAATGTCGGCGTAGCGGCCCCAGTCCAAGGCGGTTTCGATCTGCCGTTGCGTTTCGTCGCTCGCGAAATGCTCGTCCAGAATGTCGCGGAAAAACTCCAGCGGCATGGCGTGATCGGCTTTGCTGTGCAGGGTATTGTGGATTTGCTTGAGCAGGGAGATATGGGCCAGCACGGCGTCGCGGAACAAAGCTTTGCGCGTGGAAATATCGGCCTCGGCGAAAGCTTTACCTTCGGGCGTCATCTCGACATCGCCTTTGTCGGATTTTGCGAATGAGAGCAGCACGGCTGCTTCCACGATGGGCAGCAGGTCGTCCACTTCCAATTGCAACTCGTCGGCAACGTGATAGAGATCCTCATTGCCGCCACGATCGTTGAGGAGCTCGAGCAATCCCGCGATACCGCCGGGGCGCGCGTGCGGCAATCTTTGAAATGCCTTTTTCACCGCGGGTCCTGAGGCGGTGGGAGCCGCGGCAGCCTCGAGGTCCGGCTCGGTCATGAGTTTGTAGATGTAGTCCACGTACAGCAGGAACTCGGCTGCGTTGCGCTCTCTTGGTTGCGAAAGCGGGATACGGAAATCCGCGCGGATGCTGGCCGGGTGACGGCCGAGAACGATGACACGGTCGGCCAGCAGGACGGCTTCCTCAATGTTGTGCGTGACGATGAAAATGGAGCGCGTGGGTATTTTTTTGCCGATCCATAGCTCCAGCAGCTCACCGCGGAGGTTTTCCGCCGTAAGAACGTCGAGGGCGGAAAAGGGCTCATCCATAAAAAGGATTTCGGGTTCCACGGCCAGCGCGCGCGCGAAACCCACGCGCTGTTTCATTCCGCCGGAGAGCTCCTTGGGATAGGCATTTTCGAAACCATGCAGCCCGACGGCGGCGAGTGTCTTGAGGGCGCGTCGATGGCGCTTCGGGTGCTCCAGACCGCGGGCGAGCAGCGGCACTTCCACGTTGTCGAGTACGGTGAGCCAGGGAAATAGCGCGAAACTTTGAAATACGATGGCGACGTTCGGGTCGGACTCAGCCAGTGGCCGGCCGTGCCAGAGTACTTCGCCGCGCGTGGGCGCCGTGAGTCCGGAGAGAATTCTGAGTAGCGTGGATTTGCCGGATCCGGAAGGTCCCAGCAGCGCCGTGATCAAGCCGGGCTCCACGCTTAGGTCGGTGGGAGCAATCACCTGCATTTCGCCGCCGCCAGGCCGCTCGAAGCCCTTTTCGATCTGGCGAGCCTCGATGATGGGCGGCTCAGGCGCGGCCGCGGGGGCGATGGGTTCGGGAACTTCGACGGCTGACGGCGCGGGTTCTTTGGCGCCGAGTTCGTCCATCAAAGTTTGCCAGGTCTCTTCGGGAAGCTCGTCGAAGAACTGCATGCGCTCGCCGGGGTGCATGGAGTCGACGACCGCTTTCATTTCCTCCGGCGGCCGCGAGTGCAACAGCAGATACGCCTGGTAGTAAGGAAAAGCGGGGACAAGTGTGGCGGCTAAGTCGACGGGCAGCTTGCGGAACAACGCCTGTTGCTCTTCGTAAGGGAGGCGCATGAGCAAGGCTACGGCTGTGTCGACATCCCACTGATGGAGGATTGCGATGGCTGAATCCCAGCGGCCTTGGGCGAGGCTGGCGCGAAGTTTCTCGACGGCGGGAGGAACGGCCATGGTGGGTAAGATTTAGGCTACTACGGGTTGGGGCCTGGGGGCTGGGGGCTGATTGCTCGTTTCTCGTTTCTCGTTTCTCGTTGGGGACGGTAGGATAATTTCATGGACACTGACACTGACTCTGAAGAGATTTTGAAGCGGTTGGCGCGGATTGAGCAGGACATGCAGCAATTGCGGGATGGGCTCGCGTTGCTGGGGGTCAAGCGCTGCGAGAATTGCAAGAGATTCTATCGGTCGTCTGATGCCGCTGCGCTGTTTGATGACGGTGTGGAGATGGTTTGTTATGTCTGCATTCATGAATGGTGGCCGCGGCGCGGTGGAGAAATGGAGCTGAAGGATCGGGAAACGATTGAGCACAAACTGGTGCGCTGGCTGGTGGCCCATCACAACGCGCAGTTGATTCAGCAATCCCATAAATTGCCCGATGAGCAATCGCAGGAATTCCGGTTGGCCGCTGACTGCGATCAATGCGAGGGAACCGGAACGTTGCTGGGCGGGCATTGCCGCTATTGCGGTGGCGAGGGAACGATGTGGGTGGTTATCCCGAAAAGTGTGGAGCGGTAATCGAACGTTCCCAACGAGAAACCAGAAACGAGGAACGGTCTTCGCTGTGCGTTTCCGTCGTCACCCGTCCCACAACCGAACATGTCCCACCCGTAACTGACTGACTATCCGGAAGTTGCGATTGGCAGGGAACTTGCATCATTGCTCCGATTATGGACAACCTCTGGAAGGACGTTCGCTTCGCTATTCGCGTGCTCTGGAGAAGTCCCGGATTCAGCGCTGTGGCGCTGCTCGCGCTGGTGCTCGGAATTGGCGCCAATACTGCTATTTTTAGCGTGGTGAATGCCGTCCTGCTCCGGCCGATGCCCTTCGTAGACCCGGGACGGCTAGTATCCATTCGGGAATCCAGCCCTCAAGGTGAGAAGTACAATGTCGCGAATCCGCAGAATGTGGCCGACTGGCAGAAGCGCAACCACTCGTTCGAACAAATCTCCGCGTACTTTCCGTACGATTTGACCATGAGCCTGACCGGCGGCGACACGCCTGAAGAGGTTCCCGGCGGTTACGTGACGCGCGGATTCCTCGCAACGTTAGGGGTTCACCCGGCGCTAGGCCGCGACTTTCTGGCCGAAGAACTCCCCACCGCTCCCGACGTCGCTCTCCTGAGCGATGGCTTCTGGCGGCGCCGATTCGGCGCCGATCCGCATATCGTCGGCAAGAAGCTCATTATCAGAGGCGCCCCCACTATCGTGATCGGCGTGTTGCCCGCAAGTTTCCGCTTCCCGGATGTGAAGGCCGATATTTGGGAATCGCCGACCTTTCTTCATCCCGAAGGTCAGCGCCAGGGCCAGGGCCAGGGCCGGTATCTGGCGCCCATCGCCCGCCTGCGGCCTGGCGTCACTCGTTCCCAAGCGCAAGCCGAAATGAACGTCATCATGGCGCAACTGGCGCGCGAATTTCCGGACTTCAACAAGGGTTGGGGCGTCACAGTGATTCCCTTGCGCCAGCAGTTTACCGGCGATTTGCGAACGCCAATGCTGGTGCTCCTGGGCGCGGTCGGCCTGGTGTTGCTGATTGCGTGCGCCAATGTTGCCAACCTGACTCTGATGCGTTCCAGCGCCCGGCAACGCGAGATGGCCATCCGGACGTCGCTCGGAGCAACGCGGCCCCGCATCGTGCGCCAGTTGTTGGTGGAGAGCATGATTCTGGGTGTCGGCGGCGGCTCGCTGGGCTTGCTGCTAGCAGTCTGGGCCAAGGATCTTCTGCTGGCCATGCTGCCGGAAAGTATGTCCGTAGCCAAAGTGAACAGCGTGACCATCGATGGCAATGTCCTGGCATTCACAGTGGCTCTCTCTCTCGGCACTGCGGTGCTGTTTGGATTGCTGCCGGCGCTGCGCGCCTCACGGCCGGATTTGGGCGACACATTGAAGGAAGGTGGCCGGGCGATTTCCTCCAGTCTCCGGCGGAATCGCATGCGCGCTGCCTTGGTAGCGAGCGAGATGGCGGTTGCGCTGATGCTGCTGATCGGCGCGGGATTGCTGATCCGCAGCTTCATTCGATTGGAGCGTGTCGCGCCGGGCTTCGAGCCGGATCACATCCTGTCCATGCGTATCGGCTTGACCAACCCCAGATACAGCGATCTGAAAGCAAGATCGTCAGGGCTCGATGAAATCCTGCACCGTATCGCGCAAGTGCCTGGCGTGGTGTCCACAGGCTCCATTCAATTTCCACCACTGGGCGGGATCCTGCCTGCCACGGGATTTTGGGTTGCCGGCCGGCCGACTCCCAATCCGAGTGAAGCGTCAGTCACCGGTGTTTCGATTGTCACGCCGGGCTACTTCCCTACGCTAGGAATCCCGCTGATAAGCGGCCGGCTTTTTACGGAGCGCGATCAGCAAGGTACGCCGCAGGTGACGATCGTGAGCCAGTCGCTGGCGCGCCAGCAGTTTCCGAACATGGATCCGATTGGCCAGCGTTTATTTGTCGAGTGGAGCCACGAAACGCCCTACCAGATCGTCGGCGTGGTGGGCGACGTGAAGCACGATGGTCTGGACAAAGAAGCACGGCCGACCGTTTACTTTCCGAACGCCCAGGAGACCCAGAACATCGCGACACTCATGATCCGCACCGCAGGGGATCCGACGAAGCTCGCGCCGGTGGCCGAGCAGATCATCCACGCTTACGATAAGGACCAGGCTATCGCCAATATCCAGCCCCTGGATATGTTTCTTTCGAAAGCAGTGGCGCGCCCGCGCTTCCAATCCGTACTGCTCGCAAGCTTTGCGGGACTGGCGCTGCTGCTGGCGGCGATCGGGATCTTCGGAGTTATGTCTTATTCGGTGGCGCAGCGTACGCACGAAATCGGAATCCGGGTGGCGCTGGGCGCGCAGAGCGATCAGGTTCTGCGGTTAGTAGTGGGGCAAGGCTTGCTGCTGGCCCTGATTGGAACGGCTGCCGGATTGGCGGGCGCATTTGCGTTGACGCGCTATTTGCGGACTCTGCTGTTCAACGTGAGTCCCACGGACTGGCTTACGTTCACCACGGTGCCGCTGGTGTTGTGCGTGGTCGCGGTCGGCGCCAGCTATTTCCCGGCGCGAAGAGCGATGCGGGTGGATCCGATGCAGGCATTGCGATATGAGTAAAACCGTTTCTCGTTCATCGTTTCTCGTTTCTCGTTGCGTCCGGGTTTGCAGGGGCGCGCGAACGAGAAACGAGAAACGAGAAACGAGGAACGGGTTGTTTTAGAAGGGAGATGGACATGCTTTCGACAACGTTCGTCGTGCTTACTGTTCTCGCTGCTTGGTTTGGCCCCGCTGGTAACGACGCTTTTCACTGGAGGGGCAAGGTGGCTGCCGGACAACTGGTTGAGATCCGGGGCATCAACGGCAGCATTCATGCCGAACCCGCCACCGGGAACGATGTCGAGGTGGTGGCCTACAAAACCGGTGAAGTGTACGCCGCTGCCGGCATTGAAGTGCAGGTAGTTGAGCACAACGGCGGAATAACTTTCTGCGCGGTGTACCCATCGGCGGATGGCCGGCGCTCGGAATGCCGGCCCGGTGCGGGCAGTCAGTTGAATTCCGTCAGCAACGACGTGAATATCGACTTCACTGTGCGTCTGCCGAAGGGTGTGCGATTCGTCGGCCGGACCGTGAACGGCCAAGTGGAAGCCAAATCGCTTCAGTCCGACACCGAAGCCCACACCGTCAACGGAAACGTGCGCCTGAGTACGGCTGGCGCCGCGGTGGGCGAGACCGTGAACGGATACATCATCGCTTCGGTGGGAAAAATCAACAGCGCTTCCAAATTTTCAACCGTGAATGGAGGCATCACGCTCGAGATGCCGACCAGTGCAGCGGCGGAAGTCCATGCCGGCACGAAAAATGGCCTCATCCACACCGATTTCCCTTTAGCAATGCGCGATGAGTACGCCGGACGTCATGCTGACGGCGTGATCGGACATGGCGGACCGGATCTCACCATAGTGACAGTGAACGGAACAATCAATCTACGCCGCCGTTTCTAGTTTCGAGTTCTTCACGAACGAGAAACGAGAAACGAGAAACGAGAAACGGAATGCAAGATCTTCGCTACGCCGTCCGGATGCTTCTGAACAAGCCCGGCTTCACTATCATTGCGGTTCTAGCTCTCGCGCTCGGGATCGGCGCGAACACCGCGATTTTCAGCGTCGTCAACGCCGTATTGCTGCGGCCGCTCCCCTATCGGCAGCCGGATCGCTTGGTGATGCTGTGGCAAAAGTTGGGCGGCGCCACTGCCTATCCCCAGATCCCGTGTTCGGCGCCGGACTACCTCGATTATCGCGATCAAACGCAGACGCTCGAGAACGTCGCTGCTTTTGAAAACGCGAACTTCACGTTGACCACGCGTACTGGCTCCGAGCGCGTGTCCGGCAGCCTAGTTTCCTCAAATCTGTTTCCGCTCCTCGGCATTTCGCCACTGCGCGGGCGTGTGTTCACCGCTGCCGAGGACCAGTTCGGACACGACAACGTAATCGTGCTTAGCTACGGGGCTTGGCAACGCCGTTTCGGCTCCGACCCCGACATGCTCGGCAAGACTCTGGTGCTGGACCAGAAACCAAACCAAGTGATCGGCGTGATGCCGAAAGAGTTTGAGTTTCCAACGCAGGGTTTATTGAGCGGCCCGACGCCCGAGTTCTGGGTCCCCATCGCTTTTTCGCCTGATCAAGTTGGCCCCGATGGGCGTGGCGACAATTTCAACATTTCGGTGATCACCAGGCGAAAGCCGGGAGTGAGCATCCAGCAAGCCAGCGCCGACATCGACCGCATTTCCCATCGCATTTATGAGAGCTATCCGCCGGAGATCCGAAAGATGTTTTCACTCGACGGTTTTGTAACCGACTTTCACCAGCAGGTGGTTGGAAACGTCAAGACTCTGCTGTTGGTGCTGCTCGGAGCGGTCGGATTCGTGCTTCTGATTGGATGCGCCAATGTTGCGAATCTGCTTCTGGCCAAGGCCGCAGGCCGGCGCCGTGAAGTGGCCATCCGTACGGCGCTGGGCGCTGGACGTCTGCGGCTGGTGCGGCAGTTGCTCACCGAAAGCGTGCTGCTTGGCCTGATGGGCGGAGCCGCGGGTCTGCTCATCGCCTATTGGCTGACTCAACTGATGATCCACTTCAGCCCCGGGGATGTTCCGCGATTGGCGGAGTCCCAATTGAACTTCCCCGTGTTGGCCTTCACGCTCGCAATTTCACTGTTCACTGGCGTGCTCTTCGGATTGGCGCCAGCGCTGCAGGTCTCCAAGGCCAATCTAAATTCCGATCTGAAAGAAGGCAGCCGTGGAGCCGCGGCTTTCCGCCGCCGCCGCGTCCGAAGTGTTTTGGTTGTGGCGGAAGTCGCTCTCTCGCTAGTGTTGCTGGCGGGCGCGGG
>PMUN01000238.1:7638-12499 GCA_003166875.1 Bryobacterales bacterium | reverse complement strand
CTGCCCAATTGGGGCACACAGATGAGTCTCGACGCTGCAAACAAGAGTGTTTGCGCCACGCAACGAGAAACCAGAAACGGTTTTTCTACCAGCTCTGCGCCAACTGCACAAACGTCCGTACGCAAATTCCAGTGGCGCCCTTCACCAGGTACGGCTTGCCATCTTCGAGCGAGGCAGTACCGGCAATGTCCAGGTGGATCCAAGGAACATCGTTGACGAAATCCTTGATAAATGTGGCCGCGGTGATAGCTCCGCCCGGCCGCCCGCCAATATTCTGAAGATCGGCGAACTCGCTTTCGAGAGCTTTCTTGTATTCCTCGTCGAGCGGAAACTGCCACATTTTTTCGCCCTCGGTCTTGGCCGCGGCCAGCAGCTTATCGAGGAATGGCTGATTATTGGAGAAAGCACCCGCGTAGAAGTGGCCAAGCGCGACTACCACCGCTCCCGTCAACGTGGCCGCATCCACCAGGTGCGTGCAACCCAGACGCTGCGCGTAGGTGAGGGCATCGATCAGAATCAGCCGGCCTTCCGCATCGGTATTGAGCACCTCGACCGTTTTGCCGGAAAGTGAAGTGACAATATCGCCAGGACGTTGTGCGCGGCTGCCCGGCATGTTTTCGACAGTGGGGATGATTCCGGTGACCGGAATGGAAGGCTTCAATTGCGCGATGGCGCGCATTGCGCCCAGAACGGCCGCGCCACCAGCCATGTCGTAGCGCATCTGATCCATGTCCTGGGCGGGCTTGATGGATATTCCACCCGTATCGAAGGTCACGCCTTTCCCAACCAGTCCCAGGTGATCCTTGGAGCTGGGCGCGGTCGCGGGTTGGTAACGGAGCACGATCAGCGCGGGAGGTTCGGCGCTACCCTGAGCCACACCGAGCAGCGCACCCATACCGAGTTGCCGCATGCGGTCCTGATCGAGAATTTCGCAGCCGAGAACGAACTCGGAGGCCAGTTCGCGCGCCCGCTCTGCGAGACGCATCGGCGTCAACAGATTGGGAGGGTCGTTGGCCAGGCCTCGCGTGAAGTTCTGCGCTTCAGCCAGAATACGGCCGCGATCCACGGCCGCTTGCGAACCGCCCAGAACGGCGAACGAATCCACGTGCTTCTCAGTCTTTTTGGGATCGGTCTTATAGCGATCCGATTCGAAATCGCCGAGGATGGCGCCTTCCACCGCAGCGGCCGCGTACTCGTCGGAGCGAAACGAGTCGTCCAATGCGAGCGTGATGCTACGGACCTTTTTGCTTTTGAGCGAGCGGAACGCGGCGCCCGCGACCTTGCGAAGCTCTGAGGAGTTGAACTTTTCTGGCTTACCACCGCCCGCCAGCACCAGGCGTTTCGCCTTCAACCCGGCAGGCCGATGGAGGACAGATATTTCACACGACTTCCCGGTGAATTCGCCGGAGTCGTACAGCTCCTTTATCTGATCGGCAGCCCCCTGCGGCGGACCACCTTCAAATCCAACCAATACCAGCGCATCGGATTCAACCTCTGCAATCGGCCTTGCTTCAAGGTTTATATTCATGTCTCTCCGTTGAAATGTGTGTGCAACTAAGACCTGTGGCGTCCTATGGCCGCGCGGGCTTCCGCCTCCATCTCACGGCGGCGTTCGGACTCGCGCTTGTCATGCAGCTTTTTGCCCTTGGCCACTGCAAATTCCAACTTGATGCGCCCGTTCTTGAGGTACATCTTGGTCGGGACCAGCGTGAGCCCTTTTTCGCGCGTCTTCCCTAACAGCTTATCTATTTCTTCGCGATGCAGCAGCAGCTTCCGCCGCCGCGTAGGCTCATGATTCTCACGGTTTCCATGCGAGTACTGGCTGATATGCGCGTTCAACAGCCAAGCTTCATTTCCGGCCACTTCCGCAAAGCTGTCCTTGAGCTGGATTTTACCGTCCTTCGCTGCCTTCACCTCGGTTCCGGTGAGGGCCAGACCCGCCTCGTATCGCTCTAGCAAGTGGTAATTATGCCCGGCCTGGCGGTTGTCGCTCAAGATTTTGATTCGAGACTCCATGGATCGCCAGCTTTTATACTCAACGCGCGGAAAGCACACTGCGTCAAGCGTTTATGTGGTGGTTAGCGTCGTACAGTGCAGCTTCATTCTAGCATAAGGCCTTTTAAGAGAATAAGATGATTGCCAACAATCAGTTACGGGGTTTGGCGTTGTTTGCGGCGGCACTGCTTTTGCCGGTGAACAGCCTGGACGCCCATACACGCCAGGGTGATAAGTATCTGAAGCTGGGCCGAGAAGCCGAAGCCCGCAAGGATTACGACAAGGCCATCGAATATTACGACAAGGCGGTCCACGAGGATCCGCAGGATCCCGGCTATCAAATGGGCTCGCGGAGAGCGCACTTTGCGGCCAGCCAGGTCCACGTCCAGGAAGGTTTGAAACTGAAGAAGGCCGCCGAGTTAGAGAAGGCTCTGGTGGAGTTTCAAAGGGCATTCACTGTCGATCCGAGTTCCGCGATCGCGCTGCAAGAACTCAAAGAGACCAGCGCGATGCTCGATGAACAGAAAAAGTCCAACCTGCCGCCGGGCCAAGTGCCGCTGAGTCCGGTGGAAAAGGCGCGCAAGGAGAGCATCGCGATGATCGAATCTCTTCTGCCCGTGCCCCAATTGAAACCGGTTACCAACCTGATCCCGCAACTGAAGATGAACAATCAACCACCCAAAGTGCTGTATGAGACGGTGGGCAAGCTGGCGGGGATCAACGTGCTTTTTGATCCGTCCTATCAACCCGGCAAGAACGCGAATCTGGATCTGACCGATGTGACGCTGTCGGAAGCTTTGGACTATATCGCGCTGATGACCAAGACGTTTTGGAAGCCCGTGGGCGCCAACGCGATTTTCGTCACCGATGATAACGTCACCAAGCGCCGCGACTACGAGGACGAGGTGGTGAAGGTGTTCTATCTGAGGAATCCAACCACTGTGCAGGAGTTCCAGGAAATCATTACAGCGGTGCGCTCCGTTACCGATGTTCGCCGCATGTTTACTTACAACGCGCAAAACGCGGTGATGGTGCGGGATACGGTGGATAAGGTAGCGCTGGTGGAGAAGCTGCTTCGCGACATGGACAAGCCCAAGGCGGAAGTGGTTGTGGACATGATTGTCATGGAAGTGAATAGTGACAGGTCGCGTACCATCGCGGCTGGGTTGACCTCGAACGGGACGACCGGCCTCACGCTGCCGATCGCATTTTCACCCACCAATCCGGTGCTGCAGAACACAGGTACCACCGGGACGAGCGGAACCGGTACGGCCGGAACGGGTACCAGCAATACGGGCACAGGGTCCCTTGTAAACACTACTGCCACCACTAGTAGCACAACTACAAACTCCAGTTACGTGTCGCTGGGGTCGATTGGGAAGGCCTTTAACTTTAATAACTTTTCCACCAGTTTGCCGGGAGCGATGCTGCAGGCGGTGATGTCGGATACTTCCACCAAAGTGATGCAGTCGCCGGAAGTGCGCGTCTCGGATGGCCAGAAGGCCGAGTTGAAAATTGGAGACAGAATCCCCTATGCCAGCGGCAGTTTCCAGCCGGGCATTGGAACGGTGGGCGTGAGTCCGCTGGTCAGTACGCAATTCCAGTTTGCGGATACGGGTGTGAACATGACCATCACGCCGCATGTACACGGAAATGACGAGGTGACATTAGATATCACCACCGACATCTCCAACGTAAGCAGTAATGTGAGCATCGGCGGGTTGACTCAACCCGTGATTTCGCAACGCAAGGCCGACACTCACATTCGTGTACGGGATGGCGAGGTGAGCCTGCTGGGCGGTTTGAGTCAAACCCAGGACTCGAACACGACCACCGGAATCCCCGGACTGGTAAACATTCCGATCCTGGGAAAATATCTTTTTGGAAGCAACTCCAAGGACAAATCGCGCAGCGAGTTGATGGTAGCCATAATTCCGCATATTGTGCGCAAACCGGATATCGATGGACTGGATCTGCGTGGAGTATCGGTGGGACAGGATCAGACATTGAAGCTGCGGTACGCGGCAAAGACCGAAGAGACGCCCGCTGCCGCTGCCACTGCCAATCCGGCCGCGCCGGCCGCTGCAGCCCCGGCGGCAGGCACGCCAACGGTGACTGCGCCCACTTCCGGTCCCGCTCTTTCTCTGAATCCCGCCACGTTGCAGGCGAAGTTGAGCGGTCCGGTTGTGGTGACTCTCGAGGCCGCGAACGTGACGGACCTGGCGGTGGTTCCCATTAAGCTCCGATGGGATCCAAAGATCCTGCGCTTGAATCAGGCAACACCTGCCGCGCTGATAACCAAGGACGGCATCGTAAATCCACCGACACTCGATATTCGCAACGATTCCGGGGAAGCCACTGTCGAAATGAGCCGCGTCGCGGGCTCGGCAGGTGTCAACGGCTCAGGCCCTCTTATGCAATTTACGTTCTCCGCGGTCGGCAAGGGGGCCACCAGTATCGCGGTAACCGAGGTAAACCTGAGAAACTCAAAGAAGGAGGCAATCAGCGCCACGGCGCCGTCGGCTGTGGTAAACGTGCAGTAGATGCAGATGAGACGCGCTCGACAACGCGGCATGACCCTGGTGGAGCTGATTGTTGCTTTCACCATCCTGATGCTGCTTTCCACCATGGCGGTTCCGCTTGCGCGCTACCAGGTGCAGCGTAATAAGGAACGCGATCTGCAGCGTGCTTTGGACGATATCCGGAAGGGGATCGACAAATTCAAGGACGATATGGATGCGGGCAAGATCGGCCCGCCGAAAATAGATTCCGACAATTATCCCGAAACCCTGGAGCAGTTGGTGGAGGGCGTAAAGGCCACTGGTGCGGTGGACAAGAAGATCAAATATCTGCGGCGCATCCCGAA
>PMUN01000238.1:0-7618 GCA_003166875.1 Bryobacterales bacterium | reverse complement strand
TTCACGCTGATCGAGCTGATGATCGTGATGGCAATCATTGCGGTGTTGATGTCGGTAGCCATTCCTATCTACAGCCGCTCCATCCAGCGTGCGAAGGAGAGCGTGCTCAAGAACAACCTATTCACCCTGCGCACCGTGATCGACGAATACACCTACGACAAGCAGAAGGCGCCGCAGAGTCTGCAAGATCTGGTGAGCGATGGATATCTCCGGCAAGTGCCAGTGGATCCGATGACCCAATCAGCGGACACCTGGAAGGTCATCATGGAGGACGCCAGCAACACGGTAAGTCAGAGTGAGCCAGGGATTTTCGATGTGCGGAGCGGGTCGGACAAAACCAGCCTGGAAGGCAGTCCTTATTCGGACTGGTAGTGATCATTCGCCGCTGGTGTGCATAGCGACTTGGTTTCGCGACATAAATGTTGAGCGTTTCGAGGGTGTGACCGAGCCGCGACCGGAAGGGAGCGCTACCACCAGTGCCGCTAGGGCTGTGCTCGTGGTAGCGCTTCCTACCGGTCGCGGCTCGGTTTTTCGTATCGCACCGAGTGCGATATTCGCTATTTTCGAGGCGCATCGGCCGGGACTGGCCGCACGACAACTCCGGAAGTGAGCGAGTCCGCTGGATTCATGATTACCCAATCGTCCGGACGGATCCCTGATAGCACTTCAATCTCGGTTCCGTAGTCCTTCCCCAGAACGACCGGGACCAGCACCACTTTATTTCCATCCCGAATCAAACCAAGCCTGACTCCTTCACTGCGGAACAGAATTGCGCCCACGGGAACAACTACTGACGGTGTACCGGCGGGAATAGTGAGGTGAACTTCTGCATAAGCTCCCGGCTTAAGTTCGCCCGTTGGATTGTCGACGTCCACTTCCGTGAGTAGCGTTCGCGTGCCCGAGTCCATGGAGTCCGCGGTTCGAACCAGTTTGCCGTGGAAGCGGCGGCCCGGAAACTCAGACAACGTCAATTCGGCGGGAATTCCTGGAACGGCGGATTGCGAATAAATCTGGGGTACGTTCAGATAGACACGGAGCCTAGCTGTCGCCGCTATGTGGAACAGTTCCTGGGCTGCGCCGCCCATACCAGCGTTCACCAGTGCGCCGATATCGGTATTTCGCGCCGTGATGACGCCATCGAAAGGCGCCTTCACAGTTTTGAAACCCTGCATTTCCTGGAGCCGCGAGAGATTCGCTTCCGCCGATCCAACATTGCCGCGAGCGGCGGCGATAGCCTTCTCGAGCGCGTCTACATTGGCCACCTGGGCCTGATACTGGGCCTGGTATTGGTCGTTCTCCTGCCGCGAGACCACGCCTTTGGCAACCAAATTACTCCATCGCTGCGCCGTGACGCGCGCGAGTTCCGCATTCGCTTTGCCCTGTACTAAATTGGCGAGCGTTTGATCCAGCGCCGCCTTGGCCTGATCCACGGCGGACTGGGCCTGACGAACCTGTTGATCCAACTCAGGCGCGTCGATTTCGGCCAGAATCTGGCCGGCTTTAACGCGCGCTCCGATATCGGCGTTCCAGTTCTTGAGGTAGCCGCTCGCGCGAGCGAAGATGGGCGAATCGATGAAGGCCTGGATGTTGCCCGGCAGCACCACCTCGTTTTGCAAATCTCCCATTTTCGGATGAGCCACGGCAACGGTTGGCATCGCCAAATCCTGGGTCTCCTGCTTCACCGCGGCCGCGGTTTTGAGACGAGCGTCAATACCCCAGATGATCGCGGCGCCCACCACCAGCACGGTCACCACTAACACCAGCACTAGCTTAAGAACCCGAGGCAACTCGCGAGCGGCACGAGGCTCGGTCTGCTTACCGGTGGTGGTTATTTCAGGCATGTCGTGTCATCTAACAGGATCGTTCGTCAGGTGTCTTCTATGCAACAAGCTAAAAACGGTAGGGACGAAAAACAACGTGGCAATCGTCGCGAAAATCAATCCTCCGATGACCGCGCGGCCGAGCGGCGCATTTTGTTCGCCTCCTTCGCCCAGTCCCATGGCCATGGGAACCATGCCGATAATCATGGCCAGAGCGGTCATCAATACAGGACGGAAGCGTGTAAAACCGGCTTCAATCGCCGCCAGCACGGGATCGCCTTGCGCGGCTAAATGCTCCTTGGCGAAACTGATCACAAGAATGCTGTTTGCGGTTGCCACGCCCACACTCATGATGGCGCCCATCATGGCCGGTACGCTGAGAGTGGTCCGGGACAAGAACAGAAAAATGATAATACCCGCCATAGCCGCCGGCAACGCGGTGAGAATGATGAATGGATCCAACCAGGATTGAAAGTTCACGACGATCAACAAGTAGACCAGCACGATGGAGAGCAACAACCCCGACAACAGCCCTTGAAACGATGTTCGCATGGTTTCAATTTGTCCACGAACCGCAAGCTGCGATCCGCGCGGCAATTTGGAACGGTTGGCGTCCACGATGCGGTTTATATCGGCTGCGACGCCGCCCAAGTCCCGGTCCTGAACCGTGCCGAAAATATCGATGGCGCGCTGGATGTTGTAATGCGAAACCACCGCCAGCCCGGCGGCGCGATGCGGGCTCCCGACATCTCCCAAAATCTCCCGCCGCGTGCCTTGCACAATGGGAATGTTTTCCAGATCGCTCAATGAGGAAGCCGCGTACTGCGGAGTCTGCGCCACCAGGCTGTACATAACTCCGCTCTTCGGGTCCAGCCAGAACGAGGGTGTGGTCTGAAAACTTCCGCTCAACGAGATCAGCAGGTTGTTTGCCACAGTGAGCTGGGTGAACCCACTTTCGATCGCTTTGCTGCGATTCACATTGATTTCGATGCGTGGTTGGTCGAACAACTGATGAACTCTGAGGTCGACTGCGCCCGGTATGGTGCGAAGCTGGCTCAAAAGATTGGTGGCGAACGCATGGTTCGCGTACACATCAGGCCCCGACACTTGAACGTCGATGGGGGCGGGTAATCCAAAGTTCAGGATCTGGCTGATGATATCGGCCGGCAGAAAATAGAAGGCGACACCGGGAAACTCGCGCGGAAGCTCGCGGCGGAGTTGGCGAATATAGTCGTCGGTAGGCCGATGGCCTTCCTTCAGGGTCACCAGGACGTCGGCATCCATGCTTCCAATCGGCGCCGACGTGCTGTAGGCCATGTTGATAGAGCTGTACGGCAGGCCGATATTGTCGATGATGCTGGACATTTGAGAACGCGGAATAACGCGCTTGATCGCGGCTTCAATAAGATCCCCCAACCGCGCGGTCTCCTCAATCCTGGTGCCCGTTTTGGCGCGGAAGTGTAGATTGAATCGTCCGGCGTCAGAAGTTGGAAAGAAGTCCCGTCCCAACCATGGCAACAGCAGGAATGCGAGAGCGCAGAGACCCAAGAACACCGGAACAAATAATGCGCGGCGGCGAATGCAGGCCATCAGCATGCCGCGATATGCCGTCCGGGACGCTTCAAAAGCCCGCTCGAATGCCCGTTGAAACTTGCCCGCCAGATTCCACGCCGCTGGTTCCGCGGGGTGATGCAAATGGGATTTGAGCAGGTACATCGCGAGCGTCGGAACCAGCGTTCGCGAAAGCACGTAGGAAGCGAGCATGGCGAACACAACGGCCTCGGCCAGCGGAATGAACAGAAAGCGCGCTACACCGGTCAGAAAGAACATCGGCAGGAAGACGATACAAATACAAAGCGTCGAGACTAGCGCGGGAAGAGCGATCTGCGCCGCGCCATCCAGAATTCCGGTGAGCAGATCCTTGCCCTGATCGAAGTTGCGGTCGATATTTTCTATGGTGACCGTGGCGTCGTCCACCAGGATGCCAACCGCGAGCGCCAGGCCACCCAAGGTCATGATGTTAATGGTTTCGCCCAACGCACTCAGCACGCAGATCGAAGTGAGAATGGAAAGCGGGATGGAGATGGCGATGATCACCGTGCTGCGCCAGCTTCCTAGGAACAGCAGAATCATTATGGCCGTGAGACAGGCCGCAATAATGGCTTCCCGGACAACCCCGCTCACGGCGGCTCGCACGTAGATGGACTGATCGGAGATCGGTTCAATCTTTAGCGCCGGCGGAAGCGTGGCTGAGATCTGCGGCAGCATATCCCGGACCTGCTGCACGATATCGAGCGTTGAAGAGCTGCCGATTTTCAAGACCGTCAGTAGCGCGCTACGCTGTCCGTCTCGCCGGACGATATTGGTTTGGGGCGAATAGCCATCCCGGACGTGAGCGACGTCGTGAATGTAGATGGTGTTGTTCGCTACGGCTTCAATCGGAAGGTCATTGAGTTCCTGGACCGTAGTGGGGCTGGCGTTGAGTCCAACATCATATTCGAATTGACCGATCTTCGAGGTTCCAACCGGAAGAATCAGATTCTGATTGTTGATGGCGTTTACGACGTCCACGGGAGAGAGTCCCTTGGCTTGCATCAGCGCCGGCTGGAGATCCACCATGACCTGCCGTTGCTTGCCTCCATAGGGCCACGGAATGGCCGCGCCCGGCACCCGGATGAGTTGGACACGAATCGAGTTGGCTGCGAAGTCGAACAGTTGTTGCTCGGATAAACCTTCTCCGGAAAGCGCCAGTTGCACGATAGGGACGCTGGATGCGCTGTAGATCAGCAGGAAGGGAGGCGTGGTCCCAGGCGGCATTTGGCGTACCGCCCCCTGCGCGGCCGCCGTCATCTGAGACATGGCGATGTCCACTTTGGCGCCCGGGTGGAAGAATACTTTGGTGATGCTGCGGCCCTCCACCGTCTGCGATTCGATGTGTTCGATATCGGCTACGGCGGTGGTGAGAAAACGCTCGTACTGCGATCCGATGCGCGTCTCCATGTCCTCGGCGCCGAGGCCCGAGTAGTTCCAGAGCACCGCAATCACGGGAATGTTGACGTTGGGGAAGATGTCGACGGGAGTGCGCACGATCACCAGCGGGCTGATCAACAGAATCAGCAGCGCCAATACGATAAACGTATAGGGCCGGTTGAGGGCGATCTTAACAATCCACACAGATGGTTACTCCGTTGGATGCACGCACAGGCACGCCGATGCATCCATTCCTATAGCTCTTTCGAGCAGCCGGCATCTCCGGTACTTCTACTGTGCCAAATATGAAAGTGGAGCGGGAGCGTGTCTCTGCGATGGCAGGATGGTAAACTAGCGGCTAGCGGAGTCTTCCAAATAATCCCCGGTCGTCTAATGGTAGGACAGCGGCCTTTGGAGCCGTGAATCGTGGTTCGAATCCATGCCGGGGAGCCACTTCTCATTCTTGGTGCTCGGAACCTCGCTTAGTGTTGCGGATGGGAGGTTCTTGGTGACCGCAAGCGCCAGCATATCAAAGGGTTGCCGGAACGTTGTAGTGAGCCGCCCATCTTTCCAGGAGCAGTTCGACACTACGAAATCCAGTAACCGCGGTTGTGTTGCAACTTGTGTTAGGCCCCGCCCGACAACGTGAAACAATCGTGAAATGGCTACGCGATCGATGATCTTCAAGTGGCGGCAACAGAACCGGCGCTCATTCTCTGTGCGGTGCGCTGGTATCTTCGATATTCTCTGTCGCTGCGCGATGTTGAGGAGCTACTGGAGGAACGCGGCCTGGAAGCCGATCATACGACGGTCTGGAGATGGGTGCAGCGTTACGGCCCCGAGTTAGAGCAACGACTGCGCCGGCACCTGAAGCCGACCAACAAGTCGTGGCGGGTCGATGAAACCTATATTCGGGTACAAGGCCGCTGGTGCTACCTGTACCGGGCGATCGATTCGGCAGGTGCCACCATCGATTTTCTACTGTCCGCATTGCGCGACGCCGATGCCGCCAAACGGCTGTTTCGCAATGCGCTGAGCGATCGATCCCATCCTCAACCTCGCGTCATCAACACGGATCTGGCGCCGATCTACGGTTCGGCCATCGCAGACATAAAGAAGGAAGGGACGCTCCGCAGCCGGTGCCGCCACCGACCGGTCCAGTATCCGAACAACATCATCGAGCAAGACCATCGAGCGATCAAACGGCGAGTGAACGCCAAGCAAGGGTTTCGCGAATTCCAGGCTGCGCGACGAACGATTCAGGGCTATGAAGCGATGCACATAATTCGGAAGGGCCAAGTGCGGTGGCTGAGCGGGAGTGGCGTCCGGCGTCAGAATCGGTTCATCAACGAACTCTTCGAAGTGGCCGCCTAAAGTTCCGGAGAACGACGTCTTCTCTGCGAACTCTTGTTCCGTTCCGAAACTTGCAACACTGCCCTCCGATGCATGTATCGTTTTCTCTCGCTCGGGAAGAGGTAAGGGCCGGGACATGAGATTGAGCTGTCGCCGAAAAGCATCAGCCGCGATTTCCGTCAACGGAGCCTCCCCGATTCCATCGGGAGTTTTCGAGTCCGGAATACCGTTTGTAGCAGAGCCGTAACCAGATCAGGATCTCAGCAGCGGTGCCATTTCAAAACGTAAATCGCCCCGCCACCTGGATACGTCGCGGGCCCTGACCCACGTCGAGGATTCTGCCAAACGTTGGATCGCTGAGGTTCGTGTCGGGATCAGCCCGCCCGGAGCGATTGAACGCGTTTAAAAAGTCGCTGCGCAATTGCAGGAACATCCCCTCGCGCATGGTGAAATTCTTGAATACACCGAAGTTCTCGGTTGGGTTCCTGGGCCCGCGAAGATTGCCGAAGAAGCGAGGGGCAGTGCCTGGCCGCAGCACAACCCCGTTTGGTGTGGTGGGCGGCTCAGCAAACGCCGCGGGATTCAGATATGCCTGCCCGGTCCCCCCCGCGTAATCAAACGGACCGGATGAAGAAACCTTGAGAGGCACGCCGCTCAGCACATCGCCGCGAACGTCTCCGTTGAACCAGTATCCGGCGCCGCTCAAGCCGGACTCGATGTAGAGCGGATCGCCGGATTGATAGATCTGTATCCCCGTGACCGTCCATCCGCCTAAGACCTGGTTCACGAAACCACCACGACTCAGGTATTTCCGGCCCTTGCCAAAAGGAAGTTCGTAAATCCAAGTTATCTTCAAAACCTGCGGACGATCGAAACTGGCAACCGATTTCTCCAGCTTCCGGTTGTAAACGTCCTGGGAGTTGTTGCCGTAATACAGCGCGCTGTCCGTATTCGTCAGGGTTTTTTGGAAGGCATAGCTCACCAGGAAGCTGAGTCCCTTCCCGGTCCGATGCGTTACCAGCAACTGCGCTGCATCATAGTGTGAAGTCCCCCAATTCGCGAACTGCGACACCACAGCGCCTCCGGCAAATTGCGGATACGGAAGCAGCGCTTGCGCCACAGTCCCGGTGAAGCCAGCGTATGGCAACGGAATGCTCGGATGCAGGCTGATGTCATCGAGAAGCGCATCTCCCAGCGCGAGATACTTCGGGTTGAGCTGGTTCAGGTTGTTGAAGTCCGGCGCGCTCAGCCGCGTTCCTTTGTTTCCCACATAGTTCGCCGAGATCGTCGTGCTCTTGGGCAACAGAAACTGGAAGCCCAGTGTGTAGTTCTGCGCGTACGGCTGCCGGTTCGAGTTTGAGGCAACATAATTGATCCCGTTGCCGTTGTCCAGGGTCGGGTCGATGGCCGGAAGCGTGTGAGTGTACGCCGGATAGCCGTTGTCCCAATAGAACACCGGATTGCGTGTGCTGGTC
>PMUN01000025.1:19701-25716 GCA_003166875.1 Bryobacterales bacterium | reverse complement strand
GGCTACACCACCGGCTGGATGCAGGGATTGAAAGAGTGGAGTTATCGGGCGGGCGCATTTTTCGCTCGACGCCAGTCTTCGCAGCCGATGCGTCGTCAGTCGAGGTCACGGCATTTCACGGGTTCGACGCTTCCGGGCGACTTTGGCGGGGCGGAGCAAACGGAGTATCGTTTCTCGACGGCGGCACGTGGAAACGTCTGAGTACCGAAGATGGGCTGATCTCGAACGACACAGACGGAGAAGCTTTCTGGGCCGATCCGGACGGCAGTGTTTGGATCGGTACCAGCGGCGGACTCGCGCATTACCGTGCCCGCAGAGGTGGCTCCCTGGAACCGGCGGTTGCCGATCCGCTCATAACCAGGCTGGTGGTCGGCCAGAAGTCGCGAGTGCTTCGGGCAGAATTCTCCTCGCTCAGTTACAAGAGCGAACAACTGGTGAGCTTTGCCTACCGGCTGGACGGAGAACACTGGAGCGACACCACAGAGCGAAGCATCTCCTTTGCCGGGCTTTCTCCGGGCCAGCATCGGCTGGAGATCCGGTCCAGGGTTCGGGATGGGCCGGTCTCGGCGAAAGTTGCTGTTGCGGAGTTTCAAGTTGCGCCGAAGTGGTGGCAAACGTCGTGGGTGCAGGTAGCCGCTCTCCTCGTTTCCGTTGGCGCAGTGGGGGGAGTGGTGCGGCGTAGGCACCGGCTGCTGCTCGAACAGCGGACAGCCGAACTGGCGGTGGAACGAACCAAGATGTTGGAAGAGAAGAGGTCCGCCGATGCGGTGATCGAAGCCAAGGGCCGTTTTCTGGCAAACATGAGCCACGAGATCCGAACGCCCTTGAACGGTGTCATCGGATTGAGCATGGAATTGGAAGCAATGCCAGTTCCCGCTGAGGCGCTGGAGATCATCAGAATGATCCGCTCTTCGGGCGATACGTTGCTTCGAGTGATCAGCGATGTGTTGGATTTCTCCAAAGGGGAGGCTGGAAAACTGGAGCTGGAAGTGGCGCCGTTCGACCTCCGCCGTGCCCTGGAAGAAAGCGTCGGGCTGTTTCGAGCCGCGGCTGCCGAAAAAAATCTGCGCCTCAGTTGTAGCCTCGCGCCGGAATTGCCCGCCTGGGCAGCAGGAGATGGAACCCGATTGCGGCAAGTAGTCCTGAACCTGATCTCAAACGCCGTGAAATTTACAAGTTCCGGCGAAATCGTGCTCACTGCCCGCCTTGAACGTAGGGACGAGACTTCCGATTGCATCGCGATCGAGGTTCGCGACACCGGGATTGGGATTGCCGCGGAACAACTGCCTCGCCTGTTCTCTTCGTTCAATCAGGCAGATGCCTCCATCAGTCGCCGTTACGGAGGAACTGGCCTGGGTCTGGCGATCTCTAAGGGGCTGGTGGAGTTAATGGGAGGGACGATCGATGTAGAGTCCAGGCCCGGCGTGGGTTCGCGCTTCCGATTCACGGTCCGCATGGGACACGCGCAGCAACCTATGGCATCGCCGGTTGCTCCGCCGCCAACGTTAGACGCTGCCCATTTGAGAGTGCTGGTAGCAGAGGACAATCTAGTAAATCAGAAAGTCGTAGTAAAGCTTCTGAAGAGGCTGGGGATTGATGCGGATTTGGCGGCGGACGGTTCCCAGGCCGTCGCGGCGGTATTGGAACATCCGTATGACCTTGTTTTCATGGACGTGCAAATGCCTGAGCAGGACGGGCTGTCCGCAACGCGGGAAATCCGGAGGCGCCTCCCGGCGGACCGGCAGCCCCTTATTTATGGCCTGACGGCGCACGCGACTTCGGAGTTTCGCGATATTTGTCTGGATGCCGGCATGGACGGATACCTGACGAAGCCACTGGAGCCGGGAAAACTCCGCGCCCTGATTGCGGAATTGTCCACGGGCTCGTCAGCGCGGGATCCCGATGCCGTCAGTGAGAAGGCCCCGGCGTAACGCGTTTCTCGGTAGCCCACGACACCTTCGAAAACACTTGATCTCGGATGGACCAATGCAAAGTGGGGCGGACACCCACGTCGGCCTGTTGCTAGTACTCGTTAATGCTTGAGGTAGGGTCTCCGGCGATGGCCGCGTCGTGTTCACGGCGGGAGCAATACTCACGCTTTGGAACTTGAAGGACGGATCCACCTTATGGTAGAAGCACGATGGATTCACGGACGTGACCGAACCGTGTTTCCAACTGGCGGGTGGAGACGGGTGGCGAACTCCGCCACTGGCGTTGCGTTAGGCTCTGATTGCTTGTTGTAGAGCTGCTCAGCACGGCTCGAAGTATTCATGGCCTCAGTTCTCGACGATATTGCTGGTATCATCCAGATCGCACAAATACATGATTCTTTCCTTAAAGAACACCGTGTGCCCGCTGTGATAGGGCAGATAATCTCGAGGATCGAAATGCAGGATCGTACCTGCCGTGAACTCGCCGCCGTGGTAGTCGCGGAACGTCTTGACGATGCGTATGGCAGTGCCTGGGGAAATATTCCAGATGTTCAGAATACTGTCATTTTCCCATGCGGAAGATGAAATTCTCGGACGTGAAAACGTATAGGCGGATAGGCCAGGAAGAGGGTGATCTGCTGGCCTACCCACCAAAAAATTTAGCTAGTGGCTGCAGCAGCGGTCATCGTGCTAGCGACCTTGCTGAAGATGGTGCTGATGCTGGTGGCAACACCCGGCATGATTGCGCCCGCGGCAACCGCGACGAAACCCGCCATTAAAGCGTATTCAATGAGGTCCTGGCCTCGGGTATCCTTCCAAATTCTCAGCTTCCAAACCAGATTGGTGATCCGTGTCATTTATTGTTCTCCCTGGCGGCGAATTTCCTGCACCGCTATGAGTAAGTTATCACTTGAAGACGCGATGTTACATCGGTATAAGCACTTAGAAATAGTAAGGAATTCGCACAGGGCCGATACATCTGGAGGTCTAGCGAGCGTAGTACTTTGGTTGCAAAAGCACACGCCGCAGTTCGGAGCCGAAAACATTGCTGCGGCCAACTTCCGGCCCGGCGAATCGCAGAGCCGGGGCATCCAGCTCAGACGTGCTGATCGACGAGAATGGGGTTTCCGTCGGGGTCCACCGCGAGAAAACTCGCGGGGCCGGTCGTGCTCTCGTCTGCCTCCTTCACCAACTTCACGCCTTGCGCCTTCAACTGGCGCTGTAGCTCGCGGACGTCCGTGAAAGTTGCTAGCTTTTGGGCGTTATTATCCCAGCCCGGGTTGAAGGTCAATATGTTTTTGTCGAACATGCCTTGGAAGAGGCCGATGGAGTGATCGCCGTTCTTCATAATCAGAAAGTTTTTGGAGGCATCGCCGAAGAAGGCCTTGAAACCGAACTTCTCGTAAAACTGTTTCGAGGCCTGAATGTCCTTGACAGTCAGGCTGACTGAAAATGCACCGAGCTCCATGTGTCCTTCTGTAGTTTTTCGCGATTGACTCCAGGCCGTCATCGCAGCCGTAGCGAGCGTCAGAGCCGCACGACGGGTATACAAGCTTCGAGATCGAATGTTTCCCATCCTATTTCCTCCGGTAACCGTACAAACATTTCCATGGCTGGCAGATCCGCCGGCTCGAAATCGCCGGAAGGAAGCCAGATCCGGTACAGATACTGCCAGGCACGGCCGACCTGCGCGAGATCGCCGGCCGAGTGAAAGGCGACGGTTTGTTGGGACTCGAAATCCCGGACACTAAAACCCGCCGCATCGCATTCCGACTGGGCCGGTACCGGCACAAGAGGCGCCGCCGCCCGTCCCCGCGAACGGACAATCTCGCCCAGAATGCCTCCCGGCAGCTTCGGAAAGGCGATGCCGAGATCATAGCGGCAATTTTTCGAGGGCGTAATGGACGGATCATCCAGCGCCATGCCAATGACGACGACATCCCGGATGTCGGTATGCTTTTCCGCGAGCCACGCGGTGAGCGCAACGTAGCTCTCCACCAACCGCGAATTGCCGTAGGGCGCGTAGATCCGAGTGTAGACATAGAGAAAAGCGCTGAACCGGTGGAGGCGAACCCGCACATTCTTCCGAGCGGCCTTCCAACGCTCGAGTTCCTCTAAAGTATGGAACGGGAGCATTTCCGGCGCTTTGCAAATCTTGCTGTTTTCGAGCGGACTTCGCCGGTCCCATGAGCTGGCGGTTCGGTTGAAGTGATTCTTGAACGCGCGGGAAAATTCAGCGGTTCCCGCGAAGCCTGTCTCAAGAGCGGCATCGGTGATGCGCTTTCGAGGCGATGCCTTCATTAACGCGGCGGCTCTCTCGAGTCGCACACGGCGCACATGGCTGTTCAGCGTCTCGCCCGTGACTCCCTGAAAAATGCGGTGGAAGTGGAACGGGGAGAAACAGCCGATGCCGGATAATCGGGCCAACGAAAGTTCGCCGTCGAGATGTTCCCCGATGTAATCGAGCACCCGATTGACCCTGTCATGATAGTGTGGGTTGCGCCGCATCCTGCGAGTTACGATATGTACAGCCTAACAGTCTAGCGATGTGACCCCACCCAACATAGCACCCATCAATGACTTGATTTCAATTGGATCTTGTTCGTTAAAATGTCTTCGATGATTCGTATCCTCATCATTGGGGCTACCGGCAGGGTCGGCCGCCAGGTTCTGTCTCAATTACCGGCCACGGATGTGCAGGTCCGCGCGCTCGCCCGCAACCCGCAGACGGCTGGTTTGCCTTCCCACGTTGATGTAGTACGCGGAGATCTCACTCTTCCCGAGACCCTGGATGGATGCCTGGACGGCATCGATGCGGTGTTCCTGGTGTGGACCGCCCCGCCGGCCGCTGTTGCTCCTGCCTTGGAGCGAATCGCGAAGCACGCACGGCGCATCGTGTTCCTGTCAGCGCCGCTCAAAACGGCACACCCTTTCTTCCAGCAGCCTAATGCGGTCCGCGCGCTGGGCGCGCAAGTCGAGCGGCTGATCGAGACCTCGGGGCTCGAGTGGACGTTCCTGCGGCCCGGGATGTTCGCAGCGAATGCTCTGTCCTGGTGGGCCCCGCAGATCCGCGCCGGCAAAGATGTCGTACGCTGGCCCCATGTCGCCGCTCCTACAGCTCCGATCCACGAGCGGGACATTGCCGCGGTCGCGGTCCGCGCCCTATGTGAGGATGGACACGCCGGAGCGGAATATGTTTTAACCGGGCCTGAATCCATGAGCCAGTTCGAGCAGGTGCACACAATTGGTAGAGTGATCGGCCGGTCACTGCGAATGGAAGAGATCTCGCCAGATGAGGCGCGGCGCGAGTTGCTTGCACTCATGCCTGCTTTTGTCGTGAATATGCTACTCGACGCGTGGGCCGCCGCGATCGGCCAACCTGCGCTTGTTACATCCACGGTTCGAGAGATTACAGGAACACCAGCACGGACGTTCCAGGAGTGGGCCACCGGCCACGCTGCGGAGTTTGGAGTGTGATCGCAGGTTCCTTAATTTATGCGGAACACTGCGCTGGCCCGTAACTGACATACAGACGGGATTCTAGCGTACAGCGTGCACGGAAGATTCGTGACTTGGTGGCAGAGAGGCTGAGTCCCAATTTGTCAGCCACCTCGGCAACCGGCAGCCCCGAGACCGCATGCAGTGTATACGGCGTCCGTAGACCGTGCGGAAGCCTGGCGAGCGCGCGTGAGATGGCGGTGGAAATCTCACGCCGGGCCGTGCTTTCTTCCGGCGTCGGTTCGCGGGATGTAAGGTACTGCGGGATCTGCTCATGGATCGGTTCTTCCAGGCTGAGCAGAGTGGCACGCCGTTCGCGGCGGAGATGCATGCGACTCTGATTGACGACGATAGTGGTGATCCAGGTGCTGAAACGCGCTTCTTCGCGAAACGTGTGCAGATGCTGGAAGGCACGGCTATAAGCCGTCTGCACGGCATCCTCGGAATCCGACTCATTGCGGAGGATCGATCGCGCGATGCGGAGAGATGCTCCATAATGGCGCTGGATCAACTTGGCCATCGCTTCCTCATCGCCTTGTTTGCTTTGTTCGACCAATTCCTGGTCCGTCGCTTCGGAGGTCCACGT
>PMUN01000025.1:0-19602 GCA_003166875.1 Bryobacterales bacterium | reverse complement strand
GCCCACGGGACTAACCCAAATCCACCAAGTTGTTTCGCACGGCATAGTGAATGAGTTCGGCGGTAGTTTTCATTCCCATGGTGTTCAGTATCCGTGCGCGGTAGGCCCTAATCGTTTTGTCGCTCAGCGAGCGCAGATTAGCAATCTCATGGATCGTTTTCCCGGACNNAGGGCGGAGCTGACGTAGGTTCCTCCTTCCATGACCTTGCAGACGGCCTTAACCAGCTCTTCCCGCGGACTGTCTTTGGTGATATAGCCGGACGCCCCCGCTTTGAACAAGCGGCGCGCGTAATCATGGCCGGACTGCGTGCCGAGGACAAGCACTGGAAGCCGGCGCCGGATTTGCTTCAATTCTTTTAGGGCGTCTAAGGAGCTTCGGTCCCCTTGAGCGAGATCGAGTATTACAGCATCCCAGTTCTGCTCTTCCACCAACCGAAGAGCTGCGTCGGCGGTGCTCGCTTCGCCAAAAACAATTTCCGATTGGGCGTGAAGGATGTCTTTCAGGCCCTCCCGGATGACTACATGGCCGTCCACGATGAGTAGTCTCTTCATGCGGCCGCGAGCCGCTTTTGCCCAGCCCGTCGATGCTGATGAATACGCCAACACCCATCATCTGGTCCGCGGGGCGGATGGCGCTATCGATGGAAACGGGATGTTTGTGTAGGCAATTTCCGGACGCTTGTCATGGTTCAGACTACAGAGACCGGCTAGTAGGCTGTCGTTGCTGAANNGCGTGGCGCGAACACTCGTGTTTGCCGCGTTCGCACTCATGCGAACGCCTGGGATTTCGATGCTAGTTCTTTCGCCGACAGCCCACTAGCCGCGTCAGTCTACCAAGTGATTGCGGAATACGTAACGCATAAGTTCGGCAGTGGTTGACATATTCATTTTTTCCAGGATGCGCGCGCGATACGTGCTAATCGTGGTTACGCTTAAATGGAGTTCCTCGGCGATCTGGCTCACCGTTTTCCCGGAGCCAAGCATCACCAGAATCTCAAACTCGCGGGCGGAGAGCCCTTCGTGCAGCGGCAGGTTTGCGCCATCATTCAGGTCCAGCACGATTTTCTCGGCCAGCGCCGGGCTGACATAGCGGCCACCGGAAAGCACCTTGCGTATGGCTTGAATCAATTCCTCGGGTGCGGATTCTTTCTTCAGGTAACCAGAGGCTCCCGCTCTCAGCACCCGTTTACCAAACTGGTCTTCCGGGAGCATGCTCAGCACCAGCACCGGGAGTTCCGGCCGCAATTGCTTGAGGTCAGCAAGGATGTCCAGACCGCTGCGCCCCGGCATCGTGATGTCCAAAATCAGCAGATCCCAAGGATGTTCCCGTACAAGGGCAAGAACCTGTTCGGCATTCTCGGCTTCACCGCACTCCACGCTTTCCATGTGGCGTAGCAGTATTTCCTTCAACCCTCCGCGCACGATGGCATGATCGTCGGCCAGGAGCACCTTGATCATCCGGCCTGCCCCGCATCTTGCTTAATATGACGAAAGGACAAGGGAATGCATAATCTGACACGCGTGCCCTGGTTCGGCGCTCCGCTCACTAGAAACTCCCCTCCCAGAAGCAACGCGCGTTCCCGCATTCCGAGGATGCCAAGGGACTGGCTGGCTGAAAGCTGCTCTTCGCTCACACCGACGCCATTATCGTGAACCTCCAGGATCAGGCTGCTGTCTTCTCGGGCCAATCTTATATTCACCTCGGTAGCATCCGCATGCCGGGCGATATTGGTCAGCGTTTCCTGAAAAATCCGGAAAATGGCAGTCGCGCGCTCCTGGCTGATTTCGAGTGAGTCTTTCGGCAGGTCCAGACGGCATCGGATTCCGGTGCGGGTTTCAAACTCCTCGGCGGCCCATTCCACCGCCGCCACCAGACCCAGGGCATCCAGAATTCCAGGCCTTAGCTCCGTCGAGATTCTGCGCACCGATTGAATGGTTTGGTCCACCAATCTGGTAATCGACTCTATGCGCTTGGACGGCTTCTGTTCCGCCGGCCATTCAAAGAGCAAAGAACTCAATTCTATCTTGATCGCGGTCAAGGACTGTCCCAGCTCATCATGAATCTCGCGCGCTACCTTCGTCCTTTCATCCTCGCGGACGCTCTGCAACCTCCCAGCCAAAGCCCGCAATTGGCTGAGCGAACGATTTAGCCGCACTTCGGTCCATTTGTGCTCGGTGATGTCCTGCAAAACGCAAGCTGCCCGATCTACACCACCCGGGCCTTCAATGGGAAAGTACGATATAAGCAAGTCCCTTTCCCCAATTTTAGGATATTTGTATCGCAGCTCGTATTTGACTACCTTACCTTGAAAACATTCATCCAGCTTTTTCTTGGCGACATTCTCGAAGACATCCAGGTCTAATAATTCCGGCATGCGCCGCCCTACCACCTGTTCCCGCTCCAATCCGCGATTGTTCAGCCAAGCCCGATTAGCGACCAGGTAACGGTATTCGCGGTCCACCACCACAATCATTTCCTCTAAACCCTCCCCGGCTTTTTCGTATTCTCGCAGCCTTTCCTCAGCCAGCTTGCGTTCCGTTGTGTCTTCCACCACCGCCATGGCAAACCGAGGCGCAGATTCAGTGCCCGGCACAATGGAAGCCGTGGTCCTCACCCAGATCAGTTTGCCGTCTTTGCGGCGGTAACGTTTCTCGTACCGGAACGGGTTTAGTTGTCCTTCCCACAAATCCGCCGCCAGGTCCCGATTGGCCGGCTGGTCTTCCTCATATGTAATCTCCATGTAGGACATATGTTGAAGCTCTTGCTCCGTGAAACCAACCATTTCCTGATAGGCACGATTCGTAGCCATAAAGACACCCCTCGCGTCCGTTATAGCGATACCAACGGCCGAATTATCGAAGATGGAGTGCCAGCGCAGTTCGCCCGCCCGCAACGCCTCGAGACTGCTTCGCAGCTCTTGACGGCTCGCCACCAATTGCTGAGTCAATTCCGACAAATCTTCGTTCTGCGACGCGAGTTCCTTCTGCAATAAATCGCGGCAGCGTTTCATCACCACCAGGTTGCGGACGCGCGCCCGCAGTTCCTGCGCGGAGAATGGCTTGACGACGTAATCTTGAACCGACTCGGCCAGTAGTTTTACTCGTAGCTCTTCGTCGGCCGTTGCGGAGAGAACCAGGACAGGCACCTGCGCCAACGATTCCACGCGCCGCATCTCTTCGACCAGCCGGTCACCTCTCAATTTCGGCATCATCAGGTCCGTTACCACCAGGTCGGGCGGTTCAGCGATGGCCTTTGCAAGCGCTTCCGCGCCGTCGGCGCACGGCACAATTCGATACAGATCGCCGAGTACCTCGCTCACGAACCGGCGCATCTCGGCATTGTCTTCAGCCACCATGACAACCGGTTGGCCACTTGATGTTCGGCCCACTGACGGCGTAGTTTCGGCCGGCCACAGTTGTTCGAGCGCGCTGTCGACAATAGCGCTACTGGCCCGCGTGGACGATGCAATCTCGTCCGACCGCACGAGGGCGCCTTCCGGAGCGCGCAATGGGAGTTCAACTTGAAAGAGCGCGCCGCCTCCTGGCGCATCCGAGAGCGCGATTGTGCCTCCGTGCAGTTCGACGAAGTCTTTTACGATCGCTAGGCCGAGGCCAGTCCCCTCAAACTGTCGCGTCATTCCGCTCTGGCCCTGGCGGAACCGCTGGAAGATCTCATCTCGCATTCCAGCTTCTACGCCAGGCCCGCTGTCCTGGACGCTGAGCACGACACGGTCGGGCCCGGCGACTTCCAGTGAGCATCGGATGCGGCCGCCCTCCGGCGTGAACTTGAATGCGTTGGAAAGAAGGTTCAAAAGAATGCGGTCGAACTTCTCAGGGTCCACCTCCGCAGGTAAACTTTCCGGCGTTGCGATCACGAAGGACAGAGACCGTTCGGACGCCACTGAGTCGAAGTGCGCGGCGATGGTGCGCGTCTCTCTGGCCAAGTCGACACGTGCATAGTTGACCGTCTGCTTCCCCTCATCCAGCTTCGCGAGGTCGAGCAGGTCGTTGACGTGCTTGAGCAGTGTTGCAGCGTTCCGATGGATCACCCCGAGGTCGCGGCGTTGCAGCTCGGTGAGATTACTCGCGGTGAGAATCGATTCGGCCGGTCCAAGAATCAGCGCCAGCGGCGTGCGCAATTCGTGACTGATATTGGCAAAGAAGTCGCTCTTGAGCCGGTCCAGACGCCGGATCTTGTCGAGCAGTCCCTCCAATTCCGCATTCTTCCTGGCGATCTCCGCTTCAGCTTGCTTCTTCTCCGTAATATTGCGGCCTTCTGCAAGCAGAAACACGATTTTGCCGTTCTGGTCCCGGATTGGTGATAGCGAGTAGTCGATAATAATGGTCCGTTCGCCGGCAGCCTGCCCGTAGATTTCCATATCGCAACGAACGAACTCGCCCTCGCCTGCCCTCCGAACCAGTTCCCGCTGGCGTTCCTGGGTCTCTTTCGATACCAGCCACCAGCGTGCCTCCCAGGATGGTTTGCCTTGAACGTCATCCAACTGGATACCCGCGCCCTCCAGTGCTGCCCGGTTAATCTCCAGCGTGTTGCCATTCACATCATGAAGGCCCACGAACTGGTACATCTCGTCCAGGACGATGCGCGCGAGTTTTTCCCGATGCGTTTGGACGTCGTCAGCCGCGAAAAGCTCCACGTCGCGCACCCTCAGAATCGGGGAATCCGCAAACAACTGGTGATGAATTGTCGGCATGCTACCTCCGGGCCATGTTCAGTATGGCTCTTTTTGGCGAACAATGACCAGTAAATCTACGAGTAACGTTATTTTGATGGCCGGCGCCGCGCCATGGCTCGCAGGGCATTTTCGATGTTCTCCCATACACGTCACGTTATTAGTCCGGCTGGCTCGGTTGATTCGTCACCGTGAATCATAGGGAGTTTGGCTCGTCGGCATTATCGGTGTCGCGCTGAAATGATAACGAAAGGCCGGAAAATGCGGCTCCGACGACGCAGACTAGCAAAACGATAGTCAACGAAAAAGCACTATCTCTGAGCCGCTCGCTCTTCGCGGCTATTTCCAACAAGGTTTTGCAGACCACTTGGGTGTCCCTAGAAGTGGGGGGACACCGGGGCAGACCAGACCGCGCCCGGCAGCAGCGCGAGTTCGATTCGCGGAAACCGGCGTCTAGAAATACAGGCGCTATGGTGTTCCGCATGATTGGCATGCAGAAGCGGGTCTTTACTAATCTTTACATCGGCTTTGTGTATTGCTCTTGGGTCGTTGCTGTTAGCCAGATTGTTGAAGTAGGTGGACATGGGCGGCCTACCGGTCTTAGCCGGCGCTAGAAAAAACTCGAGTGTACTAACACCAGTGCTCGCCGCTCTACAATTGATAGTTCCAGCTTTGAAACCACGGATTCGCAACGGCGACGGGCGGCCCGAGATCGTGATCGTCAACATGAATCGTACCCCTTCGCTCCTGCATAACCGGAGCCGCGGCGGGAACTTCCTGAATGTCGCTGTTACCGGTACCAAATCCAATCGCAGCGGCATCGGAGCCAGGATTATCGTTACCGCCGGCGGCCGCAAGAGGGTGAGTGAAGTAATGAGCGGTGGTAGCTACTACTCAAGCAACAGCCTGGTGTCGCACTTTGGGTTGGGAAGCATCTCTACCGTGGACCAACTCGAGATCCGGTGGCCGAGCGGGTTGGTGCAGAAGTGGAGTGCTCTCGCCGTGAATCAAAAACTGACCGCGACCGAAGGGGTCGAAGAGCTGAAAAGAATCCCGCAGCCGTAACGAGGGGTCTATGCCTATCTGGAAACGGAGTTCCTGGTTTGGTGGGACCAGACGGTTGCCGTGGTTCCAGCCAGCAGCGACGATGCGCACCGGCCATTAGGCAAGGAACACTCACTGGCCGGGTCGCTGAGCTATGTCGAGTCCGTCAGCGACGGCTATACGATTCAAGTCGACAACCAAACCTACAAGATTGCACGCAGCGATATTCGCGCCGGCCTGCGCGGAGCCGATGTACGGGTCGAAATTCGGCTCGACGCATCAATGGCGGTGCGTTTCGGCCAGCGGTACGTGACAGTCACTGCTTGCCAGCCGCCTCCCAAAGTGTCCAAGCTCAAAGTGAATCCGAGCCGTGCGCGCAAGCCGACCGCGCCCCGTGCAAAAAGCACGTGGATGAGAACTTCCAACTCACCAGTCCGGAGCAAGCCGCTCTATCCGTAATCGACATGTCGCCCCCGGTCCGCGGCTTAAAACCAATTCGGTAGGCCCGGCAAAAACAGCCTGGCCAGCTTCGCGTTTTATTTATTCAAAGCCTCCGCTCGGAAGTCTCACCAAAGTAATCTGTGCCAGAAAAGCAAAGCCCTCGGAGGGTGCCCCGCGGGACCCGGTTGACCGAGGGATTGCCGCCGCTTACTTCGGAGCCAACTCCGTCGCATCGGCTTTGAATCTTCCCCAGGAGCGCGACCTCCCAAAGAATC
Source organism: Bryobacterales bacterium (assembly GCA_003166875.1). Classification (GTDB taxonomy): domain Bacteria; phylum Acidobacteriota; class Terriglobia; order Bryobacterales; family Bryobacteraceae; genus Palsa-89. The sequence continues at coordinate 13,151 of PMUN01000025.1, read as the reverse complement.
ATTCCCACTCTAAACTACACCGCTCCAGTTCCACCCCAAAACCGGACATTTCTACTTGGCAGAGATTAGGACATTTCTACTTGGCGTTGACAGGCGCGCTCCTTCCCATTAACATTCAGCTTGCACTCGCCCCCGTCATTGAAGGTCAGAGTCACCTCAAACGTCTTTGTGCTTTTATCATCCCGCACTACAATCGCGTGCTCGGCGAGGCTGAATATTACTGGCCCGTGCGCATCTTTGGCTTCTAGAAAAACTTAAAGTCTCCGCTATTTTCCACCACCGAAAACTCATAAGGGGAATTATTGGGGCGCAGGGCATTGCGAGTCTTAACGTCTTCTTTAACTTGTAATCTGAGTTCCTTGAATACGTTCGGCAGAGAGCATGAGGAACGCGCAGCTACCCAATCGAACTTGGACGTTTCCTTCTCCACTTGGTCGTTCACTCTCTTACCTCCAAAAGCGCTACACCGAGCCTGTCAACATCACGCTCGGGACCATGAAATCTACGCTCAGCCTGCTCTTCTCTCATGCCCCACTAGCGCCCGTCTTGGCATTAACGAAACTCGATCACCGGCGCCCGCCGCCACGAGCTCCTCCGGCGCCAGCTGACTGTCTCTGCTGGACCTGCTGCATCTGCTGCGTGTGTCCTTGCTGCATTTGCTGCGTCTGCTGCTGGTGCCGCTGCTCCAATTGCTGCGTTTTCACTGGATCGGCTTTCTGTCTCGCCAGCTGCTGATGTTCCTTGTCCTGCGTCTGCTGGAGTTTCTGCCGATCCTGGTTCTGCTTCGCGACTACCTTTTCCTGCTCCTTCTGGTATTTCTGGTCCTGCTTCGCATTCCCCGTTTTAGGAGCAGCGGGGCGCTCGACAGGCGGCAGTTCTTTAGGGTGGGACGCAAGGTTGGCGCGAGGAGTCGCAGTGACTGGCGGCGCGCCGTGGTTCGCAGAAAGCCGTTGTTGGGGGTTATTGTGGGCAGACCACGCATGTTGAGTCTGAGCGGCTACAGGCCCAGTATGTCTTCCACTAGCAGCAGCCTCTTCTTGAGGCGTGGCGCGCGCGTTGAGCCCGCCGTTGCCGCCGTTGTAGCTGACGCGGTTAACCTTCTCGTCCACCCTGGTGTTGTAAACGTTGTGGATGGCATTGGCGTCCACCCGATTCACCGCCGTGTTGTAGAAAAAGTGCCCATTCTCCCAGCGGCCGCCTTCATAACCATTACCGAAGTATCCGAAGCCGTAGTCGATCCCGCCGTAGAAACCTACTGACGCGCCCCAGTAACCTTCATTGAAAAAGTATCCGCTACCGCCCCAGCCCCAATAGCCCGGAGTCCATAGATAGCCGACCTCGGGAGCCATCACCCACGTGCCCGGTACCCAGTAATAATCGTCAACATCGTAATCCCAAGCCCAGTAACCCGGTGTCCACAGGTAGCCATCGCCAGGGCAAATTGGTTGCTCGTAAACAGGGATCGCAGGCGGGCCGAAAGTAATTGCCACTCCAATTTCCGCGAACGACGGCGCCGATATCGCCAGCATGATCGTCAGCCCTGCCAGCCCCAACAACAGCGTTCGAATGAATCGCTTTTGCATTGTGATTCCTCTGGCCCACCATCCCTCGTTTGCCCGGTCCTGCTCTACTGCCGCGGGTTTCGTGGATTGAGTGAGCGGAGACTTGCCGGTCCGGCAACGTTGGAGGTCAACTTGAAAACGTCTGCTCCTGTACACAAGCCGATCTCACGTCCAGGGCACGACACAGACTCTACAGTAACGCATCCGGTACAACTTGCGCCCGAACAACATCCGAGCTCCGCTGCATAAATTTAGCCAATACGTTAGATTCCGTTTCTATTCCCGCGGTTTGTCTTCAGCGCCCGCTTTTTTCCCATCGCTGGGGATCTCTTGACTAGCTTGCTGCTGCTGCGCTTCGCGGCTTATCTCCGCTACCGCCTGCAAAAACGGCGCGGCCGGCGCGGGCGCCGCAACCTCACCCGCTAATATCGTTTCGAATGTAACGCCGTTGCCATACATCGCCTTGGTGGAGCGCTGAGTACGGCAAGAATCAGATGTCGTTTCATACGCCTTTCCTTTTGCAAAATAAATTTAATCGCCGGCCATTTCACTCGAGGGCGTGAATGTCGTCGCATCATTTACGGCGAAGTTGTCGGAGCGCGTGCTCGACACTGCCTGCAGAAATGCAGCAACCTCCAGCATCCACTCCATCAATTGCAGTGCCATCATCGTCATTCCGTAAGTTGCCACGGCAATCATCACCGCCGCGAATATCGTCACCCCATAATCCGAGAGCATTCATGCCTCCGCCGATTTCCGAATCCGAGCGCCGCGTGCCAACCCGACAAATGGTTTTCGCAGCGGCGCTTTTTACAGCGGCACTAAGATGCCGACGGTTGCCGATCGGCACGTTACTGCTTATTGGAAATGCAAAAATTATGTTCGCCTCTACATAGGTCTATGTACGCGGCGATCCTCAACGATGTAGAGGTATGTGGGATGGAATGAGCGTGCTTGGAGGTCGGGGAACGGCAGTCTGTATCTTAGCCCACGGCTCGCAGTTCGTAGCTCCCTACTGCAAATCCGCCGCCTGTGCCAGGCGGAAGTTGAGTCTGCGATCAAGTCCGAAAACAGCATCCCTGTTCTCATCGTTCTTATCTTTATCTTCCGTAGGACGACGACCAGCCGCGCCAGTCGCCGGCTTGCGTTCCTCGCGCGAACCGCCTCTAGCGAAGATACTGGACGTCTCGATCGCGACCGCCTTGTGGCCAACTTTTAAACTCACCAGAACAATGCGAAGATAGCCGGGCTCATTCGCACTTTCAGTCGGACCTTCATTCGGACTCTCATTCCCACGATCATGAGCGCCCGCCGCCGCCTTCGCCTCCAGCACACGGCCCGTCACCGGAGTGCCGCGAGCAATCACCGTCTGGCCGTCAATTTCCACCGGCTCGTCGACGCTGGCGTAGAAGCTGTCGCCCGCGTGCGACGAGGCGCTCGACAACGCGCTCTGCAGACGAATCGGTATTGGAGTTCCCTCCGGCAATTTCGTCGCCGATGGAACCAGTGTCTGGCTCGGCGATATGCCGCTCGCATGCGGCTGGCGATCAAAGGGCAAGCTTTGCGAATCGGAACTCGCAGCATTTTCAGCCGGCGGCCGCCCACACGCGCACTCCAGAATGAGCATTGAGACCGAGACAACCAACAGCAACACAGTGAGAGTTGACACCGCGTCTGCGAGTCGATTGGCGTGAGACGGCATGTTTGCCCAATCTGATTTTAGTGGAGACACGACCTGGCCGCGTCTCCACCACCATCATAGCCAATATCGCCAACGAACCTTTGCCTCATGCCGCCGGTTGCTGGTGCGCCCGCGCACTGCCAAAGAGCTTGATCATCTCGCGGTTGAACGCAGGAATATCGTCGGGCTTCCGGCTGGATACCAGATTTCCATCCACCACGACTTCCTCATCCACCCACTTCGCCCCGGCGTTGCGCAGATCGCTTTTAACCGAAGGCCACGAGGTGATTTTCCTTCCGCTGGCTGCTCCCGCTTCGATCACCGTCCACGGTCCATGACAAATTACCGCGACCGGCTTATCCGCGTCGAAGAAAGCCTTGACGAATGCGACCGCGCCTGGGTCCATGCGCAGCTTATCCGGATTCATCACACCGCCCGGCAACAGCAGCGCGTCGAAATCCTCGGGCCGCGCCTTATCCAGAGCGATATCCACCGGATATTCCGCGCTCCACTCCGTGAAACTCCACGAGCGCACACTCGTACCCTTAGGAGAGACTATGCGCGTCTCCGCCCCGGCCTCATCGAGCGCCTGTCGAGGCTTCACCATTTCTACTTCTTCAAATCCGTCAGCGATTAAAATTGCGACTTTGAGTCCTTCAAGATTTTTCAAAATACAGTTCTCCATTCATGGCTGGTGCCGCTCTTAGGATGCCAATTACGCGGAGAGCGTAAATCGGTTCGCAGGAATCTTGTTTTGTTAGGGCAACAACGCTCATAATGACTTTTGGTCACAACATGATGATAGGCATATCGGATCCGGCGCTGACTGTTCGCTGTGCACTACTTTCTACGTTTTATCGAAGAATTAATTTGACGAACCGGTTGGGCTTGTTTCAGACTTACTGACGCTCCTATGCCCCCCCCAATGGAGCGCGGGACACTGGGTTTCAGCTGTTCGGTGAAAGAATGCCGACTTGGTCACCCGCCCGCACCGGTTTCGCCAGGGCCGTTGCGCCCGGTAGTTCAGCAAAAAAGGTGATCAATGAAGTCCTTCGCCATGACTCCGCTGTTGCTCGCTCTGTCCGCGACCCTGCTCGCGCAATCCAAAACTCCTGCGCTGAAGACGCCATCTTTCCCTCCGCAAATCACGCACCTAGTCGTGATCGTCCAGGAGAACCGGACACCCCGACAACCTCTTCCACTATTTGAGCCCGCTCTGCGCCATTCCCAACGGTGCCAGCGGCTTAAGCGCGTGCACACCCAACCCTGTAACTACGAGTTGCTACAACATCTCACCCTGCGGACTTTCGAATCGATCGCGCGAAGTAGTGCCGATCACCTCGTCCGGTGTTCCGATGAAAGGCAGCACGGATCCCGGCCACACTCATAAAGCGTTTTCGCTGATGTGCGACCCCGACCCCACGAATAATTTCGCCTGCCGCAACGATGGCGCGTGGCAGATCAAGCAGAGTGTTAAAGGCCAGAATTCTCATCGGTATATCCTGAACCAGTCTGTCACCAACTATGACGGCAAGCCGGGCTACCTCCTCGATCCTTACCTGACATTCGCCGAGCAATATGGATGGGCGAACTTCATGTATCAGACGAACCAGGGGCCCAGCTATCCAGCCCATCAATTTATTTTCAGTGGGACCTCGGCCCGGTCTTCCGCCGAGGACGCCACTTCTACTTTTGTTTCCGAGAACTTTTCCCCGCTGGAAAGCAGTTCGGGTTGTCTAGCTCCAAAGAACGCGACGACTCGGTTGCTCTCTCCGGCAATCGACGGTATTGGGGAGGCTTGCATTCGCTACGACAATGATTCGGTACAGGAGTGTCTGCTAACCAATAGTTCCCTCGTCTTTCCGACTAACCCGGTAGGCAGTTTTTGCGACAGCAAGCCCACCATGGGAAGCGTGCTCGACGCGCGATCCGTTACATGGAAGTATTACGCGCCTTCGGCCGGCTCCATATGGACCGCTCCAAATTCCATTCAAGATATTTGCGTGCCCAAATTCAACGCTAAACATAGCTCAGCCCTGGAGTGCAGCGGCACGGAATGGCAGCTCAACGTCGACCTCAAATACAAGGGCGCGGACGTCCTGAACGACATTACTAACTGTAATCTTGCCAGCGTAAGTTGGGTGATTCCGAATGGAGATTGGTCCGATCACGCGGGCGGCAATAACAATTACTATGGCCCATCCTGGGTAGCGGCGGTCATCAATGCCATTGGCCAGAATCCCAAATGCGGTCCGGAAACAACCGACGCTGGCGAGACTCTCTGGAGCGATACGGCCATCATCGTCACCTGGGACGATTGGGGAGGCTGGTCCGATCATCAGCCCGCGCCCAACCTGGCAGGTCTGCCGTGCACGTCAACCAATTGCCCGGGAGACTATCAACTCGGCTTTCGTGTACCACTCATCGTAGTTTCCGCCTACACGCCGCCGGGTTATATCGACAATGACAATTACGACTTCGGTAGCATCCTCCGTACCATCGAAGCAATTTACGGCATCGCTGAAGGGGCGCTAGGAGTCGCCGACGCTCGCGCCACCTCCGATCTGAGCAACTTCTTTACCGGCTCATTTCGATCGTACAAGCCCGTTCCCGCGCTGGCAGATGCGAGCCACTTCCTCGGGCAAGACGCACAAAAGGGCCCACCGACACCGCTCGATAATGACGGCGACGATGACTAGGCTAGATCGTGGAGACGAAGCGATCGGCTAAATGATCGAGGGTTCCATCCAAGCAGCTCCCTCGGATGGAACCCTCATAGTTGGGACCACTTCCTGTTATTGAATGTTCACCGTGACCGGAGCCGAAGCTAGCCCATTCACCACCACCTGTAAATTGCTGAGTCCGGTTTCGGTTTTACTTGAGACCACGAAGTTCGTGGAGGCGACGCCGGTGTAGGCGATGCCCATCGTGCTCGGGTTGGTGGTGCGCGCGTAGTAGACGTTTCCCGTGACTCGGTTGGTCAGACGGACGAGCGGATAATTCGTCGCCGCCTGCGCGTCATCTCCGTAGGCCGCGCCCTGGGTGAAGCCATTCAGGTTATAGCCCGAAACTACATACGACTTTTCGCGGCTTACCGTCGTGGGCGCGGATGTGATCTGCGGGAGCCAGGCCGGGTTCGGACTTCCCTTCGAGCGATAAACCCAGACATTGCCGAAATCCGTAAATAGAACTTCGCCCGTCGGCAGCACCAGCATATTTCCATAGTAAGAAGAGATATTGGGCGCGTCAGTATTGCCCTTGGTGACATCGGTAAAGCCGGTTCCATCCCACTCCAGGAATACGCCGCCAAGATTAAAGATGCCGGGGCTGGTCAGCATGAGCACGTTGCCATTGGGCAGTATCGATGCCGGACCGTCGGCAATATCGAGATCGCCGGGAAAATCAGGGCCAGCCGTCCAGGCCTTCGTGCTGGTGTCATAGATGGACGTGTGTCCCGGTTCTCCGGGCGCGCCATTCGCTCCTGTCGCGAATACCGTGCCGTCGTACCGCAACACCGCTGGGCCAACTTCGTGAGATGAGTATTGCGCATCGGGATACGAATCCCACAGTTGAACCATGGTGCCGGTTTTTGGCCCGCTTCTCCACGAACCAGTCGTGGGATTGTAGATTTCGTAATTCTTTCCCGTCGAGTTCTTCTTAAAGACGTAGGCATCGACGGTGAGCACCGTCCCGTCCGGCAAAAGATTCCAGCCTTCTTCATCATTAACATCGGCCTTCCCTTTGCCAGTAATCGCCCATGTCAGGTTCGAGGGATTGAGAATCGCCTGCTCCGTCGTGCAACAATTCGCCTGCATGTAAAGTCCATTGGGCAGGATGACCGATTGCGCATCTCCAATGCTGCCCCAGCCAGTTGGCGGAGCAATCGATGTCCACTGATTTTTGATCGGATCGTAGATGGCACCCAGATTCGTCCACACACCATTGCAACTGTTCGGCCCGTTGGGCGCGTTGTATTCGCCGCCCTCCATCACCACTCGTCCGTCCGGCAACACCGCCGATCCGAAATAAAGAGGAGCGTAGCCCGCGGGCAACGACGCAATCCGCGTCCACGTGCCGTTTACATAGTTGCCGAATTGATCCGGCGTCAGCTTATACCACTGCGGTCCGCAAGCCTGATGCAGGATCACGGTGCCGTCGGTCAGCAACAAAGGATTGCCCAGTCCGAGGGTATCGTTTGGTTGGTTGACCAACGGAATCCACGATTGGGAGTACGCCAATGTGGTGACGAAAAACAGAACCAGGGTGATCGCAACGATGCGCAGTTTCATAGTAGTCTCCCACGATTTTCAGAGTTGGATTGTTCTTGAATGCCGCTTTGGAACTGCCCTCGGCGCCCTGACGATCTCCCCCACAAGGGTTCGTCGCGAGCCCTAAAAAAGGCAGCCGAATTATACCTCGGACGGAACTGCATTTCCGCGCGGGATGCGGACGCGAGGGCAAAGTTTTGCGGTCAACCATTCATTGCGCCTCCCCCCGGAATCATCACAAATTTGGTGTGATGGACCGCACTTTGCCGCAATCGGATTCGCTCTACACTTTCCCTAATCAGGTTCAGGTCGGTTCATTAGCGGAAAAGCACACACACATTTCCCGCAGTGGAATCCGAGCAAAGAGTCGAGTGTCACACACTTTCTCCTGAGACCTGAGACCGACATTGTCTTATGAATGTGCTGACTCAGCTTCCGGCTGCTTACGATTACGACCGTGATCGCCGCCTGCGAACCATGTTCGAAGAAGCCGCCATTGGCATCGGGATCTGCCAACTCGATGGCCAGATTCTGGAAGCGAATACGGCGCTCAGCCGTCTGCTCGGCTACACTTCGCAGGAACTCGCCGGGACGCACGCCGGCGCACTCGCTCTCGGAACCGGCAAACAACATCATTCTTCGCCCGGTCCAAGTCTGGAGCACCGCGATTCCTCGGCCGATTCGTCGCCCGATTCTCGCCCCGACGATATTTCGCCTGACCAAAGGTGTCTCGATGAACTGATCTGCGGCCAGCGCGCTTGCTTCGAACTCGAAAAGCGCTATCTACGTAAAGATGGTTCCGAACTCTGGGGCCATCTAACCGTATCGCTTGGCCGCGATGCCCGCCGCCAGCCCGCTTTTCTGATCGCGCTCCTCGAGGATGCCACCGAGCGCAGGCTCATACAGGAACATCTGCGTGAGGCCGAAAAAATGGAGGTCATCGGCCGCCTCGCCGGAGGCATCGCCCACGACTTCAATAACCTGCTCACCGGCATTCTGCTCTACTGCGATCTCTTGACCGCCGGTCTCGAAAAAAACGGCCGCGACGGCAGCGCATTCGACGGCTTCGCAATCGAAAGCGGCCGTCCCACGACCAGCGAACTCAGCCAGCATGTCGATGAAGTCCGCATGGCCGGCGAGCAGGGTGCGGCGCTAACTCATCAACTCTTGTCCATCGCCCGCAAGCAAGCCGCCGAGCCGCGCCCTGTAAAAATCAACGAAATCGTGGCTTCCACGAAAAACCTCTTGCAGCGGCTGATCGGCGAACAGATTGAGCTGGTCACAGTTCTGGACAACGTTCTGGATAACGCTCTGGATAAGTTTCCAGACAACATTCTCAATCCCCCACGCATTGCCATCATCGATTCGGCGATCCACTCCGATGCCGGACTTGTCTTTGTCGACCCCGCTCAGTTGCGCCAGATTCTCCTGAACCTGGTGCTGAACGCGCGCGACGCCATGCCCCACGGCGGAAAGATCAGGCTGAGAACCCGTGTAACGGAGTTTCCCGGGACGCTGGGCGTTGTACGCCATGCCGTGGCGCTCGCGGTCACCGACAATGGCTGCGGCATGGACGCCGCCACGCAAGCCCGCCTATTTGAGCCTTTCTTTACCACCAAGAATCCCGGCGAGGGCACCGGCCTCGGTCTGGCCACCGTGCAACGCATCGTCAGCGCCGCGGGCGGCGTCATCGAGGTGCAGAGCGAACCGGGCCGCGGCACCTCAATCGAAGTGTTTTTTCCCGCCCTCGAAACCGTCGCAGCCATGACCTCGATCCCCGAATCATCCGAGATCCCCGAATCGTCGGACGAGAATGGTTCCAGCAGGAATGTTTGATTGAGTTACTCGTCAAGTTACGTCCAGGAGATTCACTATGTTCAGCGCATCCACCGCCGCCGTGCTCACCCACAGCCGCCCGCCGCAGATCGAAGGCGCGAATTTCCTCAACCTTCTCATCGTCGACGACGACCGCTCCATCCGCGAGGCTTGCCGCGAGGTGGCCCAGTCGCTCGGCTTCAACACCCAGACCGCCGAGTCCGCCGAACAGGCCTACCGCCTGCTCGACAGCTCGAGCACCGACGCCGTCCTCCTCGACCTGCGCCTGCCCGGCTCGGGCGGCCTCGACGCTCTGCATAACATCAGAAAGCATCGCGCCGAGGCGCTGGTCATCGTCGTCACCGGCCACGGCACCGTGCAATCCGCCGTGCAGGCAATGAAGGATGGCGCCTATGACTACGTCACCAAGCCCTTCAGCATGGAAGAACTCCGGCTGCTCTTAGAGCGCGTCGCGGGTCACCTGCGATTAAAGAGCGAAAATCGCGTTCTCCGCGAGACCATCAAATCGCGGCAGGGCTTCGGCAACCTCATCGGCCGTGCGCCCGATATGGAAAAGCTCTACCGCATCATCGCCAAAGCGGGACAGAGCGTCCATCCCGTGCTCATCCTCGGCGAAAGCGGCACCGGCAAAGAGCTGGTCGCCAAGTCCATTCACTTCTCCGGCGTCTTCCGCAACAAGCCATTCATTCCCGTCGATTGCGGATCGCTCGTGCCCACCTTGATCGAAAGCGAGCTCTTCGGCCACGTCCGCGGAGCCTTCACCGGCGCGACAAATCCAAAGGATGGATTGCTCGCGATCGCCGAAGGCGGCACCGTATTTCTCGACGAGATTGGCGAACTGCCCGTCGATCTGCAAGCCAAGCTACTTCGCGCCATTCAGGAAAAAGAAATCCGTCCCGTCGGCAGTGTGAAGCGCGTCCCCATCAACGTGCGCATTCTCGCCGCCACCAATCGCGACCTCGAACGGTCGGTCACCGAAGGCACGTTCCGTCGCGATCTCTTCTTCCGCCTCAACGTCCTTACTCTGCGCATTCCCCCTCTGCGCGAGCGCCGCCAGGACATCCCCCTCCTCGTAGCTCATATTCTCGAGCGCATCGGGCACGACGCCGGCATGGAGAAAAAGATCTCAGACGAGGCCCTCAAGGCGCTTCTGAATTACGATTGGCCAGGAAACGTCCGCGAACTGGAAAACTCACTCGAACGCGCCTGCGCCCTCAGCAGCGCCCACGAGATTCAACTCCGCGATCTCCCCACACAGATCTATGGCGCACCCGCCGACATGATGGCCATGAGCCACCCGACAAACGGCATAGTGCCCATGGCGGAACTGGAGAAACAAAGCATTCTAAGCGCGCTAACCCAGGTCAACGGAGACAAAATGCTGGCAGCGCGCCTGCTCGGCATCGGCAAAACCACTCTCTATCGCAAGCTGAAGGAATACGAGGCGAGGTAGCGGAATTTGTAATTTGTGATTTGCGGTTTGTGATTGATTTTGACTTTCGATTACCAATTACAAATTAGCCGTGACTAGTCCCGCCCAAAACGGAACGCCAAGCCGAAGCGCGTCTCGCTAACTCATTCATTTTCAGAAAAAGGCATTTGGCCTGCAAGTTGCGAAGACTCCGGCATGATCCTTCTCGTGACGCCAAGCGATCGCGCCGGCGAATGCGCAACGGCGCTGCATGGGGCAACTGGCGAAGAAGTAAACGTGGCGGAAAGTTTGCCCCGCGCCGCCACGCTCTTGCGCGCTGGCTGCTACTCGGCCGCGGTATTCGATCAGTATCTTGTCGAAGCCGAGCCCCGCGAAGCCGACACCACACTCGAACATTTGGGCACTGCCATTCCGGTGCAAGTCAACCTCGCGATCAGCGGCGTCGATCGCCTCGTCCGCGATGTCCGCGCCGCCGTCCAACGCCGCAAGCGCGAAGAAATACAGGCCCGCCAATCCGCCATTGGCCGCCTCCAAAGCGAACTGAACGACACCGTGACCGCCTTGCTCCTCTCCAGTGAGCTTGCTCTGGATACCCCAGAATTGCCCTTGGCGGCCAGCGAAAGAATACAGTCTGTCCACGAACTGGTGAAGAAACTGCGCCACCAGTTGGAGAGCACAGGCATAACGCGGGTGCCCGAAAAAGCGGCCGGTGCCTAATCGGTTCTCGCTACCGAGCCGATGGGAAGAAGTGTAGAAATCTGCGCTCGGGGACGTTTCCCCGGAGCCTACTCAACCTGCCTTTTTACTAGTAAGGCGACGGTGTAGCCGAGTGCCGCCCAAGATGCACAACCGGCGCCATGGTGCACCGTACTACAACGCTTCAAAGCAATTAGACCGGCTGATGGACCGGATCATGGACCGCATCGAGGAACCGCAAGCCGAAGCTCAGTTGCGCCGCAAGGTAAAGGTAGCCTTCGCCTTCGCCATTGTTCTTACCAGTCTGCTGGGCTCTCTTTCCTGGCGCGTGGCACAGCAATCGGCGGACGATGCCGCCTGGGTCGCTCATACCCATAAAGTGTCAACGACGCTCGAAGCCACACTAAGACATGTGCTCGATGTGGAGTCGGGAGGGCGAGGTTTTGCCCTGACCGGAAGCGAGCAATTCCTGCAGCCTTATGAGGCAGGAAGAGATGCGGTCGGCCAGGATCTGCAGCGCTTACGCTTTCTGATTGTAGATACCGATCAGCAACGGCGCCTGGAAACACTCGAAAAGCAAGCCGGGGCCAGGATCGAATCGGCCAGGAATGTGGTAACCGTTCGGCAAAATACAGGACAAGCCCCCACCGAGTCCCAACTCGAACGGGGCAAACAGCTCATGGATGCGGCCCGCGCCACCATCGCAGAAATGGAGGAAGCGGAAAGACGTTTGCTGGAGCAGCGCACTGGCCGCGCCCGTGCCGCACAACGCTTCAATTTGTCTTTCATCGCGTTGGGAGCCCTGGCGGGCGTGATTCTCCTCTCCGTTGCCGGGGCCACCGTCAGCCGCGAGATCAGCATCAGCGCCCGGGCTCGCGCCCAAGTCAATGCTCTGAACGCGAACCTGGAACGACGCGTGGCCCAGCGCACCGCCGCATTGGGCGAAAGCGAAGGCCGCCTCGCGGGCGTCATTCAGTCGGCCACGGATTCGATCATCACCGTCGATGAAGAGCAGCGGATCGTGCTCTTCAACAGCACTGCCGAAAGGATTTTTCTCTGCCCAGCAGCGGAAGCCTTGGGGCAGCCCATCACCCGTTTCATCCCGCAACGATTTCACGGCGCTCATGCCGGACATATCCGCACCTTCGGCGACACCGGCGTCACCAATCGGGGTGTGGGGCCGAAGGGCGCGCTCTGGGCGCTGCGAGCCGATGGCAAGGAATTTCAGATCGAGGCTTCCATCTCGCAAGTGGTCACCGGCGGAAAAAAGCTTTTCACCGTGATCCTGCGAGACATCACCGAGCGAGCGCTGATGATGGAAGCGCGCGAACGTCTCGCCGTCATCGTCGAGTCCTCCGACGACGCCATTATCAGCAAGACTTTAGACGGGACGATCACTGCATGGAATCGCGGCGCTGAAAAGATTTTCGGATACTCGCCCTCCGAGGCGGTCGGCCAACCAATAGCGATGCTCATACCGCCGGAGCGCGCGAATGAAGAAATAGACATTCTGGTACGCATCGGCCGCGGGGAAAGCGTCGAGCACTTCGAAACCATCCGTATGCGGAAGGATGGCAAGCGGATTGATGTTTCCGCCACCATTTCGCCGATCCGCGACAACAATGGTGTGATTGTTGGCGCTTCAAAAGTCGCCAGCGACATCACCGAGCGCAAGC
>PMUN01000275.1 GCA_003166875.1 Bryobacterales bacterium | reverse complement strand
GATGCGAAGACGCTAACCGTCACCGCTCAGTACGATCTCACCGGCAAAGGCGGTGGCTGCGCGGGCCTGGCGATGGATGTAAAAAATCACATTCTCTTCGCTACCTGCCGCGAGCCGCAAAACATGGTGGTTCTCAGCGCCGACGATGGAAAAATCATAACCACGCTTCCCATCGGGCGCGGCACAGACGGTGCTGTATTCAACCCCGCCACCATGGAAGCCTTCAGCTCGCAAGGCGACGGCACCCTCACAATCGTCAAAGAAAACAGCCCCACCACCTTTGCCGTGGAACAAACCCTTCAAACCAAAGTGAGCGCCAAAACACTGACCTTGGACGCGAAGACCGGCCACATTCTGTTAATCGCCGCCGATTTCGGCCCAACCCCCGCAGGCGAACGCCGCGGCCCAATGCTCCCGGACTCCTTCTCCATCCTCGTCGTGGGCAAGTAGTCACCGGTTCGGAAGGATGCCTCATGTTCAGACAACGTTACCGAACCGCGACCGTAAGGGAGTCGGTGCCGTTGCCGTGGATGAACCATTGACACGAACGATTCCGCCGCCTCCACACCGATCTCTCCGGCGAAATCCGGCAACACCCGGAAGATAAGACCCGGCCAGCTCGTTGCGGAAGGCATTTTCAAAAAAGAAGCCGCTGCCGCTGGTCGCCGCGCCTTTGGAAATCCAACGCTAACCGAAGAGCAGGGCCGCGAAGTATGGCAATGGCCGTCCATGGAAAACTTCATCGCCGATCTTCGCGCGCCGCGCCACACGGATCGATCCAATGGTCGCCCTGACACACGAATGACCACTCTTCAACATTTTTCTTCACTTCTCTACCAACCACTTGCCGGTCTCGCGCCATCCAACCTCAAATCATCGCCGTTAATCTACCCATGTAGATGCTGACTCGCACTCCAAATTTCATCGCCTCACCAGTCCACAGCCCCCAGTCCCCAATCCCCCACCTGACGCATCTTGAATTTTCGAGTGTCAAATTCGCCGATCTCTCCGCTCAACCATTTGTCCAGCCTCAACTTACAAACAACGCTCGCCCAAACACAAGAATCGCCCGATGCGTCAGGACCTCGTCTTCGTGGCGTAAGCCTCCGGCTTGCGCCCCGACCTTCGCTAAACTGATTACGTGGCCCGCCTCTCCCCGCTGCTGCTCCTCCTCACCCTCCACGCACATGCAGCCACCACCGCGGCCGACCTCGCGCACCAGCTCCAGCAAATCTCGCTCGACCCCGATGAATGTTACCGCGTCATCGAGCTCAACTTCGCAAAAGAAGATCTCAAGATCTACCTGAACTCCGGGTTCCTGATGTTCACCAAACCTGTCGCCGGAGTCCGTTCCGGCGCGGTATTCGTAGCCAATGAGGAAGGCGGCGACGCCGAATTGCTCATCATGCCGCCTGTTCGTAGCGAGCGCTTATCGCTCTCCACGTTCACCAATTCGCCCAATTTGAATGAGCACTTCAAAACCGGCGTCTTTATTTTTTCAGACGACACCGCTTCCGAACTCCTATCGCAGATTCATGCCAATCCAAGCGCGAAGAAAACCCCCGAGATGGCCGACCTTATCAGCACCCCCTGGGCCCCCGTCTTACGCAATCTCACGGACAGCTTCATCGCCCGGCTGGTGAACGACCTCATCTCCGGCGACCGAAAAATCGGCATGTTCTATATGGCGGTCGCGGGTGTGCAACTCGGCACTTTCGACGTTCTCTACGATCCCATCGCTCACGAGCAGATCTTCGCCGGAAAATTGAGCTACAACGATAATCGAACCTACTTCGATACCTGGACCAGCTTCCCCTCGCGCTCGGCTCGTGGTGGCGCCGTCGTCGAGGGTCCGAAATACGCACTCGACAATTTCCGCATCGAAAGCGCCATCGATAACGACCTCATGCTCAAAGCGGTCACGCGCTTCACCCTCACCCCCCAGCGCCCCCTTGGTCTCACCATCCCGTTCAACATATCCAGCAGCATGCAAGCCACTGCCGCCAGCATCGACGGCCGGCCGGTAGAGGTATTTCAACGCGAATCCATCCGGTCCAACCTCATCGCGAGTAACGATAACGATCTCATCGTGCTGGTCCCCGATGCCCCCCTCGATCCCGCCCGGCCGCATGAAATCGAAATCCACCACGAAGGACACGTTATCCAGAATGCCGGCGACGGAGTCTATTTCGTTTCCTCCCGTGGCACCTGGTATCCCCGCGTGGGCACGGAGTTTGCTAAGTACGACCTAACCTTCCGATACCCGAAGAATTTGACAGTGGTCGCCACCGGTGCGCTAGTAGACGATCACACCGACGGAGACTGGCGCATCACCCGCCGCAAAACCGACGTCCCGGTTCGTTTTGCCGGCTTCAATCTGGGAGATTTCCAGTCGGTTTCCGTTGTGCAAAACGGATACAAAGTAGACGTGTATGCCAACCGGCACTTCGAAACTGCGCTCGAAACCAAAGCTGCCCCATCCCTTGCGCCGCGCCGCCCCGCTGATCCCACTCCCTCCAATCCCGCACCCCGTCTCGAGCTTCTTGCCAAGGACGTCGCTGCCGCCATCCAGTTCATGACCGCGCAATTCGGCCCTCCACCCCTGCCCTACCTCTCTGTCACGCCCATCCCCGGAACATTCGGTCAGGGATTTCCTGGCTTGGTTTATATTTCCACGCTGGCATACCTCAATCCGGAGCAACGCCCTCCCTCCCTCCGCGGCCGGTCTTCGGAGACCTTCTTTTCCGAGCTCATCGAGGCCCACGAAACGGCGCACCAGTGGTGGGGTAATATGGTGGTCCCCGCCGGCTACCAGGACGAGTGGCTCATCGAATCGCTCGCCAACTACTCGGCGCTCTTACTGATGGAGAAGAACAAAGGACCCGAGGCCGTCGACACCCTGCTCGCGGACTACAAGAACGATCTCCTCGCCAAGTTGAATACCGGGCGCACCCTCGAGTCCGCTGGACCCATCACGTGGGGCTTCCGCCTCCAATCTTCCATCGCGCCCCATGCATGGCGTACCGTCACTTACGAAAAAGGGACCTGGATCATGCATATGCTGCGCCGCCGTCTAGGTGACGAGAAGTTTCTCGCATTCCTTCGCGAACTATGCACTCGCTTTCGCTTCGCCACTGTCAGCACCGAACAGTTTCGCCAGCTCGCCGCGCAATATACGCCACCTGGTTCTCCCGATCCATCCCTCAAGGCCTTCTTCGATAACTGGGTCTATGGCACCGGTATCCCCGCCGTCAAGATAACCTATGCCTTCCGCGGTACGAAACTTACCGGAACATTGGTACAACAGAACGTGGATGACGATTTCAGCACCTTCGTCCCCATCGAAGTCCGCACCAAAACCGAGAGAAAGGTCTACTGGCTGCCCACCGCCAACGAAATGTCCACGTTCTCCATTCCGCTAAAAAAGGCCCCCACCAAGGTGGCCTTGCTCGCCACCGACTGGTTGATGACCACTCCTAAGTAACATGCCAATCGCCAGCAAAAGAAAAGTAGAGGCCCGCAAAGAGGCCCCCGTCATTGAGGCCGAGCCCGACCCCCAGCCACTTGCGGAACAGCCCGCGCCAACACCCAAGGTCACCGCGCTCGTTTTTTCTTATGACAGCGCTCCCGCTCTGCGCCGGTGCCTGGCCGCGCTGGAAGGCTCCAATGACCGCGCGTTGATCGAAATTCTGGTCGTCGATTGCGGATCGCACGACGAAAGCCCGCAACTCGATTCCGAGTTCGAAGGCATCACTATCCTGCGCCTCCCGCGCTATTTCGGACGCACCAAGGCTCTCAATATCGCCACGCGCACCGCCGCCGGCGAGCATCTTTTCCTGCTCACTCCGCAAGTGGAAGTCCTGCCCACCACCATCCCAGCCTTGCTCACCCGCATGGAGTCCGACCAGGAGGCCGCCGCCCTTTGCCCCCTTCTGCTCGATACCGAGTCGCACTCGCATGCCCAGTTCTTCCTTTTGCCGACGCCTGCCACCGGCCTCGAACTCACTCCGGTTGAGATCGATAAAGCCGCTGGCGCCGTTCCCGTGGAATACGCCACCTTCGAAGCCTTCATGGTGCGAAAGTATTTCTTCAAAGGCATCAACTATCTCGACGAGCGCTACGGCGAATTCTGGTCCGACGCCGAACTCTGCTATCAGAT
>PMUN01000261.1 GCA_003166875.1 Bryobacterales bacterium | reverse complement strand
GATCCTTCCCCCTATCCCGATCACGAGTGTTCGCGCCACGTGTAGCGCACGCGCCGCAGAGCGGACAGCCCTCTAGCCAGATTCATCGTCCCGACACTTTTCCGCAATGGCGCTGAAACATCGCCTTGATAGTCTCTGAGATCACTGCATCGTTCGCTTTAGAACTAATCTCTGGGGACTGAAAGGAATACTGATGTTGCAATTGAGTGGAACTACGTCCAGCGCGCCGATCCATCGTATCTGTGCGCTCTCTATTCTCTGCCTGATCTTAACTTTGACCAGCGCGTACGGCCAGTCGACCTATGGCGCGATTATTGGAACGGTGAAAGACACCTCGGGAGCAGTCGTCGCAAATGTGAGCATTACGGTGACGAACACCGACGAGAACACGACTCGCGAAGCTCACAGTAACAACAACGGCAACTACGAGCTGCTGAACATATTGCCCGGACACTATACGGTCACGGCGGCGGCCTCCGGTTTCGAGACTTTTACGGCTACGGAACTGCTGCTGGTGGCCAGGCAGACCCTGCGCGTCGACCCCGAATTGCATGTCGGTCAAATGTCGCAGGCTGTCACCGTCGAGTCGTCCGAAGCAGGCGTGATCGAAACCGACACACAAGTAATTCAGGAAACGTTCGATCCGCAAAAACTGCTCAACTTGCCGGCCAACATCCGGGCGAATGGAAACACCAGCCCTTATCAACTGATCCAGGTTCTGCCCGGCGTGCAGGCCGATGACAGCGGCAATTTCTCGATTCAGGGCGGCCTTCAGTCGCAGACTCAATACTCGCTCGACGGCATCTCGATCACGGACGTGACCGGCAATTCGCCTCTCAAGAATGCTTTTCCCTCCTCTGAGTCCATTGCTGAAATCAAGGTGCAGGGGGTCGGCAATCCGGCCGAATATGGCCAGGTGGGTGATGTCACTACGATCTCACGAAGTGGAACGAACCAGTTTCACGGCGACCTCTTCTGGTACACCCAAAATGCGGCCCTGAACGCCATCAACTTCGGGCAAACAACCAAGCCCAAACTGATCGCCAACGACTTCGGCGCCAGTGTTGGTGGGCCGGTCAGAATCCCACATCTCTACAACGGCAAGGACAAAACGTTCTTCTACGGGACCTATGAAGGTTTCCGTTACCCGAAAACTTCCACCGTGCAGGATACGGTCCCGACGCAGGCCATGCAGAGCGGAAACTTCAGCGCGGAAGGCGTGACCATCATTAATCCAACCACCGGTGCTCCCTTCCCCAATGACACCATTCCATCCAACCTCATCAGCCCAGTGGCGCAGAAGATTCTGAGCTTATATCCGCTTCCCAACGCGGGTGAAACCACTTCAGTCCACGCCGCGAACTACATCGTCAACCGCGACACCAGCTATCACTCGGACCAATACGATATTCGTATCGATCAGTATCTGGGCGCCAAGCAATCCATCTTCGGGCGCTGGACCTGGAAGGACATTACCGCTCTCTCCACAAACGATCTTCTGATCCCGTCCACTACCAATCCCGATAACTACCGGCTGTTGGTGCTGGCCTACAACTACACCATCCGGCCGAATTTACTCAACGAACTGCGCTTCGGCTTCACCAGGGAAGACACCGGCTCCACGAATCCGTTCGATGGCAAGTCGTTCTCTGCATCGCTTGGATTGCAGGGGCTGATCGGCCTCCCGGCGTTTTTCAACGGCCTTCCCGAGGTCGATATTTCGAACCTCACGGGACTCACTGCCGACCGGTTACAGGGCATTACCCATGGCCGGACCTATCAGGTTGTCGACAACGTCACCTGGACTCTGGGCAAGCACAGCCTGAAGTTCGGTTTTGATTATCGCCACATCCAAGCCATCGACCCGCTGGGCTTCATTGGGGGCGACAACTACGGCAACTTCAATTTCAACGGGACATTCACCAAGTCCCCGTTCGCCGATTTTTTGCTGGGGCTGCCCAGCACCACCGGCCTGGACAATGTGAAGCAAGATAACGACGGCATCACTAGCCACTACAATGCCTACGCGCAGGATAGTTTTCGAGTAAGTCCGAGGCTGACTCTGGAGTACGGTTTACGCTTCGAATTCCACCCCGGTTACACGGACGCTTCCGGAAACATTGGCAATTTCAACCCCAATGTTGCTAAGTCTGGGGCGGTGATCTATCCGGACGGCTCCGCCGACTTATTGGCCACTGGTTTCCTTCAGAGCGCCAACGCATGTCCGCAGTTGGGGAGTACCAGTGGACCCAGCCTGAACGGCGCGCCCTGCATGCCGGTTCTCTCCGCCAGCCAGGCCGGACTTCCCGAGAGCCTGCGCACCGCGCCGCACCGGTTCATGCCGCGCTTCGGCTTCGCCTATCGGCCTTTCGATAATAAGACCGTGATCCGCGGCGGCTTCAGCGTGTATAACACTGAAGTGCTCGGTTCCATCTACTACGCGCTGACTGGTACTTTGCAGGCGGCGACATTCACTTATAACAACGCCATCACGAACGGTGTCCCAGGCATCCAGTGGCCGAATGTGAAGACGGGTGGTTCAGGTATCACGGTTCCGCCCGCTGGTACTGATTACTTCGGTACTGCAAACCAGATCAACTACAAAGATCCCTACTCCGAACAGTGGAACTTCTCCATCGATCGCGACCTCGGTTTTAATACCGGCCTGCGGGTTTCCTATATCGGAATGGCAACGCGCGACCTGGTCTGGGCGCCCAACCTGAACCAGTCGACTTACTCCACCACTTACTATGTCGATCAGCCGCTGACCAGCCGTCCGTTCCCGAACTGGGGCATCATCAATACGCGCGCCAACGGCGCCAACGCCAATTACAATGCCTTCCAGATGGAAGTGAACCATCGCTACAAGAGCGGAATTACTTTCAATTCGGCTTATACGTTCGCCAAAGCAGATGCTGATAATCAGGGATACACATCCAATCATTTCGCGGATGAGAACGCGGGTGGGCGCACCATGGATGCGCTCAACCGGTCTGCTGAATACGGTCCGGTCTATGGAACACGGCGTAACCGTTGGATCACATCGGCAATCTACGAGCTTCCGGTGGGACGCGGCCGCCAGTTTGGCAGCACCATGAATCGCTTCGCGGACGCCGTTGTGGGCGGCTGGCAGCTCAGCACCATCTTCTTGTGGCAGGGTGGTCCGGCTTTGACACCGTACTTTGACGGTGGCGATCCTTCCGGAACCGGATCGGGTGTGATTGGGCGCGATCAGGCTCCAGATGTTATCGGGAATCCTAACTCGAGTAATCCGACAGCCTCCCAATGGTTCAATGTTGGCGCTTACACGTGCCCGGCCACTCCGGGCTGGAAGCCCGGGACGGCCTGTTTGATTGGAACGCCCGGCAACGGTGCGCCGATCGGCCGCTTCGGTGACGCTGGTATGGGTCTGGTCACCGGGCCGGGAACGGTGAACCTGAACGCCGGCTTGTCCAAGCGGTTTGCGCTCACCGAACGCGTCAAGATCAAAGTGGAAGGCTCGTTCACCAACGCGCTGAATCACTTGAATCTGGCAAATCCGGTAACGGCGATCGACAACTCGAGCGTCGGGCAGATCACCTCAGCGCGGCCGGCGGATTTCGGTGGAAACCGCACGGGGCAAGTGGGCGCGCGCGTCGAGTTTTAACAGTGTGCGCGCGTCGAATTTCAACTTGGCGCACAGAAGCAACTGAGCCGCGCCCGGAAGGAAGCGCCGCGAGATAGCACGGTGGCGATATAGTGGTAGCGCTTCCTGCCGGTCGCGGCTCGGAATGAGGACTATTGTCAGTTCGACTATCTGCTTGTTGCCTAATTGCTGCCGTCGGTTTGATAACTGCCGAGCCAATTGAGGTTCGGCTTCCGAACGGGCGGCTGATTACTCCGCAGGGCGCCTGGCACACCGTGGCGCCCTTTCCTTTCGCTCTGGCTGTTCGACCGGACGGCGAGCAAATTGTACTTCCGTGCATCGGATGGCCGTTCTCGCTGAGCATTATCGACCACCCGGATTCACCCGATGCTCGCGTCACAAATATTCCGCCTGGCGCCAAGAACGATCCTGACGTTCAGGTTCATGCGGGAGTCGCCTACTCGCCGGACGGGCGCTTGCTTTACGACGCTACAGGCGATTCAGGCGCGGTGGATGTTTGGTCTACGGACAACTGGCAACGGGTGGGCCGAATCTCGCTCAACGGCCCGCTAGCCGGCGCGAACTATTCCGAAAGCTTCGCGGCCAATCTCGCGTTCTCGCGGGACGGACGGTTCCTCTATGTTATCGATCAGGGCAACTGGCGCTTGGTGGTGATCGACACTGCATCTCGCGAGCGTGTCGCCATGCTTTCCACTGGCGCAAATCCATTGGCCATGACGCTCTCAGACGATGGAAAGCGGCTGTATTTCACCAACTCGGGGTTGTTCGAATACAAGCTCATCGAAGGAGCGCGTAAAGACGATACGCTGAGCACCGGACTGCATTTTCCGCCGTTCGGCTATCCGTCGAAGAATGCGCGACGCGGCGTTCGCGCGGAGGGGCACAAGGTCCCCGGTCTCGGGAGCGAAAACGATGTTCGCGGCAGCTCTCTCTGGACGTGCGATATCAGCAACCCGCTGAAGCCGGTGATCACAGCGAAACTGCGGTTGGGCAGCGCCATCAATTCTGATCCACAAGGCGTTGTTGGCGGTGCTTCGCCGTCAGGCGTCATTGCCGATGCGCGGCACGTATACGTCACGCTGGCGCATGAAGACAGCGTGGCCGTGATCAGTCCCGACGGGCGTTCGGTGGAGCGACAGATCGGATTGACGCCGTTCTCTGGCGCCGGCTTCGAAGACCACAAAGGGCGGCCATTGCGTGGCGTTATGCCGCTGGGCCTGGCGCAGGATGCGACGCGTCTCTATGTGACCGAAACCGGCATCAACGCCGTGGCCGCCATCGACAAAGAGTCGGGGCGCGTGCTGGGCCACATCGGCACTGGCTGGTTTCCCGCCGCGGCAGCCCTTTCGCCGAATCAGGCGAAACTTTACGTGGTGAATAACAAGGGTAAGGGAGCNNGCGGCGGTGGTGCGTAACAACCAAGCGGCGCTGATTCCGGATGCGAAGCTGCCTCCTGTAAAACATGTCTTCTTCGTCATTCGCGAGAATCGCACATACGATGAAACTTTGGGAGACTTGCCGGATGCGGATGGCGATCCAACACTGGCGCGTTTCGGTCTGCACGGCTGGACGGAAGAAGAGCCTAAGCTACACGACGTGAGCGTAACGCCAAATGCGCACGCGCTGGCTCATAGGTTCGCAACCAGCGACCGGTTTTTTGTCGACAGCGACGTCTCGGCCGACGGTCACCGCTGGGCGTTCGGAATCGCTCCTACGCCGTGGCTGGACATGGCCTGGACCTCGGGATATGGCGGTCGCCGCGACGTCAATCCATTCAGCTCCGCTCCGGGCCGGCGCGCCCTCGGAGGTGGCTCCGACAGCCCGATGCCGGAGGACGAGCCCGAGTATGGATCGCTGTGGGAGCACATCGCGGGCGCAGGTTTGAGCATCCGCAACTATGGCGAAGGAATCGAGGTGGAAGGCGCCGACGAGCGCGACGGAGCCGAACCGGAGGGACAGCGGCTGATGCTGAATGCTCCAGTGCCGAAGCCGATATTTGAATCGAGCGATCGCGGTTATCCGACCTTCAACTTAGGCATCCCCGATCAGTTCCGCTACCAGGAGTTCGCGAAGGACATGGATCGCCGCATGAAAAAAGGAAAGACCGCGGCATTGACGGTAATCCGGCTGCCGAACGACCATACTTCGGACGTGCGGCCTCAAGACGGCTATCCATATAAGGCCTCGTTTGTCGCCGACAACGATCTCGCGCTGGGCAAGATCGTCGAGAAGATTTCGCACAGTTCCATCTGGAAAGACAGCGCCATTTTCGTGATTGAAGACGACGCGCAAGACGGAGTGGATCACGTGGACGCACATCGCAGTCCGGTGCTGGTGATCAGCCCCTACGTGCGCCGCGGGTTCGTTTCCCACCGCCATTGCAGTATGGCGAGCGTGCAGAAAACCATCTACGAAATGCTGGGCATTGGTCCGCTGAATTTGGAGGACGCGCTGGCCGCGGATATGAGCGACATGTTCTCGGATACTCCCGACCTGACTCCGTTCACCACGATTGCATCGGATAAGCGCATCTTCGACCCTGCGCTGGCGCGTTTCGCGAAACCGAAGACGAAGGCTGAAGCGCGGAAGCTGCGTGAGATGGACAATCCGCGCGAGATCCAGGATGAGTTGCGCAAGAAGGCGGAGCGAGAGAGCGAGAATAGATAACATATGGCATCGCTGCGCTCCACCCATTGGTTCGGCCTCCCCGATAAGGACGGATTCATTCACCGCTCCTGGATGAAGAACCAGGGCTTCCCCCCGCACCTCTTCGACGGGCGACCCGTGATCGGCATTTGCAACACGTTCTCGGAGTTGGTTCCCTGCAACGCGCACTTTCGACAAATCGCCGAACGAGTGAAGCGTGGCGTATACGAAGCCGGCGGCTTTCCACTCGAATTCCCGGTGATGTCGTTGGGAGAAACGAATCTTCGGCCCACCGCGATGCTTTTCCGCAACCTGGTGAGCATGGACGTCGAAGAATCCATCCGGGGCAATCCGATTGACGGCGTGGTCCTGCTATGCGGATGCGATAAAACTACGCCGTCGCTCGTGATGGGCGCGGCGAGCTGCGATCTGCCGGCCATCGTGGTATCAGGCGGGCCGATGCTCAACGGGAATTTCCGCGGCCAGCCAATCGGTTCGGGAACCACCGTCTGGCAGATGAGCGAAGACGTCCGAGCCGGAAAAATGCAGCTCGCCGACTTCATGGATGCCGAAACTTGTATGTCCCGTTCCGCCG
The DNA here is from genome assembly GCA_003166875.1 of Bryobacterales bacterium. Taxonomy (GTDB): domain Bacteria; phylum Acidobacteriota; class Terriglobia; order Bryobacterales; family Bryobacteraceae; genus Palsa-89. Next base: position 9,589 of record PMUN01000261.1, on the reverse strand, counting down.
GACACTGCATGACCATGGGTACCGCGTCCACGATGGCCAGCATGGTTGAGGCGCTGGGCATGGGACTGCCACAGAACGCGGCCATCCCGGCGGTGGATTCGCGCCGCTACGTGCTGGCGCACCAGACCGGCCGGCGGATCGTGGAAATGGTGCATGAGAATCTCAAGATCTCACGTATCTTGACCAGAGAAGCTTTTGAGAATGCCATACGTGTGAATGCGGCCATCGGAGGGTCCACGAACGCAGTAATCCATCTGCTCGCCATCGCGGGACGCGTGGGTGTTGAGCTCCACCTGGATGATTTCGACCGGCTGGGTCACAAGCTGCCGCTGCTGGTGGACCTGATGCCTTCGGGGCCGTTCTTAATGGAGGATTTTTACTATGCCGGCGGCATCCCGGCAGTGGTTCGCGAGCTGGGCGATTTGATCCACGATGTTCTTACTGTAAATGGTAAAACCATGCGCGCAAACACTGCCGATGCTCCTTGCTGGAACCGGAAGGTAATTCACGCGCGATCGGAACCAATCAAGGAACATGCTGGCATCGCAGTGCTGCACGGCAACCTGGCTCCCAATGGCGCGGTGATCAAACCATGTGCGGCGACGGCGCGTTTATTGAAGCATCGCGGCCGCGCGGTCGTGTTCGAGAGCATCGAAGATCTGAAGGCCAGGACCGATCTGCCGGATCTCGACATCGACGAAAATTCGGTGATGGTGCTGAAGGGCGCAGGTCCAAGAGGTTATCCCGGAATGCCCGAGGTCGGCAACATGCCGCTGCCACGTAAGCTGCTGGAACGCGGGATCACCGACATCGTGCGGATCTCAGACGCGCGCATGAGCGGGACGGCCTACGGCACCGTGGTGCTGCACGTTTCTCCGGAGTCTGCGATTGGCGGTCCACTGGCGTTAGTGCGCGATGGCGATGTGATCGAACTGGATGTGGAAGCGCGCCGGTTGGATCTTTGCGTGGCGGATGATGAACTGGCCGCGCGACGCGCTGCGTGGACCGCGCCGCCGCTTGTCGCTAGTGGAGGTTATCAGCGGCTTTACGCCGACCACGTGATGCAGGCGGATCGCGGAGCAGATCTGGATTTTCTGGTGGGCTGCCGCGGGGCGGGCGTGCCGAGAGAGAGCCACTAGTGGGCTGTCCGCGCACGAACTTTGACATCGAAATCCAATGCGTTCGCAGGAGTGCGANNGCGCCACGCGCGTAGCGCACGCGCCTTGCGTGCCGCGTTGCCACTCCTGGCGACGCTCGGCTGTAGTAACTAGGCGGCCGTCCACCCTCCGTCAATTATCATCGCCGAACCGGTAATGAATTCCGCCTCGCGCGAGCAGAGATACAGCACCGCGTGAGCGATTTCATCGGGGCGCCCAAGCCGCCCCACCAACTGGCGCTGATTCAACTCCGCGCGAACCTTTTCCTTTTCGTGTTTGTGATATTTCTCCAGGTATGCTTCCACGAACGGCGTGTCCACAGTGCCGGGACACACGCAGTTCACACGCACTTGGCCGGCATAATCCACGGCCAGTTGACGCGACATCGCCACCACCGCGCCCTTGGTGGCGCAATATGCGAAGCGCCGCTTGATCCCCACCAGTCCGGCTACCGATCCGATGTTGACGATCACACCTTTCGATGCAACCAGCTTTCCCATTGCGGCTTTGGTGACCAAATACATGCCCTCCACGTTCACGCGAAACAGACGCGCGAAGTCCTCCGTGGGAGTCTCTTCGATATTCCCCACCAAGCCGATGCCGGCGTTATTCACCAGGATGTCCAATCCGGTGAGTGAACCAAAAGCCGCACCCACGGCGGCCGCATCGGTGATGTCGCAGTTCAAAACCGATGAGCCGGGAAGCTGGTTAGCCAGCGATTTGGCGCCATCTGCGTCGATATCGAGGATCGTGACCGATGCTCCGGCCGCAGCCAGAACGCGACAGGTTGNNTGATTCACTGGACAGGGTCTTCCCGCTCGACGCATTCGCGGATAAACCGCGCGTCCTCCGGTGTGAAACGAAGTGCGTGAAACCTCATGGACTCGAAGTCCCGTTCACTCCACCGCGCTCGCATAAGCCCTGTGTCGGTGTGCGAATCAACTCTTTTCAGAACATGCGCAATCTCGTGCGCCAGGACATGTCCAAGAACGCTGCCGGCGAAAGACATGTGGTCTTCGAGGATAGGTTCCAGCCGGTCGTAAAATGCCGTGATGCGCACTCCCTCGCGCGCAAACGGCAGAGCGTATGCCAGGGTCCCTTTTCGAAAGTCTCTGGGCGCATGCGCCGCTAGCCGGATGACGATGGCGTTGCGCGCCGGATCTTGACAGGACCACCGAAGTTGCACGCCGATAGCGTCAAATATTTGAGAAGCTGCTTGCTTCGCCGACAGCAGCACCCCGCCCATCACATAAGTCTCGCTTTTCAGGCATGCGAATACCACAGGATTATCCGGGTGCGGCGCAGCCAAAAGCGCCGGCAGAAGAGACACCACTAGCAATGCAAATTTGGTCGGAACCATTGAACGATCTCCAGAATTGGGACCGCTGACGAGGGGCCCTAATTAGTCAGCGCTAAGGGCGGAACTGCTAAGTTCGTGCTTTCGGCGTGAGGACATGCAACACGCCACGACTTAGAGTAACAGAAGTAATCTTTCCCACTCATCGAAATAGTTGATGGACATCATCAAGCTATTTTGCCTTCCCATCCGGCCAAGAAAGGAGTATTATAGTGCACTAATATGAAACTTCTGCGTGCATCGTTGGTGGTGCTACCCGCGCTGTTGCTGGGGCCGAGCCATAGCAATGCTCAACCAGCTGCCGCGGCGGATGCGGCCAAGGCCACACCCGAAGAGGGCATTCCTGTTACGGATCCAGTGGTGCTCGCAAAGTGCGGCGGTTGCCACACCAAGGACTCGCACGGGAACCTTTCGCGGATTTCCTGGGAACGCGCCACGCCCGAACAATGGGAAGAAGCCCTGAAGCGCATGATCCGGCTGAATGGCGTCAGATTGACTCCAGCCGAAGCGAAAGCGATCGTCAAATATCTCAGCACCTACCATGGGTTGGCTCCTGAGGAAGCGAAGCCCGTGATGTATCTGGCCGAGAAGCGGATTCAGGACGAGACCATCATCCCCAATGACACGCTGCGCGGCGCCTGCGCGAACTGCCACCCGTTAGCCCGTCCGCTTTCCTGGCGGCGCTCGCCGGAGGATTGGAAGATGCTCGCCAATCTGCACGTCGCCTTGTATCCGCAGGCCGACGAAGCTTTCCGATTGGGTATCAACGCAGGGGGTTTCGGCGATCACGAAAAACCGGGCGATGTTTTGCCGGTGGATGACGCATTGGCTTATTTAAGCAAAACCGCGCCGCTTCACACTCCCGAGTGGGCCGCCTGGCGGGCCCGTATGCGCGCGCCCAAGCTGGCTGGCCGCTGGCTGGTGAGCGCCAATATAACGGGCCATGGTAAATATTACGGAGAACTGGAAGTGGAACCTGGCGCGGCTGACGATGAGTTCACCACGCGCGTGAAGCTGGTCTCCGTGAAAGACGGTTCCACCGTGGTCCGAGCGGGACACAGCCTGGTTTACGCCGGTTATTCCTGGCGCGGACGGTCGAAGGGAACCAGTCCGGCTGGCTCTGCACCCGATGACCTCTCAAGCGAGATGCGTGAGGTGATGTGGGTGTCGCCCGATCAATCGCACGCCGAAGGCCGCTGGTTCTGGGGCCAGTATCAGGAATTTGGATTCGACATTACGCTGCAGCGGGCATCTACCGAGCCCACTCTGATGGGTGTTGATCGATCGGCACTCAAGACTGGTTCACAGTCGAACCGCATGCGCTTGATCGGCGATAATCTGCCGGCCCAGATTGCGGCCGCCGATCTGGATCTCGGTTCGGGCATCACGGTCCGCCGAATTGTCTCGCACACTCCGGGTGAAGTAGTGGCCGAAGTGGACGTCGCTGCCGACGCTGTGCCGGGCAAGCGCGATATCGCCATGCGCCGCGCCGTGCTGCAAAACGCCATCGCGGTCTACGATCGCATTGACTATATTAAAGTAGTGCCCGAATCGGTTGTGGCAAGATTGGGGAGCGAAACGCATCCCAAGGGTTATCAGCAATTCGAAGCCATTGGCTATCAGCGCGGCGCGGATGGAAAATCGCACACTGCCGACGATGTGGAACTTGGCCCGGTTGACGTGAGTTGGTCGGTGGCGGAATTCTACTCCGTCTACGGGGACGACGACAAGGACTTCGTCGGCACTCTCAGCCCCACCGGTTTCTTCACGCCGGCCTCCGACGGACCCAATCCCGAGCGCAAATTCATGCGCAATAATTACGGCGATATTTGGGTGGTGGCCACTTCCAAGAACGAAAAGGGCACGGATGGCAGGCCCTTGACTGGCAAGTCGTATCTCGTGGTGACCGTTCCGATGTACATGCAATGGGACCAGCCAGAGGTCGGCCAGTGACGGCTACAGCAGAAGCCGCGGTTTATCGCCTGGGCGAGTTTCACTCGTTCGACGCTCGCGGCGAACGTTTTCTTTATCTGGTTCCGGCAGGTGCGATTTTCCAGGTGGACGAAGCTGTCGGAGCGCTGATCGACTGTCTCTCGGGGTCCGAGTCACCCCACGATCAACTGATCGAAAATCTGATCTCCCGTGGTTTGGAAGCGGATGACGCGAAACAATTCGTGACGGAAATGGTGCACGCCAACGTCATCGTTACCGGTAGAAACGTTCCGGAACCGGTCCAAACCCCGCCCGCTGATTTCCCGCTGCAGACCCTGGTGCTGAATCTCACCAACCAATGCAACTTGTCGTGTCAATACTGTTACGAGTTCGGCGCCGATAAAGTAGCAACGCCCGAGGGCAAGCCGAAATTCATGGATTTCGAGACCGCGAAGGCCTCCGTGGATTTTCTGCTGCAGCAATCGGCCGGCCGCCGTTCGATTCACGTGACCTTCTTCGGCGGCGAGACGCTGATGAACTTTCCGCTGCTCAAGCAAGTGGTGACATACGCCAGCCAGCAAGCAGCCGATAACGGACGGCATATCGATTTCAGCCTGACCACCAACGCCACGCTGCTGACACCCGCCATCATTGAGTTTCTGTCGGCGAACCGCATCGGCGTCACCGTCAGTATGGATGGCACCAAGGAGATGCACGACAAGCTGCGCGTCTTCGCCAACGGCCGCGGCAGCTACGATATCATCGCGCCCAAGGTGCGCGAGCTAATTCAAAACCACCGTACCAGGCCCATTGCAGCGCGAGTGACGTTGACGTCTGGAGTCACCGATGTGGTCAAAATTTTCCGACACCTGAAGCAGGACCTGGGATTCCACGAAGTAGGCTTCGCTCCCGTCACCACCTCGCCGAATCAGCTCTATGCCATCAACCAAACGGGCATGAATGGCGTGCTGGAACAGTTTCACGTTCTGGCCGACGAGTATCTGGAGTTTGCGCTGCGCGGCGAAGCGCACGGATTTTCGAACGTCAGCGACACGCTGGCGGAACTCTGTCAGGGTGTGAATAAGTCGCACCCCTGCGGCGCCGGTCTGGGACTGCTGGGCGTTGGACCGTCCGGCGACATCGCGCCCTGCCATCGTTTCGTCGATTCTGACGTTCACGCCCTCGGACACATTTCTACCGGAATCAATCGCGAAAAGCAGGCCGATTTTCTGAAGCGCGGCCACATCGATTCGAAATACGATTGCCACACGTGCTGGGCGCGCCCGCTTTGCGCCGGCGGTTGCCATCACGAAGCATTCGTCCGTTACGGAGACACCGGCCATCCCAATCTGCATTATTGCGATTGGATCCGGGATTGGACCAACACTTGCCTCGAAATCTACGGCGCCATCGCCGCCAGAAATCCGGGCTTTCTCGAACAGTTCGCCGAAAGGAAAGCATCCTCATGAGACACATGCGCCCCTTGAATAAGAAAGCGGCCCGAATCGACAACTACGTCGTTTCGCGCACCACGGATGACGATGTAGTCGCACTGCAAAGCCCGCCCGCCCCGCAGCGCCCGCACGTCCCCATGGCATGCTCGCTGATGTTCACACCGGGCTGGGAGGTGGACGCCGCAGGCGGCACAGCGGGACTTTGCCAACCTGTCGAGCGCGATATTTACGACTGCTTCGTGAGTTGTTACTGGCCGGCGCAAGTACCGGACCATCTCAACAATGCTCCGGACTGGACCAGCAAATGCGCATCGGCCACCAAGGATTGGCGCAACCTGGATCTGGTTTTCCCATAGCCTGCACCAGAAAATAGCCCGCATCATGAAAAAACTATTGCTATTACTCGCTGCCGGCGCAGTGCTTGCGAGCGCGGGCATGCTTTATCTGCCTGTCTACCCCGCCGCCGTTTGGGTCTTCGATGAATCCAAAGGCGAGGTTGTGGATCGCATTCCGCTCGTTACCGGCACGCCCATGTCCATCCGCCTATCGCCGGATCACAAGCGGATCTACGTGGGCACCATCGATCACAACGGCATTGAGGTGATCGACGTCGCCACACACAAGGTCATCAACCACTTCATCCTCAATACTCCCACCAAGCAATTTCGCTTTTGGAACGGCACTCCCGATCCTCAAGGCAAGCTGTTCTACACGGTAAGCAAGGAGATTGAGAAATTCTCGGACCATTACGAAGTCGGGAAGCCAAAATACACGGTGATCGATCTCGAACAACAGAAGATCATCAAGACCGCGGAACTGGGCAAGGAGGAGCAAAGCGACAACGACATCGATTTCGGACGCGCGGCCATCGAGGTTTCGCCCGACGGGAAACTCCTATACCAGTTTGGCGAACACATCACTATCCTGCAAGCCGACGACTTCAAGATTGTTGACAAGATCGAACTCGCGAAACCGAACTTCCCCGGAATGGAGCACGTTCACTTCGGTGGCGACCTTGATCTGATCAACGAACCCGGGCAACACTTTGCCATCTTCAACTCGGAAGATCCCATCGTTCACAACAAGGTGTTTGGCCTGGCGCGCTTCGATCTGAGCACACGGCAGATGGACTTCACCGAAGTCGGTCCTGCGCCGGCTGGAATCGCGGGTCTCGAGGTCACGCCGGACAAAAAGCTGGCCTATACGGTGGTGGAGAACGGCAAGCACGGGAACAAGCGTTGCGAGTTCTGGGCATTCGATCTGACCACTGATCGCATCACCCAGAAGGAGGAAGTTCCCTGCCGCACCCGCTTCACGCTGGGTATTTCCACCGATGGCAAGAAGCTGTACATCTACGGCGCCGGATTCGAGATTGAAGTGTACGACGCGAAGACGTTGAAATACGAGAAGACCTGGAATCTGAACGTCGACGTGACGTACGCAGGAATTGTCGTTACGCCATAGCACCGCTTGCACCAACGATGGGCCTACTGGCCCGTGGCGCACGCACTCCTNNAAGAGTGCGTGCGCCACAAGCAGGTCGCATAGAATTGATAACTTGGAGCGTCTTCAACGGAGTGCCAACACGGGCGGTGTCACCCGTGTAATCATCCGAGGCGACGGTGTCGCCGCCTATTGCTGCGCATACTTGCTCGATAAGGCCGGTCTGGAAGTGGTCCTCGCACCAGTGGACCGTCCCCGGCTTCCGGCGATCATGCTCAGCGACCATGCGCTGGCGCTCATCCGCGACATCTTCGACCGGAACGATCTTTTTCGCGAAGCGCCTCACATCCGGAAGCGAATGGTGGCATGGGGCCCGGATTCCACGCTGCTCGCGCTAGAGCATTCCGCCGTGGTTGTCTCTGAAGAGCTCCTACTGCGCGCCCTCCGGCCCAGCTTGGCCCTCCCGGATTCCAGCGACGCACCCGCTTGGACCGTCTTCGCCTCACGCCCCCTTCCGACTCCTGCCGAGGAGCATCCATTCGGCTCAAGGATGGCTTCCGCTGTCGCCGTAAGCCTACAGGATGGCTCAGAACCCGAAACATGCTGGATCGAGTCGCTTGAAAACGGATGGCTGTTCCTGATCCCGAATGCACCCGGATCCGCCTGGCTGCTCGCGGTGGGCAGCGCACCGGACGCGCTATTAACAGCCAGCCGCGTGATTCAGGAGCAGATCGCGCAGGCGCACGCCGGCGCTGGCCAGTTTCCCGCGTATCCGCGAATCGTCTCACCTCTTTCGGGTGATGGATGGCTGGCCTGCGGCACTGCGGCAATGGCATTCGATCCGCTCTGCGGCGATGGAACCGCGCACGCGATCCGGGAAGCGATCCTAGCCTCGGCCGTAATCCGCGCGGCCACGAAAGACGGCCCTATCGACAATGTTCTTGCGCACTACGAAGCGCGACTGACCGCAGGTTTCCGGCGACATCTGGCGCTCTGCCGCGAGTTTTACACATCAGGCGCCAGCGGACCTTGGTGGCGCGGCGAATTGGACGCAATCGAGCTCGGTGTCGCCTGGTGTGACCGCCGGCTAAACGCGCATGGAGAGTTCCGCTATCAGCTTAGGGATTTCGAGCTGCACGCACTTCGCTGACNNCCCGGCATCATGCGGGTGGTTCATCGAATCCGCGGACCAACGGCCGGACTGGGCATCCTGATGCGTTTTGAGCCACGCCAAGCCTCGCGCCAGAGCAGCGTCGGAATGCCCAGCGCCCACTTGCTCCACCGCATATGCGACTACCGCGGTGGCATAGCTGTTGGAACCACTAGTGGGTGGGGCTTTTTCCCGCTTTTTCCATTGGCCGAGGGATTCTAGCGACCAACCGCCATCCGGCTGCTGCTTTTTCCACACCTCGTCGAGAATGGCCTGCTTGTCCGCGTCCGGCAGCAAGTCGCGCATTTTCGCCGATGCCATCAGGAGAAAGAGCCGGTTGTGGAGCGGCTGGGCCTTCAAGCCGTCGTGCAGGTAGGCTTTCATCGCGGCAATATTTTCGCGGATCTCCGGCCGTGCCTGATAACCTTCCGGCGCAATACCGGTGGCCAGCGCGCCAAGCGCAGCGCCATAATACACCGCGTCTTTGGTCTCCCAAGGATCCAGGTCGAAGTCCGACCATTGCCAAGCGCCCTTATCGTCGCCGTCGTGAACTTGCAAGGCCCACATGCGCTTGAACGACGTTTCGGCTTCCGGGCTCATCCGGCCGCGCTGCGCATCGTCCATGGCGAGCACCAGTGCCGAAAGCACCACCTGCGCGCCATACACCTGATCGACGATCGGACCTTTCAGTCCATGGAACAGATCCTTCGCGTCGGTCCTGATCACGGTGGCCCGCATGCTGGCCACTAGCACTCCTTCGTAAAGCGTGGGGCCAGTAGTCTCGCCGAGGGTGCGCCGCAATGCCGGCCGGGCCAGCAAATAAGGCAGGCCCGTATGGCATGACACGCAAGCGACACCCGACGCCATCGCGTTTGGCCAGGCTACCCAGGCCTGTTGGCGCGAATCCAGATACTGCTCGGCCAGCTTTGGGTTCCAATCTCCGCACCAAGCGGGCAGGATCGCAAAAGCCAGGACAACGGCGGTTCGAGTGAGCATGGCACACCTCATGAAGGCGAGTATAGCCCGGTTTGCCCTTTTTGGTCCAGAGCAACTATCATCGGGGGGCCCGTCCGGTGCGCCAAATTCCCCATTGACA
>PMUN01000102.1 GCA_003166875.1 Bryobacterales bacterium | reverse complement strand
GAACCGCGACCGTAAGGGAGACGGTGCCTTTTGCTAAACTCGCATGCCGCGAAAGATCTCCGCATGCGCGGCCACGATGCGTGCCTCCGCTTCGCGATTCGGTTCCAGATCCCAATTACCCCTCTCGTGCGTACCACCCAGAAGAATGCCATCGCGGCGCGGAAACATGTAAAGATCGCCGAGAGGCAAAGTCGCATACTCCACTTCCGGCTGCGGCAGCAAAATTGTGAGCTGTCCCTTCACAGGCGTTAATTCCGCATCGTTGAACAGAGCCTTGGCTCCCAGGCCCGTGCAGTTTACGATCACCGCTTGCGGCAAATCCAGCACTTCGCGCAGATCGTGCATCTCGCGCACCAGCACCGTTCCACCCGCGATTCGGAATTCGCGCAGCATCGCCTCCAGGTAGATAGAGGGCTGGATGAACATGCTGTCGAACTGGCGGACGTAGGGGAACGGAAAGGGATGCTCTTCTCTCGCCAGATCGCGCAGCTCCGGCAGCAGATCGGCGATGGGGCTCCGTCTGTCGACCAGCCCGCCATCGCCAATCGGCTCGCGATCCATCACGTAATTGGGCATCCAGCGAATGCCGTAATAATCGCCCACCATGAGTTGATAGCGCCGGTAGGCGAAGCGCGCCGCCTCTACGAATTGGGCCAGAAAGGCCGGCGATGCTGAAGCTTGCGAAAACACGCCGAACGGAAACCATTGCCCTCCGGCGATGTTAGAGGTCGTGGCCGGCGGCAGGTCCTTGGCATAGATAGCAACTTCCACGCCGTGCTCCTGCAGCAGGCGCGCCGTGGCCAATCCCACCGCGCCCGCGCCGAGTACGGCCATGCGCCGCGCATTCGTGGGCAGCGCTTGCTCCACTGCTAGATGAGCGGTGCCCCACGAGAGCGTGATGCCGCCTCCGCCGTGGCCGTAATTGTGGACGATGGTCTTCCCTTCCACGGATTCGGTTCGCACCACAAAGCCGGAAGGCCGGAACGGACGGAGACCAGTCACGGTACGAATGATGCGCTCGTTCGAAACATTCACCGGAGCCAATCGGCGGCCGCTGTAGGGCGCGGCAGGCGGCTGAATTTTGGTTCGCCGCACGGAGCACGCGGAAGTCAGTGCCAGAGTACTGAGGAAGTGTCGGCGATCCATTGGCGGTTCGTTATTCTGATTATATGAAGATCGGATTCATCGGACTCGGACGAATGGGCTCCGGCATGGCGCACAACCTTCTGCGGGCCGGAAACGAAGTAGCGGTTTACAATCGCAGCCGCGAAAAGGCAGAAGCGTTGTCGAAGGATGGCGCGCGCGTGGCCGATTCGCCATCGGATGCCTGCCACGGCGCCGAAGCCGTATTCACAATGCTCGCCGACGATGCGGCAGTGGAACAAGTGGTGTTCGGCGAGAAGGGCATCCTCTCCGCACTTTCGAAAGATGCCGTCCACATTTCGAGCAGCACCATCAGCACCGCCTTGGCACGGCGCCTTGCTACGGAACACGCTGCACAAGGACAAGGCTATCTCAGCGCACCCGTTTTCGGACGGCCAGAAGCGGCGGAAGGCAAGAAACTTCTGGTGGTGGTTGCAGGAAGGCCGGAGTTGGTGGAACGCTGCACTCCGCTGTTCGACGCCATCGGACGCCAGACCTTCGTCATCGGCGCTGAACCCTGGCAAGCCAATGCCGCAAAGCTCTGCGGGAACTTCATGATCGCCAGTATGCTGGAAGCATTTGCGGAGGCGTTCGCCACGTTACGAAAGGCGGACGTGCCGCCGCGCGCGTTTCTCGAGATCATGAGCACGTTGTTCGGGTCGCCCGTGTATTCCAACTATGGGCGCTTGATCGCGGACGGGAAGTTCGAACCAGTGGGATTTGCATTGCACCTGGGATTGAAGGACGTTCGACTGGTGCTCCAAACCGCGGAAGAATGCGCCGCACCAATGCCGCTCGCCAGCCTGATACGCGATCAGCTCCTCTCGGCGATGGCGCACGGGCAGGCGGAGCAGGATTGGGCCAGCGTAGCGAAGGTTGCAGCACGCAACGCCGGCTTGTAGAGCGTTACCGAGCCGCGATCGTAAGGGAGTCGGTACCTTCGCCGGTTTTTTCACGGCTTCTCAGGCTCAGTGCGAACGCGGCAAACACGANNCCACGCGCGTAGCGCACGCACGGCGGTAGTAAAGATTCAGAGCGGAAAGCCCAGTAGCCGCCCATGGGTTGACAGATTACCCGAACAGGCGCATACTCCTGTTAGATGCTGACCCGAGACGAAAAGAACCGCGTGGCCCTGCTGCAAGGCACGCTCGATCTGCTGATTCTGCGCACGCTGGTATTCGGCGCACAACACGGCCAAGGGATCGCGCGCGCCATCCAGGAACAATCCGAGGACGTCCTATTGGTGGATCATGGCGCGCTGTATCCCGCCCTCCAACGTTTGGAGGAGAAGGGCTGGATTTCGGCCAAGTGGGGCAATTCCGAAAATAATCGCAAGGCACGGTTCTACACATTGACCAAGAACGGGCGCAAGCAACTCGTGGAGGAGACCAGCCAGTGGCGCAAGCTCGCGACGGCGATCGGGCGCGTACTGGGACCAGAGGAGGGCTAATCCATGTTTGGAAGGCGCAAGCGGAATCCGGAGGATTTCTCCGAGGAGCTTCGAGCCCACCTGGCACTCGAAGCACAGCAGCTTAAGAAGGAAGGCCTCAGCGCCGGCGAAGCAGAGATGGCGGCGCGTCGCAGGCTCGGCAACATTGTCCAGAGCGAAGAACGATTCTATGAATCCAGCCGTTGGATCTGGCTGGAGCAGCTTCGAAAAGACATTCATCTCGCATTTCGCCAACTGGCCCACAATAAAGGTTTCACCACGGTGGCGCTGCTGACGCTGGCGCTCGGTATCGGCGCCAATACAGCGGTCTTCACGCTGGTTCACGCGGTGATGTTGCAATCGCTACCGGTCGCGAATCCCAGCCAGCTTTACCGGCTGGGCGATACTGCCGACTGTTGCACACTTGGGGGGCACCAGGAACGCTTTTCCATTTACTCTTATTCGCTGTATCAGTATTTACGCGACCACACCCCGGAATTCGATGAGATGGCGGCGTTTGGGGCTCAAGCTGGGCGATTCAGCGTACGCCGAGGCAGTGTACAGGGTCTCCCCACGCCTTTGTTGGGCGAATTCGTATCGGGAAATTACTTCACCATGTTCGGAGTTCGCGCAGCAGCTGGCCGAACGCTGCTCGCCACTGACGACTCGATCGGCGCGCCTCCGGTGGCAGTGCTGAGCTATCGGACCTGGCAACAGCGTTACGCGCTCGATCCCAATCTGGTTGGTTCCACGTTCGTGATCAACGGAACCAGCTACACCATTGCTGGAATCGCTCCTGCCGGATTTTTCGGCGATACGCTGCGCGCCGATCCGCCGGATTTCTGGATACCGCTCTCGGCCGAGCCAATCGTGCGCGGCCAGAACTCGATCTTGAATCACGCCGGCGACCATTGGCTGTATCTTAATCGGGCGCCTCAAGCCCGCGGCTAGCCCGCCGCAAGTAGAAGCTGAGGCCAATCTCGAATTGAGGCAATGGTTCTTGGACCAGGCTGGCTCGAATATCGGCGCCGGGGAGCGCACCGCAATCGCAAACCAGCACATTCATTTGACGCCGGCAGGCTCGGGTGTTGGAACCCTGAGAGACAACTACAAACAGGGATTGCGATTGCTGATGATTGTGGCCGGGCTAGTGTTGCTGATCGCTTGCGCCAACATCGCAAATTTGCTGCTCGCTCGAGGGACGGCCGGCCGTATTCAAGCCTCCATCCGTCTGGCGCTCGGCGCGCCACGCCATCGGCTGATTCGCCAAACCCTGATCGAGAGTATTCTACTGGCAATGCTCGGCGGCGTTGCGGGTCTCGCGGTCGCCTTCATCGGGACCCGCGCCATTCTGCTGCTGGCTTTCCGCGGCGCCAGCTTCGTTCCCATTCAAGCATGGCCCTCGCTCCCAGTGCTCGGCTTCGCCTTTGGGCTTTCGCTCGTAACAGGCATGGTCTTTGGCATTCTGCCGGCCTGGATCTCCGCGCGCCTAGAACCGGCCGAGGTTCTGCGTGGCGCCAACCGGTCCACGGGGAATAGCTCCACGCTTCCGCAAAAGTCGCTGGTTGTTTTTCAGGCTGCATTGTCGCTGGTGCTGCTGGCTTACGCCGGCACACTTACTAAGAGCCTGAGCAATCTCGAACATCAGCAGTTCGGCTTTGAAACCAGCGGCCGCGTGATGGTCTCCGTGAGTCCTGCGTTCACTGGCTACAGTCCGGACCGGGTTCACGCGCTGTACCAGCAGCTTGAGCAGCGCTTACCGCAAATCGCCGGAGTGCAAAGCGCCAGCTTGTCGCAGTACAGTCCGATGGAGGGAACCAATTGGGACTCCGGTATTCACTTTGAGGGCCGTCCAGAGGGAACATCAGCGTCGTGGCTCCGCGTCAGCCCGCATTACTTCGAGACGATTGGTACGCGCCTGCTGCGCGGTCGCGTGATCGACGAACGCGATACCCCCAACTCACGGATGGTCACCGTTGTAACCCAGAACTTTGTGAAGAAATTCTTCCCCAATGAAGATCCCATCGGAAAGCGCTTCGGGATGGAGAACCAGAGCGATTATGAGATCATCGGGATCGTCGAAGACGCCAAATACTTGGATGCTCGGGATCAACCCTGGCCGACATTCTTCCTACCACTACTCCAGATGACCAAGGCTCATTGGGCCGAATCCGGCCTCGTGCGTTCGAATTTTATTCACGACATCGAATTGCGCGTGGCGGGCAACACCAAGGACCTGGAGCCCACGCTGCGGCGGACCATCGCCGAGATTGATCCGAATCTCACGGTGCTCAAAGTGAGAAGCTTCGGCGAGCAGCTCAGCGTCAACTTCAATCAGGAGCGGCTCCTTGCGCGGCTGACCGCCCTGTTCGGTTTGTTGGCGCTGGCAGTCGCCACGGTCGGACTCTACGGAATCACTTCCTATTCTGTTGTGCGCCGCACCAGCGAGATCGGTGTCCGCATCGCCCTGGGTGCTTCGCGCGCCGGCATCGTGAGTATGGTGCTCGGCAGCGCTGTGCTGCAGATCGGCCTCGGTTTGGCCATTGGCATTCCGGTAGCACTTTGGGGCGCCAACATCCTGGCCAATCAACTCTACGGAGTGAAAGCTCATGATCCGCTAATGCTGGCTGGTGCGACGGCTATACTGGGCGTTTGCGGAGTGCTGGCCGGATTGGTTCCCGCGTTTCGAGCAGCGGGTATCGATCCAATCAAAGCACTGCGCACGGAATGAGGTGCGAGGAGCATGTTACCGAACCGCGACCGTGAGGGAGTCGGCGCATTTTCCGCCAGAACGCTATTCGTATCTGAGCGCCACCATCGGATCCACATGCGTGGCGCGGCGCGCCGGAAGATAGCTGGCCAGTATCGCGATAGCGGCCAACAGCAGAGACACCGCGGTAAAGGTAACTGGATCAGTGGGCCGCACTCCCCACAAGAACTTTTCCAGCACCCTTGTCATTGCGAAAGCACCCGCGATGCCCAAGGCAACACCGATCGCCGCCAGCAGCATGCCCTGCCCCACCACCAGCGCCAGCACATCTGGGGCGCTCGCGCCCAGCGCCATCCGTAATCCCATCTCGTGTGTGCGCTGCGTCACCGAATAAGCCATCACGCCGTAGATTCCCACCGTCGCGAGAATCAGCGCCAGCGCCGCAAAGACACTGAGCAGCAGCGCAGTAAGGCGCGGCTGCGCGATGGAGCGAGAACGGATCTTCTCCATCGTGGCGACACTCGTAATCGGCAGGTCTTTTTCAACCGACCACACAGCGCTTTGAATGCTCCCGGCCAGCTTCACCGGATCGACTGAGGTGTGCACCAGCAGTGTCAGGTACGGCCATGCAAACGGATCTTGCAAATAGGATAAATACACTTCGGGTACCGGCTCGGCGCTCAGGCCCACTTGTCGGACATCGCCCACCACTCCCTGAATAGTGGCCCACGTCTTTCCATCGCTCGAGATGCGCGCACCAACGGGGTCCTGGTTAGGCCAGTATTTACGTGCTAGCGATTGGTTAACGAGCGCGACCAGGGGCGTTCCCATAGTGTCGCGCTCAGCAAAATCGCGTCCCTTCAGCAAAGGGATTCCGAGCGTGCGAAGATAGCCCGGCCCCACCACATTTACGTTCAAGTCGATTTTGAGATTGGGCCCCGGGTCGGGACGCCCTTCGATACTGAATCCAATGGAATCGCTGTTGTTGGTGAGCGGTGTGTCTGTCACTACCGCGGCAGATTCGACGCCGGGCAGTTGCTCCACGCGATGAAGAACTTGGGAAACGAACGGCGCTCGCGCCTGGGTCTCGGCATATTTCTTGCCACCGATGGATAAGTTCAAGGTGAGAACGTTTTCTGCACGTATCCCGGCATCCACGTTGTTGAGCAGCACGAAAGTCTTAATCATGAGACCGGCTCCGATCAGCAGTACCAGGGCCAGAGCAATTTCAGCCACCACCAGCGTGCCGCGAATCCGGTTGCGGCGCCTGTTCCCGGTGAGCCCGCGGCTTCCTTCTTTCAACGTGTCGTTGACGTCCAGCCGGGACGCTCCGAAGGCCGGCGCCAATCCGGCGATCATCCCAACCGCGAGCGACAGAAACAGAGTGAACGCGAGTACGGTTGCATCGATAGACACCGTGTCCAAAGCCTGCGTCGCGAAGGTGGAACGGACTAGCGTGACCAATCCTTCCATTCCCCAATACGCCAACAGCAGGCCGACCGCGCCCCCGGCCAAGCCTACAATAGCGCTCTCGGTGATGAGCTGCCGGATCAGCCGCAGCCGGCCCGCACCCAGGGCCGCGCGGACGACGAGTTCTCTGTGCCTCCCTGCGGTACGCGCCAAAAACAGGTTGGCGACGTTGGCGCAGGCGATCAGCAGAACGAATCCCACCGCGCTCGAGAAAATCATAAGCGCTGGACGAAAATTGATGGCGCAGGAATCGCGCAACGAGAGTACGCGCACTCCCGTATCCTTGTTGTAATTCGGATACTGGAGCTGTTCTTGCTTGGCGATGGTGTCCATTTCCACCTGCGCCTGAGTGAGCGTCGCGCCCGCTTTCAGACGCGCCACTACGTTCACGAAACCGTGGCCTCGGTCGGGATCGGGCGGCTGCGGCAGCACAATATCGGCGGGATGGTCGGGAGGGAATTGAAATGTTGAAGGCAAGATCCCGATCACAGTGAATATTTCATCGTTGAGTTTCACGGTCTTGCCGAGGACGCCCGGATCGCGCGCGAACCTGCTCTGCCACAGGCCTTCCGACAGCAGCACCACGTGATCCCTGCCCGGCTGAATCTCATCGGGAATGAAAGTTCGCCCGTGAACGGGGTCGACCTGCAGAAGCTGCAGCAGGCCGCCGGAAGTCCGAAGCCCACTGACATGCACAGGGCGATCGCCTCCAGTGATGTTGAAGGATCGCGGGACGTAGGCCTCCACTTGTTCAAAGCTGCGGCTCTCGGTTTTCCAGTCCAGGAAGTTGGGATATGAGGTGATAGAGCCGGTATTGGACCACAGCCTCATCAGCCGGCTGGAATCCGCGAAAGGCAACGGTCGCAGCAAAAAAGCGTTGACCACGCTGAAAATCGCTGTGTTGGCGCCAATGCCGAGCGCGAGCGTCAATATGGCGACGATGCTGAAGCCGGGACTGCGCCGCAACAACCGCACTCCATATCGCAGGTCTTGTGTGAGACGTTCCAAGGATGTCCATCCGCTCATTTCGCGTATCGCCTCCTTCAGCAAGGTTGTGTTTCCCAGGGTGCGCCGCGCCGCATGCACGGCCTCCCGCGGGCCCGATCCAGCAGCCCGCAGTTCTTCGGCTTCAAGATCCAGATGCGCGCGCAGTTCCCGTTCAAGATCGTCGTCGTGCATGGCGCTGGTAGATATTCTACCCTAGCTTGCCGCTTCATGGTAGACGTACTACCATCGTGAAGGGCAGGCTCCGTCCTGCCACCCAAATGGCCGCACCATGCGGAGTGCAAAACCACATATGGGATAGACTTTGTCTATTGGCAGCATTTTAAGAGGGGTTGTAATCAACAACCAAACTCAAAAGTCGGTCCTGCTACTGGCGCTGGCTGGATTAGCGTCGGCACTGTTTACGATAGCCACCTCAACCTTGGCTAACCGGGCGTTCGGATTTTATGAAGGATTCATCTTTGGCGTAGCAATAGCTGCATACTTCGTGCTTCATGAGGGAGTTCGATCGGCCGGGAGGGTGGTCGCATTCGTCGCCGCTTCCACCGCTGCATATCTCGCATCAGTTGAGGCGGCCTTCAAAGCGTTCGATCACTTTCCGGCGCACGCTTCGACGGGGTCGTCAGGCCCTGATATTCCCCTGCCGGTATTTTTCATCAGCGGGGCCGTCGGAGCGTTTATTATCTTTGGGGCGGCCTTTCTCCTGTTCGGCCCGAGGAATGTTACTTGGCGATCCTTGAGCAGGATTGTCTTGTGGTCCGGAATTGGGGGTTTTCTGGGGATTGTTGGCTGGATGCTCGGCTCTCTGCTGAAGCGCCCGAACGCCCAGTTCTTTCCACTGTTTATAATCTGGCAAACTGGCGTAGCTCTATCACTCGCGTTGTTGCTCTCGAGGGAAAGAGCAATTTTCACCGCCGCTCCACACGCGATCCCGGTTCGCCGATCCGGCAAGCCGGTCGCAATTCTCTTCTTCGCCGTGATCATCATTTTTCTTGGCTGGCAGGTTTCGAGGACTACGCAAGCGCAGCGGGCCCAGGGGCGCCGGATGGGAGCATTCCAGAAATCGCTGGCAGAAGCACCGGCTGACAAGAACCTCCCGCCAATACCACCCACGGCGCCCGAACAGGCCCTGGTTCTTGAGGATGTCGGCGGTCTTTTCGCCGAGAAACCATTCGTGAGAAACTCCGACGGACGCCCGGGATCAGCGGGCAAGTTCGCTCCCATTCCGCCGACACGAAGCTACTCTGTTAGCTACGTACCGCTAAAGGACGCACCTTTCGGAACGTACCAGCCCAGAATCACAGCTGGCGTGGAACAGTATCCGAATGCCGATTGGGCTCATTACAAAGCCAAATATACCGCCACATTCAATCCTGCCGTCGGCGATCCGAAGTATCTCGTCACAGTCACGAAATTCCAAAACAGAATTGTTATGGACACCTCAATGCGCGACAGCATCGGACACCTGTTCTTCGTGTGGCCTAGCGGTAACGTGATGGTCACCATCCGCTACGAAACCAAAGATATCAATGAGCAGGTCCTGAAGCGTTACCTCGAAAAGTATCCCAGTTCGCTGTGATTGTGCACTATCGATACATCCCCGGATACGCCGCCCGCATCTCCTCGGCTTGGCCGCGCGCGCTTTCAATCTGGATCAGCTTGCCTTTTCCGATTCCCGGACACCACGCGGCCGCATTCTGCCACTCGCGCTTGGAATCCACCAGCTCCGGCCAAAACGGGAAAATCCGGCACTGCGTGGGCTTGGCGGGATGGATGGAGCAGCCGTCTTCGCGCAGGAAATGGCATTGGCTGTGGCGCGGCATCCGCAGCCGGAGCAGGTGCCGGGTGCGATACACGTAGCGGCGCTCGAAGTCTCGCGGCCGCATCCCCACGAACTTGGCCATGCGCGCCAGATCGTCTTCCGTGATGTAAACAAACCCCTTCTGGCGGCAACAATTGGTGCAGCCGGGCTGGCATTCGAATCTTAGACCGGTCATTCCAGGGGGCTTCGAAGTCTATGGTAACGCTCCCTAACCGTTACGAAAATAAGTAGTCTAAAGGCTGGATGGAAGTGGAAGCGGGCAGCGCGGTCGAACGGGCGCGGTCCGGCGACAGCGACGCCTTTCGGCTGCTCGTCGAGCAGCACAGCCGAGCTATCTTCCGGCTGGCGTTTCGTATGACTGGAAATGAACAAGACGCTGAGGACGTTGTGCAGGAGACTTTTTTGCGCGCATACAAGCAACTTAACCGGTACGAAGCGCGATCCAGTTTCGCCACCTGGCTGTTCCGCATCGCTTCCAATTATTCGCTGGACTTGATTCGTATGCGCAAACGTCACGAAGACAAACGAGAACGGGGGGCCGATGAAGAACGGGACATCCTGCAATCGATTCCATTGGACACGCCGGGGCCGGAGCGAATGGCGTACGGCACGGAAGTGCGGGATCGCGTGAACGCAGCTTTGAACGAACTGAGCGCGCAGGAACGGGCGGCGTTCGTCCTGCGCCACTTTGAGGGCCTCTCGATTGAGGAAATCGGCGCGTCGCTCGGCACCGGGACGAACGCCACCAAGCACAGTATATTTCGCGCGGTGCAAAAGCTACGCAAGAATTTGGAGCCAGTAGTAGGGCATGCAAGATGAATCACATTAGCGAACAACAACTCGTGCTCCTGTATTACGGAGAGTCCACGGAGGCGGCCACAATCGACCAGCATCTGGTTGAGTGCGAAGCGTGCCGGAAGGAGTTTCGCGCGCTGCAGTTGGTGCTGAACACTGTGGATTCGGCGCCGGTGCCGGAGCGCGGCGCGGATTACGGAAAGGCCGTGTGGCAGCGGATCGAGAAGCGCATCGGCGGCCGGAAACAGCGCCGCTTTGCGCAGTGGTGGATCTGGGCTCCTGCCATGGCGGCATTGCTGGTGTCGGCCTTCCTGGCCGGCCGGCTGACTCATAAGCCGCTCGGGCCTGAGGTCGCAAAGAACCAGCAGCAGATTCGCGAGCGCATTTTAATGGTGGCCGTGGGCGATCACCTGGAACGCTCGCAAATGGTGCTGGCGGAATTGAGCAACGCGCCGGATCACAAAGGAAAGCTCGATATTACCGACGAGCGTGAGATGGCGTCGGAATTGTTGGATGACAATCGCCTGTACCGTCAGGCGGCGCGAAGCACGGGCGATACCGCAGTAGCGAATGTATTGGACGATCTGGAACGCGTTCTGCTCGAGATTGCCCACAGCCCAACAGAAGTTTCGAGCAGCCAGCTTGACGATTTGCGTCAGCAGATCGAAAGCCGCGGGCTGCTGTTCAAAGTGCGTGTGATGGGATCGCAGGCGCGCGAGCAAGAAGTTGCGCCCGCCCCCCAGAAGAATGGAAAGAAGCTGTAAGGAAGACTGAAATGACTCAAATATACAGATTTTTCGTGACGATAGGGATGTTGGCCGTGCCGGCTACGCTGGCACTCTCACAGAATCTCCCGGCGCCCCCGCCACCACCGGCCGCGTGGCCGTCGATTGCAACTATGCCGACGATGCCGACGATCGCGCCGATGCCTCCTATGCCGCCAATGGAAGCGATCGACGTGTGGGAATCCATGCCAACGATAGCGCCCGTTGCACCGATTCCTCCGATGCCCCCCATGCCCGCGCTGGCGCCAATGCCTCCTCCAGCCCTCGAAGAACTTGCCCTGCTGGGTGAGCCGTTCGAAGCGCAGGACGATGAAGCGAGGCGTGCGCAAGAAGAGCAAAGGCGCGCGCAGGAAGAAGCCCGGCGTGCGCAAGAAGAGGTCCGGCGCGGCCAGGAAGAAGTGCGGCGGTCCATGGAACGTGATAACTCCGACTACCAGCGGGGCAAGTCGTATCTGGATCGCAAGGCATACGATAAGGCCATCGAAGCGTTCAATCGCGTGATTGAGAATAAGGGCAGCCGCGCCGATGGAGCCTTCTACTGGCGGGCGTACGCGCAGAACCGGGTAGGAAAACGCGACGAAGCGCTGGCCAGCCTTTCCGAATTGCAGAAGACTTATCCCAAGAGCCGCTGGCTGGATGACGCCAAGGCGCTCGAAGCCGAGATTCGCCAGAAAAGCGGCCAGCCGATCTCGCCGGAATCCGCGGCCGACGAGGATCTGAAGTTGATGGCGCTCCAGGCCCTCACCGAGAGCGACCCCGAGCGCAGCATTCCGATGCTCGAAAAAATTCTAAGGAGCAACAATACACCGAAGTTGAAGGAACGCGCCCTATTCGTGCTGGCACAGACCCATGGCCAAAAGTCTCGCGAGGTTTTGGCGTCCATCGCGAAGGGTGGGACCAATCCCGATCTTCAATCCAAAGCCATCGAATATCTGGGTGTATACGGCGGCCGCGACAATTTGCAGATTCTCGTAGACGTCTATAAGAGCAGTAACGATACCCAGATCAAACGCGCCATTTTGAACAGCTTCATGGTGTCGGGCAGCCGCGAGAACTTGTTGGCGGCCGCGAAGTCGGAATCAAACCCGGAATTGAAGGTTCAGGCCATCCAGCTGCTGGGTAATGTCGGAGGATCAGCCGACCTCGCGCAACTTTACGCCAACGAATCGTCACTGGAAGTCAAAAGGGCGATTATCAACGGGCTGTTTGTGTCGGGCAATGCCGATAAGTTATTCGACCTGGCGAAAAACGAGAAAGATTCCAGCTTGCGCCATTTCGCCATCAATCAACTCGGAGTGATGGGGCGTAGCAAAACCGGACAGTTCCTGGCCGGCATGTATCCGCAGGAAACGGATCTCGAAAACAAGAAGGCCATTATCAATGCTCTCTTCGTTCAAAACAATGCGGCCGCGATGATTGAAATCGCTCGCAAGGAGACCGACATGAATCTCAAGAAATTCGTCGTCAATCAGCTAGCGGTGATGCACTCGAAGGAAGCCACCGACTACATGATGGAGATCCTGAGCAAATGAAGACCGCTGCTTGCGTGGCCGTTCTTTCGTGCGCCGCGGTTTTGGCGCAGCAGCCGCGTGTCGAGAACGCGCGGATGGAAACGCGGGCAGTGGCAGGCGGCCTCGATTCCACTTTTCGCGGTATTGTCGCAGCGCAGTCTTCTCCTGCCTGGATCGGCTACTCCGTTCCGATGATCCCGGGCGAGCATCAGATGTGCTGCTGGAACAACAACGTGATGTGCGGCTGTTCGCTTGAGCACCGCAACGGCGACCAGAGCTTCACGGTCTCCAACAATCAGACCGTGAAGCTGGAGGGTCCGAGAGAATTGGTAGTGCTCTTCCGCGTCGAGAATCACCAGACGGACAAGATTCGAACGTTTACGCCCGATTGCAATCTGGACGCTGGTGGCCTGCCGTTCATTTGGTTGACGGGCGTCACGCCACCGGAAAGCATTCGCCTGTTGCTCACGATGGTTAAGGAGCTGCACAAGGGGGATGCCGCGACATCCGCCATTGCAATGCATGCGGATCCGAGCGCCGACCAGGCTCTCGAAGAACTAGTGGCGCAGAGCCAGCCGGAACAGGTGCGGCGCCAGGCCATTTTCTGGTTGGGAAATTCGCGCGGCCAGCGAGGGTTTGAGATTGTGAGCCGCATATTGCGGGAAGATCCGAGCGACAAAATCCGCGAGCATGCCGTTTTCGCGATCACACAGAATAAGGATCCGAAAGCTTTGGAAGTGGTGGCCAGCGTGGCGCACAACGACAAGAGTCCACACGTGCGCGGGCAGGCGCTTTTCTGGCTGGCGCAGCGGGCCGGGCAAAAGATCGCCGAATCGGCGATCAACGATGCCATCGCGAACGATCCGGAAACCGAAGTGAAGAAGAAGGCCGTCTTCGCGCTGACGCAGATTCCCGGCGGGGATGGAGTACCGCTGCTGATTCAAGTGGTCCGCAACAATCGGAATCCGGAAGTGCGCAAGCAGGCCATGTTCTGGCTGGGGCAAAGCAAGGACGATCGGGCTTTAGCGTTCATCGAAGAAGTGCTGAAGTAGGGCAAGTCTCCGACTTGCCCCTTTCGCAAGCCGGAGGCTTACGCTACGGGGAGCAACCCTCGGAACCTCGGATTTTCGTATCCCGGAAATACCGCCTTCAAATTCCGATTCCCCATGTGCCTAGCCACCAGTTCGCCCAATACGTCTCGGAAATCAGTAGTAAGGTTCAGATCGCGACCTTCGTAGAGTTGCTCATCATCAGCCAAGCCCGGCCAATCGCCATATACTTTACCGCCGCGGATATCACCGCCCATTACGAACATCACGTTGGCGTGGCCGTGATCGGTTCCGCGATCGCCGTTCTCACGGACCGTACGACCGAACTCGGACATCGTCACCACCGTCACGTCCTCCATGCGATCGCCTAGATCCTGGTACAGCGCCGCCAGCGATTGCCCGAACTCCGTCAGATTATTCGAAAGCTGATTTGCCTCGTTCACGTGCGTGTCCCAGCCGCCAATCTCGGCGAAGGCTACTTCCACGCCCACATCTGCTTTGATCAATCGCGCGATCTGTTGCAGGTTCTGGCCGAATTTGCCGCCGGGATACTTCGCCCCATTCGCCGGCGTGTAGCGCTGCTTCTGGATGGATTGCATGATCTTTACAGCGCTGAAAGTCTCCTTGCCGGTGCCGTGCAAAACCGTATCGTGCGAATGGTCGTACATGCTCTCGAAGGTTGCCGCGGATTTCTGGTCCTTCACCTGAAAATCATTCAGGTTGTTGACGGCGATAGCGTCGTTCGGGCCACGCAACGTGCGCGATAGCCCGGAGCCCAAGCTAACGGCTCGAAGCGGCGACGCGGGACCCACCGGCTTTAACAACGCGCGATTCATCCAGCCATCCCCGGTTGCCTTCAGGCCGGGAGTTCCGGATTCCATGTAGTCCTGTGCGTCAAAGTGCGAGCGCGTTGGATCGGGCGAGCCGACCGCATCCACAATCGCCAGATGCCGCGCATTAAACATCGGCTTCAGCGAAGCAAGCGACGGATGCAGGCCGAAGAAACCATCCAGATCGATGGCCGAAGCGGGCGTGCCATCAGGCCTCGGGATCGCGATGGAAGGCCGAAGCTGATAGTAGCGTGGTTCACCGAATGGGACAACCATGTTGAGACCGTCCACTGCCCCGCGCTGGAAAATGGCCACCAGAATCTTTTTCCGGCGTTTGCCGTGAACATCGCCGGCGTACACCGATCGCGTCAACCAGGACGGGATCGCTCCCACGCCGAAGATTGCCAGCGCGGAATTTTTCAAGAAGACGCGTCTTGTGTTCATGGTTACCTTCTTTGAAAATCCGGTGAACCGATCACCAGGCCGGCCACCAGCCCCGGAGTCTTTTGCTTCTGATCCCGAAGCGCTTTATTGATAGCGGAGCGCGTTTGAGACGAAGCGCTCCGGAACATCAAGGTTTTCGCCACCGCATCCGGATTGTTTCCGAACCGCCGGGTGTCCACCTTCACACCTGCCACGCCATTTTTCGCAAGCTGCAGCCCGAAGTTCATGCGATTGAGCAGCGCCGCCGAGTTTACCCATTCGGAATTCAAATTCGAGTAGCCGGTCGGCTCCGGCTTGCGATACAGCGGCTCACCGAGAGTGCCCACCTGATTTGCGAGCGCCCAGGCATCCGTAACATCCGCGCCCAGCGCACGAACGGAACTGGCCACCATCTCGAACGGGGTTTTCAATTTGGCCCGATACGCGCCCTGCGACCAAAACTCTTTCGAGTCGAGCATGGTTTTCATCACTTCGCGGATGTCGCCACCCGTTGCCAGGAACGTTTGCGCCATCTGTTCCACCAGCGAATTCGGTGGATCGTCGGCGACAAAGCGCTGCGCCAATTCTTTTGAGATGAAATGCGCCGTACTGGGATGCGTGGCCAGGATGTCCAGCACTTTCTCGCCGTCATCCATGCCGCCGCCGGCCGGGATCACATGGCCGAGCACCACCTTTTCGCCTTTATCGTGCAGCTTGTCGTTGTAGAAGAACCCGCCGCCCTTGCGCGGCTCGAGAATGGTCCAGCCCGTAAAGCAACGTGCGACCTCCGTGACGTCCTGCTGTGTGTAGCCGCCGTTCACTCCGAGTGTGTGCAATTCCATCAGCTCGCGCCCGTAGTTTTCGTTCAACCCGCGCTTCACCTTCCGATTTTTGTTATTGGCATCCACATCCGCCCTAACGGATTGGAAATTGTCCAGATAGAAAAGCATGGCGGGACTCTTGGCCGTTGCTTCCAGCAAATCGCGGAACTTGCCCAGCACATTCGGACGAATGGCGTCGCGTTCGTACTCGGGAATCAGAAATCGGTCCGAGCCCTTTTCGTAAAACACATTGAAATGGTTGAACCAGAAATCATCCAGCTCTTCCGCCAACTGCCGGTTGCTTTCGATCGCGCGTAGCAACTTCGATTCCAACAGATCGTACGCCACCACTTGCTGCGGAGCGTTCAGCAGCAGGATTTTCCGGCGGACATCTGTGGGCGCGGAATCGAAAAGCTTCTGCCGCTGCGGGCGCGGCATCGCAACCAGCATTTCCTCCAGCTTGTCGGGCGGCATGGTTTCCAGAAGCTCACGCTTCTTATCCGGCGTGCCGGCGCGCAGCGTTTGCAGTTCCCACGGCTCCAGCACTTCATCCAGTGGATGTACAGGCTCGAGTTCCGCACCGTTGCCGGCGGGAGCCTCTCCCTTTCTCGCTTTGTAGCGGGCCACCAGCCGCTCCACCGTCGCGCGAAGTACCGGATCCTCAGGCAATGGCTGCTTTCCGTCGGCGATGGCTTTGATCAATTGTGGTGGAGGATAACGTTGCACAGTTTCCATCGGAGTCATTCGCAGCGATTCCAGCGGCAGTAGCTGCAATTCGAGCGCGATGTTCTCCTTGATCTGCTCCGGATGAAGCTGCTGGTCGATCCACTTTTTGAGACCGATCTTCTTGAGCCGCTCCACATCGCCGGGGCGTGGGCCGAAGGTCAGCCGACCGAGCGCGTGCAGGATCTGCTCGTCCTTGCCAAGTTTTTTCTGGAATGACTTGTCCGATTTCGGTGACGATGCTAGCGGCAACGCAAAAACCAGCGCCGCGACCAAAGCTCGCTTTTTCATGCAACGTCCAAGTCCCACTACCATTTAAACGTCAAATAGCCGCAGAAGTTTACAGTTATAACTTTCCTCTTGACAGTGTATTATAACACTAGCACACTAGAAATATAGATGACTACGGCAAGCCAATCGGGGCGTGGGTTCGTTTTGAAATTAGACCTGCGCAGCGGCGTGCCCGTGTATCGGCAAATCATCGACCAGGTGTTAGGTGGCATTTCAACCGGCAGTCTCAAAGCCGGAGACCAGCTGCCGACGGTTCGGCAGCTCGCGGTGGACTTGGCGATTAATCCTAACACGGTGGTACGAGCTTACCGGGAGCTTGAAATCCGGGGAGTATTGGCCACGCAGCAAGGAACGGGCACATTCATTACGGACAAGCAGCCGGAGAAGAACCATCTGGAACGGCAGCGGCGTGTGACTCAGCTAGTGGGCGAGCTACTGGCCAAGGCTGGCGCCGAAGGAATCCCGATGCAGGAATTGGTCGACTATTTCAACGAGCTGAAGAACGAACAGAACAGGAGAACTTGAGCCATGGCATTTCCAATGTTGTCGATTAGACCCTCTCGAGGGGGACCAGCTGGACGATTAGGGGCCGCGCAGATCAGCACTATGGGAGTAGCGGTTTTCGTGGTTTGCATCGCCATCGGCCTGGCGCCATCGGTCTATTACAACAATCAGGCGCCGGCGATAGTTGCGGCGGTAATCGGTCTGTACTTCCTGTTCGCGATCAAAGTAGCTGAACAGTGGCAAAAGGCTGCGGTATTGCGCCTGGGCCGCTACATCGGCCTGCGTGGACCGGGCATCTTTTTTATCATCCCGGTGATCGATTCCATCAGCCAGTACGTGGACCAGCGCGTTCGCGTCACCGATGTCAAAGCCGAGTCGGCATTGACGCGCGATACCGTGCCCGTGAATGTGGATGCCATCATATTCTGGCTGGTGTGGAACGCCGAGAAGTCGATTCTGGAGGTAATGGATTTCGACCAGGCTATCACCATGAGCGCGCAGACGGCCCTACGGGAATCCATCGGCCGCCACGATCTGGCGCAAATGATCACGGAGCGCGAGATGCTCGGCAAAGAGTTGCAACGCATACTGGACGAAAAAACAAACCCATGGGGCATAACAGTTCAATCGGTCGAGATCCGCGACGTTCACATTCCGCAGGCGCTGGAGGACGCCATGTCCCGGCAGGCGCAGGCCGAGCGGGAACGGCAGGCGCGCATCATCCTGGGCACGGCTGAGACCGAGATATCCAGCAAGTTCGCGGAAGCTTCCCTACTTTACGTGAACAATCCGGTAGCTTTGCACCTGAGGGCCATGAACATGTTGTACGAGGCCATCAAGGAAAAGGGCGCGATGGTGATAGTTCCCTCTAGCGCGGTGGAAACAATGGGCTTAGGCGGCTTGCTCGCTACCGCGTCCTTGGCCGGAACAAAACCGCAGTAACCGAACGAGGGAAGCTCTGTAATAAACAAGTAGAAGCCTCGTCTTTAGAGATGAGCCAGGCAGGAGAAATTGCGATGACAAGATTACTGGAAGGCATTTTCGTAATAGGATGTTCCTTGGTTGGGTTCGCGATGAGCGCACCAGAGGGAAGCGGGATCAGAGACACGATGAAGTGCTCCATCCAGCTCATCGCGCTGGCTCACAACAACATTGCATCCAACACAGCCAATCTAGCCGTTCACCTGGCCGAGGCCAAGTCTGAAATCCTGGCCGATCTTCGGTAGTGGGTGAGTTTCTTAGTGTGGGGCAGGTTGGTAACCTGCAAACTCAAGGCGGGTTAGCAACCCGTCGCAGGATGCCATCCTGCCCCACAATCAAACTGACCCACTGGCAGACGTTCGCTAGGAATAGTCTTCCTATAATGAAGCATGGCCTCAGGTGTTTTGGGCGTAGCTACGCCGGAAGAGATTGCGAAGTACGAGCCGGTGATCGGGCTGGAGGTGCATGTCCAGCTCAACACCCGCACCAAAATCTTCTGCGGCTGTCCTACTGGGTTTGGCGCGCCGCCTAACACGAATGTTTGTCCGGTATGTCTGGGCCTTCCCGGCGCGCTGCCGGTATTGAACGCCCGAGCCCTGCAGATGGCTATCCAGGCCGCTCTGGCCATGCATTGCACCGTCAATTCCTTTTCGCGATTCGCGCGCAAGAACTATTTTTACCCAGACCTTCCCAAGGGCTACCAGATCTCGCAATACGATCAGCCGCTGGCTGAGCGCGGCGAGTTGGAGATTACCGCGGATGGCGCGAAAAAGGTGATCGGCGTGACGCGCGTTCACATGGAGGACGACGCCGGCAAGAGCATCCACGATGGCTTCAAGGACTCCGACCGGTACACCTACGTGGATCTCAACCGCAGCGGTACGCCGCTGATTGAAATCGTGAGCGAACCGGATTTGCGATCGTCGGAGGAGGCCTACCAATATCTTTCTGAACTCAAGCTGGTGATGCAGTATGTGGGCGTTTCCGAGTGCGACATGGAGAAAGGCCAACTGCGCTGCGACGCCAACGTATCGGTGCGCTTGAAGGGCGCCGACAAATTCGGCACCAAGGCGGAAGTGAAAAACCTGAACTCATTCCGGTTCGCCAAGATGGCGTTGGATTACGAGATCGCGCGGCAAGTGGCTGTGCTCGAGAGCGGCGGGCGCGTAGAACAGGAGACGCGGTCATATAACGTGAGCACCGGCGAGACGGTGGGGATGCGCAGCAAGGAACACGCGCACGATTATCGTTACTTTCCGGAACCGGATCTGGTTCCGCTGCAAGTGAGCGACGAATGGCTCGGCCGGATTCGGGAAGCGATGCCGGAACTTCCGCGAGCAAAACGCGAGAAGCTTGGGAAGCTCTCGCTGAGCGACTATCAGGTGCAAGTGCTGACGGCTACGCAGTCCGTGACTGAGTATTTTGAGAAGGCCAATGAGGTCTCGGGCGATCCGCAAGGCACGGCGAACTGGATCATCACCGAACTGATGGCCTTGCCCGACGCTTTCGAGAAAATAGCGCCTGAGGCGGTAGGCACGCTGGTCCGAAAGATCAACGAGCGCGAGATCAGCGGCAAGATGGCCAAGGACATCTTCGCCAAAATGATTGCGACCGGGAGATCGCCGCAGGAGATTATTGATAGCGAAGGCTTGCGGCAGATCTCGGACACTGGCGCGCTCGAAAAAATCATCGACGAAGTGATCGCCGCGAATTCGAAGCAAGTGGAGCAATACAAATCCGGAAAAACGACGGTCATCGGATATCTGGTTGGTCAAGTCATGAAAGTGAGCAAGGGGCAAGCGAATCCGGCCGCGGTGAATGAATTATTGAAAGCGAAGTTGGGGTGACGTAAACAGGGCAGGACCCTGATCAACATCACGTGGCGCTGACACTCGTGTCAGCTGCGTCGAGACTCATCTCGACGCTTTTCTATCTGTGCTTTCCGAGCGCCCGGCCATCGAGACGAGTCTCGATGCGGCAGCCTAAAGGCCGCGCCACGGCCACCGCTATTCCTGACCTGCGCTCGAGGCCACCAATTGCGGACTCGGCTTCCGGCCCGTCGTCTCCACTCCGAACTCGATCGGCCCCGATCCCCGCACGCCTTCCACCGAAATCCGCCACATGCCGATTTCTGGTTTGGGTAAATGGAATTCCTGCGGATTGGTTTTCGATCCCGAGTAGCCGGTGGTGTCGCCGTACCAACCGTAGTGGCGACCGCTCGGACTCACCAGGTGCAGGTCCAGCGAATCATTTGAGCCGGGCCATGAGAGACTGACTTCGAACATCTTCGATCCCTTCGGCACGGTAACCACTTCGCTCCACCATTGCGCGACTGAAACTTGTCCGGAAAACTGCTGCTCGAAGGATTTTCGCGCCACGACGGCTGCACCGGGATGCCGATCGCGACAATTGCAGAGAGGCGAAGCGTTGGCGGAGACCACCGTTCGATTAATCGCGCGCGAAGCATTCGGAAGATCCTGAAACTGAAAAGGAACGCTGGGCGAGGAAATAGCCAGGCCGCGCGTCACGCTGACGTGCACATGGTATCCGCCGCCTTCGCCGAGCGTGTAACCACTGTTGCCCACCGTTGCGAGCCCCTGTCCTTGCTCCACGCGCTGCCCGTTCTCGACTACAAACGAGCCGGTGGCGAGATGCGCGTAGTGGCTGAACTCGCCATTGCCGTGATCGATCGTAATGTAATTTCCGAAACTTCGGTGATGATGATCCTGCGC
Organism: Bryobacterales bacterium; assembly: GCA_003166875.1. Classification (GTDB taxonomy): domain Bacteria; phylum Acidobacteriota; class Terriglobia; order Bryobacterales; family Bryobacteraceae; genus Palsa-89. Next base: position 6,446 of record PMUN01000102.1, on the reverse strand, counting down.
GAGGCCGAGATCGTGCGTGTAAGCCACGCCTCCCTTCATCGCCACGATGCAACGGCCGGACTGCGGCGCGATATCAAAAGCATGCAGCGCATTTCCCCAATGCGAGAACGTGCCGTAGGGGCCTTGCGTGATCACCCACGGTTCGCCCGCGGCTGTCGGCAGCTTGTAGCCTTCCGTCGCGATCACAAACGGCATCGGCCGGCTCATGCGTTGATCGGGATTCTGCACCATCACCAAGTATTCGTTCGCCGGCAGGCCAGGGTAATGCACCGTCAGTTGGTTGGGCGTCATGGATCGTGGCTGGAGACTGGCCAGGTAGGTCCATCCGCCCGAACGCGTATACTGCGCGATGAAGACCAGCGGATTCGGCTGAAAGTTTTTGCCCGTCACCGTGAAATCGATTTCCTGCGCGCGCACGCCGGACCACGTCACTCCAGTTACGGTCGGACCACCGGCATCGGTGTTCGCGGCAATTTGGAAAGCGCGGGAAAACAACGGCCGACCGCTTGAAAGAACGCGGACCGTCCAGTTGCCCGGCTGCGAAGCAGGCGCGAATCCGGCGATCGGGAGTTGCGACGTAAAGCACAGCTCAGCGGCGTCGGGGAGTTCTCCGTAGTCGGCCGAGGTGGAGACGGCGCCGGAAGGGTCCAACCATTCCACATGCAATTGGTCGCCGGACCGGACCTGCCGAGCTTGGAACCAAAGGAATGCCTGACGATCGGTAGGCTGAAACAAGCTGGCCGCTTTGGGAACGCGGCAGGATTCCTCGCTAACAGAAGCAGTTACGCGGCTATCCTTGACCGTAATGGCTCCGGCGGAACGAGCCAGGACGAGGGCACAGCAAGCGAGAAAGACTGGAAGACGCACCTATTGGCTCTTCGACCGTTTCGGGGCCGAACTTGAGCCAGGAAAACGACTTAGGAAACACTTAGCCACGGATAAACACGGATAAGACGAATCCTATCTGTGTGCATCCGTGTGCATCCGTGGCCATATTTATTCCGTAAGAGTTGCCACGATCCGCTTGGGATCGATCCGCCACACCGTTCCGGCCTCGAAATTCGACAGCCACACCGAACCCAGGCCCACTCGTAGCGCGTCGCCGCCTTTACCCACGAATTGCTGGACCACTTTGTTGGTAGCCGGATCGATTCGCGATATCGGAAATCCGAACGATGTCACCCACACCGATCCTTCGCCCGCCGCGATGTCGCCTCCCTCGCCCGGGACTCCAACTTCAATGGTCGCGACCACTTTATTGGTCTTGGGGTCGATTCTTGAAACCGTGCCGTCGGTCTGATTGAGCGTCCATACGGCGCCTTCGCCTACCGCCAGGAATCGAGGGGCTTTGCCCACCGGAATTGTGTCGGTAACCAGGTTGGTATTTGGATCCACGCGGCTCACCAGGTTTCCCAAGGTGCTGGTTACCCAGACAGCGCCCTCGCCGAAGGCCACCGTATACGAGCCGCGAGCCACATAGATTTCAGCAACAACTTTATTAGTGGATGGGTCGATGCGCGCCAGCGTTCCGTTTTTGTCCGTCATCATCCAGACGCTATCCGGACTGACCGCGAGGCCGCCCTCCGAGTCGCCAATCCCAATCGGGAAAGTGACGGTCACTTTGTTGGTTTTCAGGTCCACTCGCGACAGGGTTTTGTCGCCGCAATTCGGAACCCACAGGCTGTCGAATCCGATGGCGAGCCCTGAGCACGGCGCTTTGCCTACGGTCACCGTCTCGGCAATCTTGTTCGTTTTCGGATCGATGCGCGCTACACTATTCTTTGGCTTGTTGGAGATCCAGACGGCATCTCCAACCACGATCCAATCCGGTGTGCCCGGCACCTCGAACACCGTCTCGGGCTTCAGCGCCGCAATGGGTATCTGAACGCCGGGCGTCTTGACCCCCGGTTTGGCCGGCTTCTCCTGCCCTTGAAGTACTAGCGCGAAAGCAATTAGTGCCATCTGGCGAGGATTCATTTTGCTACTCCTTTATACTATGAAGAAGATGTCAAGCGGCCTAACCTCTCGCATCGCTGGAGCACTCATTGCATGCACCGCAGTCGCGTTGGCAGCCACTTCCGCGCCGGATAGCCCGGACTTCTTCGAGGCTCGAATCCGGCCGGTTCTGGTCAACAATTGTTTCACCTGTCATGCCGCGTCAGCGCTCGGCGGGCTGCGCCTGGATAGCCGTGAGAGCATCCTCAAAGGCGGAAAGTCCGGCGCGGCCATGGTTCCGGGCGATCCCGATAAAAGCCTCCTGATCCAAGCCGTCCGGCAGACCAATCCGAAACTCAAGATGCCCATGGGCGGCAAACTCAAGGATCAGGAAATCCTGGATCTAGCCGCGTGGGTGAAGGCCGGCGCGAATTGGCCTGAGTCGGCGACGCCGGTGGTGAGTCCGAAAGCTGGCGAGTATGTGATCACGCCAGAACAGCGCGCATTCTGGTCGTTTCAGCCGCTGAAGACAACGCCTGCGCCCGCGCCCAAGGATGCCGCCTGGGCAAAGACGGATATTGATCGGTTCGTACTCGCGAAACTGGAACATGAGGCACTGAAACCGGTGGCGCCGGCGGACAAGCGAACTTTGATCCGGCGCGTCACTCTGGATTTAACCGGCCTCCCGCCCACCTTTGAAGAGATCGAATCGTTTGAAAAGGACCAGACGCCCGAAGCGTTCGCGAAAGTTGTGGATCGGCTGCTCGCGTCGCCGCAATACGGCGAGCGTTGGGGCAGATTCTGGCTGGATGTCGCTCGCTTCGGAGAAGACGACTACCGGAGCCTCGATCCGATGCGCCGTGGCTACAATCCCTATCCCGAGGCGTATCTCTATCGCGATTGGGTGATCAAAGCGTTCAACGACGACATGCCTTTCGACGTTTTCGTGAAGGCGCAACTGGCGGCCGATCTCATGGAAGAAAACTCGCGCGCCAAAATGCTTCCCGCGCTCGGATTCCTGGGGCAAGGCCCGTGGTTCTACGACAACGGCTCGGTGGAAGTGACTCGCGCCGATGAGCGGCACGATCGCGTGGATGTTGTGTCGCGCGGATTCCTGGGTCTGACAGTCGGGTGCGCGCGCTGCCACAACCATAAGTACGATCCCATCCCGACGAAGGATTATTACGCGCTCTCGGGCGTTTTCCTGAACACGGTGTATCACGAGTATCCGCTGGTGCCGAAGAGCGTGCACGAGGAATACAAGAAAAACGAGAAACAGATTGAAGCGCGCGAAGAGCTGCTCGACGATTTCATGAGTACCGAGAGCAAACAGCTCGGCGAGACGCTGGCGTTTCAGGCCTCCAAATACATGCAGTCGGTTTGGAAAGTGGCCGGACCCGAAAAAGCGGAGCTGGCCGTGGTAGTGCAGCAGGACAAGCTGGATTACGAGTTGTTCGAGCGCTGGATACGGTTCCTGGCCAAGCCGCCCAAGAACTATCCGTATTTGATGGCCTGGCAGGAAATGATCAAGCGTGGCGGCGCCAAGGACGAAGCGAAAAAGCTGGGCGACGAGTTCCAGAAGACGCTGACCGGCATTATGTTCGAGCGGCACGAGATCAAAGACGAGAACGAGATCATCGAGGCCAAGGCGCTGCCCACCACCAAGAAGAAAAAACGGGCCAATTTACCCAACGAGTTCGTTACCAACGACGATTTCTGTCCCGGCTGCGGCCTGGAGCTGAAGACGATGCCCATTGAGAAGATGAACCTGTGGGTGGATGTTTTCGTGCGCGATTTGGGTGAGGGCGACGATCCACAGCAGGCGCCCGAGCGCGTTAAACCCGGCTTGCTGGCGTTCCGAGGCTGGTCGCTCGAACGGCAGTTGAGCGCGGAGCGGCGAGCGTACATCGATGCGTTGCGCGCCGATATCGAAGCCATGAAAAAAGATCTGCCGCCGCATTTTCCGTACGTGCACGGCGTGACGGAAGCCGAGAAAATCCAGGAGCCTAAGCTCAACTTACGCGGCAGTCCGTTCAATCTGGGAGACGAAGTTCCACGGCATTTCCTTTCGGTACTGAGCAACGATCCGATCCCGCTGAATCACGGAAGTGGCCGCCTGGATCTGGCCGAACAGATTGTCAAGCAGCCGATCGCAATGCGCGTGATTGTCAATCGCATCTGGCGCGCGCATTTCGGCACGGGAATCGTGGATACACCCAGCAATTTCGGCATCATGGGCGAGCGCCCCACCGATCCGGAACTGCTGGAGTACCTGGCGAAGTGGTTCGTCGATAACGGAATGTCGGTGAAGAAGCTGCATCGCGAGATTTTGCTCAGCGCGGTTTATCAACTGAGCGATGAAGGCGTGAAGGAGAACCTCGACAAAGATCCCGCGAACCGGTTTTATTGGCGCGCCAATCGCCATCGCATGGACGCGGAGCAGATTCGCGATTCCATTCTGGCTGCCGCAGGAGATCTGGATATGAAGATCGGTGGGCCGTCCGAACCTCTAAAGCCGGACTACACGCGCCGCACCGTCTATGGCAAAGTGAGCCGCTACCGGCTTGATGAATATCTGCAACTGTTCGATTTCCCGAGTCCGAATCTATCGGCCGAAAAGCGTTTTGCCACCACCGTTCCTCTGCAGCGGCTGTTCTTCATGAATAGCGATTTTGTCCAGCAGCAGGCCGAGCACCTGGCGCAGCGCGTAGCTTCGGAGCCTGACAATACGGCGCGCATCCAAAAAGTTTACCGGCTGGTTTATGGCCGGGAGGCGACTCCGGAAGAGGTAAAGATGGGGCTTGAATATCTTCGCACTGAGCCGCTGAAAGAATACGAAGAGCGGAAGGCAGAGAAAGAGAAAAAGGAAAAGGCTGAGAAGGACAAGAAAGGCGCCGACAAAGTTCCCGAACCGACGCCCGCTGACGACGAGATCTCGCCGGACGGAATGATGGCCGGCGTAGTCGGCCCCGGCAAAGGGAAAACCGAAGAGAAAAAGCCGCCGCTTCCTGTCACTACCTGGGGCCGGTACACGAAAGTATTGTTGAGCTCGAGCGAATTTTTGTTTGTGAATTAGGCACCGACTCCCTAACGGTCGCGGCTCGGTAATCGATTCTGAGCCGCGACCGTAAGGGAGTCGGTTAGCGTTTGTTTCACCAAACTTATCGAGGAGTGTCCAGTATGAGGCCGCATAAATCGGGAATGCCGTTGAACCGGCGCGACGCGCTTTGCCGCATCGGTAACGGATTCGGGATGATGGCGTTCGCCGGGATGATCTCAGACTCGCTGGCCAAGGCAGGCGTAGACACTGATGCAGAGGGCGGCATCGAGCCTCGCAAACTGGATTTCGCACCCCACGCCAAGCGCGTGATTTTTCTCTATATGAACGGCGGATTATCGCAAGTGGACAGCTTCGATCCGAAACCGGCGCTCGAGAAATATCACGGACAGCCGCTTCCGGGTGGCAGTGTCGCCACCGAACGCAAGACCGGCACTCTGATGAAATCGCCGTTCCAGTTCAAGAAGTACGGGAAATGCGGTATGGAAGTGAGCGAGCTGTTCCCTTATGTGGGCGAATGCGTAGACGACATCTGCTTCATCCGCTCTGTCTATACCGATATCCCGAATCACGAGCCGTCCATGCTGATGATGAACACCGGCCACAGCCAGGTGGGACGGCCGTCCATTGGAGCGTGGCTCACTTACGGATTGGGGACTGAGAACAAGAACCTGCCAGGCTACGTGGTGTTGTGTCCGGACGTTCCCACCACCGTGGGACCGCCGCTGTGGAACAATGCCTTCCTGCCCGCTGTTCACCAAGGCACCTATATTTCCGATAAAGTTTTGGAAAAACAGACCGAGTCGCTGGTAGACAAAAAGTTCGATCCCAAGAAAGCGATTTCGTACATCTACAACGACAAGTTCAGCCTTCCCGAGCAGCGCCGCGAGCTGGATTTATTGGAGAAGCTGGATCGCATGCGGATTGAGCGCGAATCGATTCAGGATCCGCAGCTCGACGCCACCATCAAGAGCATGGAGACGGCTTACCGCATGCAAACGGAAGCTCCGGAAGTCTTCGACATTCGCAAGGAGAGCGAAGCCACGCTGAAGCTTTATGGACCAGGCAGCACGGCGCGCGGCTGCCTGCTGGCGGTGCGGTTAGTGGAAAAAGGTGTGCGCATGGTGCAGGTTTACTATGCCAAAGGCGACCCGTGGGACGCGCACTCCGATATCCAGGCGCATCGCAAGAACGCGAAGGATTCCGACCAGCCGTTTGCCGCCGTGATCAAAGATCTGAAATCGCGTGGCCTGTTAAAGGACACGCTGGTGGTTTGCGGATCGGAATTNNGGCGGCGGCGTGAAAGGCGGCACAACTTACGGCGCCACGGACGAGTTTGGATTCAAGGCCGTGGAAAAACCGGTCCATGTGCACGATCTACACGCCACCGTGCTATATCTGCTGGGCATCGATCACACCAAGCTGACATATCGCTACAGCGGCCGCGATTTCC
>PMUN01000037.1 GCA_003166875.1 Bryobacterales bacterium | reverse complement strand
GCTCCTCGATCCGCTTGCCAACTGCGTCATAAGGCGAATACCCTATCTCAGGAGATAGGGCCTCTATCCGATCAGATAGCCTAGAAACACCTTAGCGACCTTAGAAGCTCTGTAACAGACTCCGCGACAAAGTGGATATTCTCCTTCGTCTTCAATCGTTTCCATCTACTTAGTACATGACAGTTGAAGGTCATGGTACTGTTGGCATCGCAGTTGCACTTAGAGAAGGCGTTCGTAAGGCCAATCAAAGCAAGGAGGATCGAGCAATGAAGACCAAGACTAAGATCAAAGCCGGTATCGCTGTTTGGGGCACCTAGGTATCCAAGCCGCGTGACAATCCTACCGTTGTCACGCGGCGATTTAAACCGCACCCGCAGAAATAATATAAAGGAGAAAAAAGGCAATGAGAACCAAGACCAAGATCAAAGCTGGAATCGCCGTTTGGGGCACCTAGGATCAAACGCACTTCTAAAGTAAAACCAAACGAAAACGGACCGCAACAGCGACCGGGGCAAAGCTCGGTGGCTTATGCGGTCCGTTTCGTTTTTGTACTGGCGCAGCTCGCAGGTCTGCGATCGTATTTCAACAAGCCCCCGCTGTCTCGGGTATACAATGTAGGATTCATAACAGGCTGCCATGCCCGCTCTGACTAACGACATTCGATACGGCGTGCGGATGTTGCTCAAGAGCCCCGCATCAACACTGGTTGCGCTAATCGCTCTGAGTTTCGGAATCGGGGCCAACAGCGCTATCTTCAGCGTGGTGAATGGCGTCTTGCTGCGTCCTCTCCCCTATCAGGATCCCGGCCGTTTGGTGGTGGTTTGGGAAACCAAATTAAGCCGCGGAATTAAACAGGAGCTGGTTTCTCCCTCGGAGTATCGCACTTGGGTAGAGCAGAACCGCGTCTTCGATCAGATGGCAGCGTTGCGCGCGGAGCCTCGGGTCCTGGCGGGCGGTGAGCTGCCGGAGCGCGTGGAGACCATCCTGATCTCACCCGGTGCGTTCGAGATGTTGGGAGCAAAGCCGGCCGTGGGCCGTACATTTTCTCACGACGAAAACCAGCCGGGCAGGAATCTGGTAGCCGTACTGAGCTACGGCTTGTGGCAGCGCCGCTTTGGGAGCGATCGGTCTGTGTTGGGAAAAGCACTCACTCTGGATGGCATCAGCTATACGGTAGTGGGCGTGACGCCGCCGGAATTCCATTTGCTCGATTCGCCCTCCGACCTTTGGATTCCTTATACGCTGGACGCAAAAGAGCTCGATCCAAGGAACACAGCCGTCCGGACGCTGCGCGTGCTTGCCCATCTGAAGCCCGGCGCCACCCTGGATCAGGCGCAAAGCGAGATGCGATCCATCGCCCGCCGTTTGGAACTGCAGGATCCGGACGCCAATGCTGGCTACAGCGCCATCGTGGTGCCGCTGCGCGATCAAATGATAGGCAATATTCGCACCACGCTGTGGATGCTGCTCGGCGCGGTGCTGTTCGTGCTGCTGATCGCTTGCGCGAATGTGGCAAATCTTTTACTGGCGCGCGCCGGTAGCCGCGAAAAAGAAATCGCTCTGCGTTCCGCGCTTGGCGCAAATCCGGCGCGCCTGGTCCGACAGTTGCTCACCGAGAGCGTTCTCATGGCGCTGGCGGGGGGACTGCTGGGCTTGTTGCTGGCGGCCTGGAGCGTCTCATTACTGAAGCAACTCGGACCAGCCACGCTTCCACGCCTGACAGAGATCAACGTGGACTGGCGTGTGCTCGCCTTCACTCTGTTGGTTTCCATTGCCACCGGAATCATCTTTGGACTCGCGCCGGCTTTGGGCAGCATGCGGTCGGATCTCAACTCCATTCTCAGGTCCACCGGCCGTGGCGCCACGGGTGGTCCCGCGAGCGCCCGTTTTCGCAACGCACTGGTGGTTTCGGAAATGGCTGCCTGCGTGGTGCTGCTGACCGGGGCGGGATTGCTGATTCGCAGCTTCGCCCAACTCCAAAGCGTGAATCCCGGTTTCCGGCCAGATCACGTTCTGACCATGCAGATCGCCTTGCCCGAGAGCCGCTATTCGGATTTCAAGGTGGGCTTGTTTTACAAACAGCTCCTGGAACGATTCGAGACTTTGCCTGGTGTGCAGTTCGCCGGAATTGCGCGCAAGGTCCCGTTAAGCACGGGCGATGACACCAGCCTGAATTTTACTATCGAAAACCGGCCGGTCCAGGCCAGCGCGGACCAGCCGCGCGCGCAGTATCGCGCCGTGAGCGCGGACTACTTCGATGCTTTGGGCATCCCGCTTATCCGCGGCCGCCATTTCGACCGGACGGATGGAGAAAATACCCCCGGCGTGGTGTTGATCAACGAGACTCTGGCACGTACTTTTTTTCCGGGCGATGACGCGCTCGGCAAGCGCATAAAAGCGGGGTTGGACGGCAGCGCCTGGTGCACCATTGTGGGAATCGTCCGGGACGTGAAGCACTCAGGCTTAGACGCCAAGGACAAACCCGAAACCTACTACCACTATTTGCAAGTGCCCCCGCCGTGGATGAGCTTCGTGGAGGGGACCATGACCGCGGCCCTGCGCACCAACGCCGAACCGGCTTCGCTTGCCGCGGCCGCGCGTGGCGAGGTGCAGAAGATGGATACCAGCCTCGCCGTATTCAACGTCCACACCATGGAATCGCTGCTCGATTCTTCGCTCGCGCAGCCGCGTTTCCGCACCGCCCTGCTGGGCGCCTTCGCCGGCGTGGCGCTGATACTGGCTGCCATCGGCTTGTACGGAGTGACCGCCTATTCGGTAGCGCGGCGCACCAACGAGTTGGGCGTTCGAATGGCGCTGGGCGCGCGCAAGATCGACGTGCTCAAGCTGATACTGGGCCAGACCGTGATGCTGGCAGCCCTGGGCGTCGGGATTGGACTGGTGCTGGCCTTAGGCGCCACGCGTGTCATTTCGAAGTTGCTCTTCGGCGTGAATGCGGCCGATCCGTTGACGTTCGCCGCTACCGCGCTCCTGATCCTGGTTATTGCACTCGCGGCCAGCCTGATTCCGGCCTTGCGGGCGATCAAAGTGGATCCCATGGTAGCGTTGCGATATGAATAAAATACCGTTTCTGGTTTCTCGTTTCTCGTTTCTCGTTTCTGGTTACCGGGCTCGTTTCCTAACGAGAAACGAGAAACGAGAAACGAGCAAGTTCTGCCTCGCACGCCTGCTGCTCACGTTCCTCGTTGCCGCCGCCCTCCTCCCGGCAGCTCCTCCCAAGCTTGTTCTGGCGATTGTGATCGATCAGTTCCGCTACGATTACCTGCTGCGCTTTCGCGCGGATTATCACTCGGGCTTAGCGCGCATGCTCGATAATGGCGCTGTTTTCACGGACGCCCACTACCTGCATGCCGCCACGGTGACGGCTGTGGGTCATGGCACTTTCTTAACCGGCGCCACCCCATCTATCAGCGGCATCATCGCCAACGAGTGGTACGACCGGGAAAGTGGCCAAACGGTTACCAGCGTTTCCGATCCAGCAACCAAGCTGGTGGGCGGAAATACCGATCGCGCCGGCTCGTCGCCACGCCGCCTGCTTGTGAGCACTGTCGGCGATGAGTTGAAGATACAGCGTGGCGAATCCAGGGTAATCGGCATTTCCATCAAGGATCGCAGCGCGATTCTACCCGCCGGCCACATGGCCGATGGCGCCTACTGGTACGACGATCATGCCAACGCATGGGTCACCAGCTCCTACTATCGCGGCGAATTGCCGGACTGGGCGAAGAAATTGAATCAGGAGCAGCCCGCCGCGCGCTATGCCGGCGCGAAGTGGCTGCCATTTGACGCCAAAGGCGATTCGGCGAAGCCGTTCTGCAGCATGACCAAGGACACCGGCGTCCGCTTCTGTGGATCGATCGAAGCCACGCCGTGGGGCAACGAGATGATCGAGGAATTTGCCGAGCGTGCGCTGGAGGGAGAGAATCTCGGCCATCACGCGTCCACCGATGTGCTGGCGGTCAGCTTTTCCTCTAACGACTATGTAGGGCACGCGGTGGGGCCAGACGATCCAGCCGTGCGCGATATCTCTATCCGCACTGACCGGCTGTTGGGCAAGCTCTTCGATGCGATCGACGGGCGAATTGGCGCGGGCAACACGCTCGTGATTCTGACCGCCGATCACGGAGTCGCGCCGGTTCCGGAAGTGAATCAGGCGCGCAAGATGCCGGGCGGACGTCTCAACGGAGGCGAACTCACCGCGAAAATCACGGATGCCCTCGCCAAGCGCTTCGGACCAGGCAAGTGGCTGCTAGCCAGCTCCGGCGGCATGTTGTATTTCAACCAGGATCTCATTCGCGCGCAGAAGCTGGACCCGGCCGAAGTGGAGCTCGTCGCGGCCGAAGCCGGGCTCGAACAGCATCACATCGCGCGCGTCTATACCCGCAGCCAGTTGGTCGACGGCGCGGTCCAGCACGACGAAATCAGCCGCGCCTTCAGTGTCGGATTCTTCGGCCAGAGGTCAGGCGACTTGTTTGTGCTGCAAGAGCCGTATTATCTGTTCGAGGCAACCGGCACCTCACACGGCACGCCTTACGATTACGACAATCATGTTCCCGTGATTTTCCTGGGACCCGGAATCAAGCCCGGCAAGTATTCCACGCGCATCGCGGTGAACGACATTGCCCCCACGCTCGCGGAGATACTCAAAGTAGAGCAGCCCTCAGGATCCATCGGACGCATCTTGAGCGAGATTTTGAATTGACGTGGGCGACATAAATGTGGAGCCTTTCGAGGGTGTAGCCGAGCCGCGACCGGCAGGGAGCGATACCACGAGTGCCGCTACTTCTCAAGTTCGGATAGCGCTTCCTGCCGGTCGCGGCTCGGTTTTTCGTACGTGCCAGTCATCAGACTGTTACACTTTGACCCGCGAATGTCGTACATAATGGTGAAAGCGTAACTTGCCGGCAGGTGTTCCACATGCGGCTCGGCGCGCGCAATTTAATGAGAGCCATGCCGCCTTGTCGCTCTGCAGCCCTAGTTCTGTTCGCCTGCGCCGTAGCCCTTGCACAGACTACGCCAGAGCCTTCACCGCCGTCGTCGCCGCCGGATGACCAGACTTTCCAGCGATGGAATCTTTATTACCAAGCCACTACTATCGGCCAGTACCATGGAACTTTTAACTCGCCGTATGCAGGTCCATTCAGCCTTCAGGACTATCCGGAGCGCGACGTTTCGCTCACCATTACGCTGTTCTTCGCTTTTCGGCTGGCCCAGAATACTCTGTTCGTCTTCGATCCGGAGATCGCCGGCGGCAAGGGATTCAGCGGCGTAAACGGAGTCGCGAACTCCACCAACGGCGAACTGCCGCGAGTGGCCAGCGCCACACCCAAACCTTACATCGCGCGGTTATATATCACGCAGGACTTCGGATTTGGACCGGACAAGGAAAAAATAGAGAGCGACGAGAATCAGCTGGCGGGCGAACGGCCGATGACTCGCTACAGCATCACAGTCGGCAGATTCACGCTTACCGATTTCTTTGACCAAAACCGCTACTCGCACGATCCCCGGACGCAATTTATGGGTTGGGCCGTCATGTACAACGGCGCCTGGGATTATCCGGCCGACACGCGCGGCTACACCTGGGGCTGGGTGCATGAATTCCACACCAAAAACTGGTCGCTGCGCTACGCAAGCGCAGCCGAACCGAGAATCGCGAATGGTCTTCGCTTCGATCGCCGGATTCTGGTCAACCGCGGAGATACGTTCGAAGAAGAACGGCGCTATTCGATCGGCGGGCATCCGGGCGCGCTTCGTTTGCTTGAATACGCGAACCACGCGCGAGCCGGAAACTACGCCGAGGCCATCGCGTTGAGCGAAGAGACCGGTACGCGTCCCGATGTCACAGCTACTCGCAAAAATGGAACCTTGAAGTACGGCGCCGGCCTCAGTATGGATCAGGAAATCACGAAGGACTTCGGAGTCTTCGCTCGGCTGGGCTGGAACGATGGAAAAACTGAGAGTTTTGCTTTCACAGCGATCGACCGGTTGGCTACCGGCGGCGTCTCTCTGACCGGAACGAAGTGGAAGCGCAAGAACGATGTGGTGGCGAGCGAGCTAACTGTGAGCGGCCTCTCGGCGGTTCATAGGGAGTATCTGGCACTGGGCGGGTACGACTTTCTGATCGGCGATGGAAAGTTGAACTACGGAACGGAGAATATTTGGGAGAGCTATTACAACGCTCGGCTTTTTAAAGGCTTCTCGACAACTTTCGACTTGCAGCACATCCAGAATCCGGCCTACAACCGTGATCGCGGCCCAGTGTGGGTGGAATCCATCCGCCTGCACGTTGAGTTTGGCAAGTAGACTCAAGGCGCCGACTCCCTCACGGTCGCGGTTCGGTAACGCTCTCTTTCCGAACCGCGAGCGTAAGCGACCGGTTGTTACGTCGATGGATTGACAACCGAAATCACCGCGTTGGACTGCGTCTTCGCGCCGCCACCCAGATCGATCACCACGGGAACATCGATATTCGCCGTCGTGCCAGGCGTCAATCCCTTCGGGACCACGACGTTGAACTGGTAGAGACCAGCTTCCGATACACCCGCGAATTGCACCTCAGCGGTGAGGCCGCCGATGGTCACTGTGGGCGTTGTTGCCAGCGGCGCTGCAGTTGTGATCAGTTTGCCGTTGGGCACTGGCGGATTTGTGGCGCCGAACCCAGTGCCGTAGAGTATGATGATTTCGCCTTCCGTGAAGGGCGTGCTGGTAACGCCTGAGACATAGTTAGGCGGTCCGCCTGCCGTGCCGTCGGAGTGGGTGGCAGCGATGTACTGATTGCCGGCCGCATTCACAGGACCAAAGTCGAAGAAGGCCGGCGCCACCGCCGCCATGGTGGCCGATATCATTGCGCTCTGGAGGCCATTATTCGTCACCTGAATCTGCACCGGACCCGCGGGTACGTCGGGAGGAACCAGAATGTCGATCTGGACCGGGCTGATGTAGTCAATGTAAGCAGGTTCTCCATTGATGCTTACGCCGACACCCTGCAATGTCGTAGGCAACGCACCGTTAACAAAATCGGTGCCTCCCCACTTATGCGTGGTCGCGGCCAGTCCGCCGCCAAAAATGGCGACAAAGGAGTTCGGCCCGACGGTGGCGCCTGAACTCGCGGCGTTCTGAATTCCCGCGGCTGTGAACGACGGCGCCGCTTGAATGCTTCCTAACAAACCGTGGGTTTCATTTTGAATGCCAGCCGTGAAATACAGGGTCGCCGAATCCGACGCCTTGCCGTTGCCGAAATTTAACGACCACAGTCCACTTATTGCGATCGGATTGCCTGTGCTGTCCTCCAAAGTCCCCATCATCGCGCCCGACTTCGGGTCGAAAGCGTTAATCTTGCCGTCGCCAAAATTTCCAACTAGCACCATGTTGGCGTACTTTCCGAATGTCACTGGCGCAATCGCCATTCCCCAGGGATAATTAAATACCGTGGACCCGCTCAAGTTGGCCAATATCGCTCCTGTCATGTCGTATGTCGAGACGTATCCACCGCCGACAGTGGCGTACGGAGAACCACTCGCAACCATACTGGATTGCGGGGCGTACGCAACATACAACGTTCCAGCAAGATTTTGGATATTAAATGGCACGAAGCCGGATGGGATCGCCCCATTGACGAAGCCCACCACAACCGGCTTCAGGTTCATGTCCCACGCCACAACCTTGCCAGTGCCGTAGTCGGCCGCATAGAGGATCGGCGCGGTCGCAGTACCGCCCAGTGCGCAACCTTTATATTGGGCTCCGGACGCAGACTTATCTATCATAATCTGCGCAGCCGTCATGTTCACCTTGGGGCTCCATCCGGAGATAACACCGTCTTCGGAGCAGAATATGAACGACGGCGTTTGCCCACTGACTAGGAAAGCATTTGCGTTTCCGTTGTAAATCACGCCCGTGACTTTTCCCGGAGTCGTGGCGCCCCCCGCCGCTGGTATCTTCACCACCAGCGGAATCGCCGCGCCAGTATCGGTATAGAGCGTGGAAGTTCCGGTTCCGTTGTTGCCGATCCAGAACGGGCTTCCCGAACTGAAACCGTTTCCCCAAGGATTTATCAGATTGGGGTCCATATTGTCCGCCATCCCGGCGACGTCAGAAACTAAATTGTGAACCAAATAAGAGTTTTGGGCTGAGAGGGAGCCGGCAACAAAAACGAACAGGAACAGTTTACGCATGTGGGAAGGACGCCATGATATCGGCGAATGTTTCCACGCAGATGTAAAAGTGATGTAAACAGATTGTACGAAATGTGAAAAATCAGACCGGCACACCGGCGCGGATATTTTTCTCAGTTACACACGCCCGGTCGCACTCAACGCAGTATCGGGGATCTCTCTTCCGATAACCTTCCAGACGTTTTGGATCGTTGGCGTCACACTGCAGGCACTTGCCATGCTGCCGGCTCCGGCCTTTCGGGTAGTATTCGCACCGCTTGGTCTCGGTTTTGCAGATTTCACAATGTTCTGAAATTGGTAGGCTCACGCTCTGGGGCGGTCTCCTTATCCGTCTCTTACTGTCTAATCGTCAGCAACATCAGGGAAGGATAGGGACTACGGCCCTTTCACCCCTAGATCTATCGGGGCGCTGGCGGCACTGCGGCGACGATTAGAGGCTGGGTGGTAGGCTGGTCGGCGCCGGCTTCGTTTTCAACCGTTACAGCCACTGCGGCAGTAGACCGAACGTCCACTGTTCCGGCTTGAACGTGCATGGCGCTGCCATTCTCTTGCGCTTGGAACAATCCGGCGGGAACGGGCTTGGCGCCTTTCGGTATGATCCACATCTCATAGATTTTGTTCGCGGGTGTGCGCGGCAGATTGGAGGCGATCAGCAACACGCCGCGCGCCGGGTTCAGGAACACTTTGCCCTGGGGCGGCATGGGCTGCATTCCCCCGAAAGACGCCTCAGTAGTATTGGGACCGGATAGGATCGCAAACGCCTCAGTCAGGCTGGTGATTTGGGCGGTCTGTTCGCGCAGTTCCGAGCGCAAGCGGGCCACTGTTCTCTCGTACTCGCGCCCATTGAAACCAAGGTACGCCGCCACCACGCATAGCGCCGCAATTGCCAGCCCCGCAGCCCACCAGGGTATCCAGCCCGCACGCCGCTCGTCCGACCCAACCGAAGCCAGAATACGGCGGCGAAGCTGGGACGAAGGCTCAGCCGGTGGCGCGCTGGCGCCGATGAGCGCGACAGTTTCGAGCGATCGCTTCACGCCGGCCATGCAGACCTCGCATCCCCGGTTGATGTGAGCGCGAATCTCGCCCCGCTCCGGTTCTTCGGCGATGCCCAACGCGTATAGATCATAGTGATCGCGCAGTTCGTCGCAGTTCATGACGGCACCGCCACTCCCAGGTCGTTTCGCAGGCTTTGCAACGCTGTCCGCACCCAGGTCTTGATGGTGCCGAGGGGTTGCCCCATCTTGATCGACATCTCCGATTGCGACAGGCCCTCAAAATAGGCCAACTCCATTACGGTCCGGTAATTCGGAGCCAGCCTGTCCATAGCTGCTCTCACGCGCCGCGCCTGATCGGAGATCAGAATCTCAGCCTCCATTTCGCGATACAGCGGAGCATGATCGGTTTCGTTCAGTTCGATGGCGTTGCGCTCGCGTCCGGCGGATGACCGCAAATAGTCGATGGCCCGATTACGGGCGATGGCCAGCAACCATGGGCCGAGAGCGCCCTTCTCGGAGTCGATCAAATGCGCTCGGTTCCACACCCGCAAAAATGTCTCCTGAACCAGATCCTCCGCAATGGCTCGATCCCGCACCACGCGCAACACCAGCGCAAAGGCCGCGCGGCCGTAGCTATCGTACAGTTCAGCCAAAGCCTTCGGGTCGCGGTGCTGCAGGCGCACGATGAGCGCAGGTTCCTCGGGATCTGCGTAAATGGCTAAGATTAGCGGGAGCATCCCACCGCCATCGTCCGATCTCGCCGATACTCTCGCATTCTGCTGAGCGTGGCCATCAATAATACCCTGATTGTGAGACCAATCTCGCCGGCCCGCGGACGACTGCGTTGCGTCCCCGGCGCTCAAATGGGTATTACGGAATCCGCGACGATTTGGATTTCGAGAGCGCCAATCTGGCAAGATTCTGTCAATCCTGGGAGATTCACCTGGTCTGTAACGATAAGTAAAAGAACGCACACGACGCCTCCTTACCGTGTTAGGGTCACAAAGATGACACTTTCGGCATCGTCGTTATGCCGAGAAGTAACCTCGGTTGTTAACCGGGCACATGCTCCCACGCTTTCAGAGGTTGAGCGCGCACCCCGACGTCCACTGTACTCACGAAGGCGTTCTGGCCCACGTTTATCCTGCCAGTCAGTACACTGACCGGGATGTTATCCGGTTCATCGAATATTTCGCTTGGGACGCAAAGCATGAGGCGTACCAGGTGCTCGGCGATGTTGGCTCGGTATGGTCGGGCCATTTAGCTTGCCTGCCGTCCTTTACAACTGCCCTGCTAGTGCGCCATCCGGCACGAATTCTCAACACGCGCCTGGCGGTCTATCCTAGGGACCAGTCATTCTCCCAGATTCCACCCGAATCGCGGATAAGTATCCGGAAGATCTGGGGGATTGACATTCAAGACCACGACCCGATCGATCAGATCTTTCTGCATGATGCGTTCATCTTCGCCTCCCACGTCTGGACGCTCGACAAAGCGGACCTCACGATTCGCATCGAGGATATGCAAGAGGTTGAGAATTGCCAAATCATACTCAAATCGCTCACAGGTTTACACTACAGCCGCGCGCTCATTGAACAGGCTTCCCAACGCCGCGTGAATCAGCGAACCCAAGGCGCCAAGTCAATCTCTGAGATCGTCGAGGGATTCACGGCGCGGCAACGCGACTGGTATAAGATCATGCTTTCCGATATCGTGTCCTATTTCGGATACGGCCTGTTCAATGAGCTGGACCACCGTATTCTTCCCGCGAACGAGCAAAAACAGAACGTCCTGAAAGATTCGGCTGCGTAAATCTAGTGGGCTGTCCGCTCTGAATCTTTACTACTGCCNNACGCGGCACGCAAAAGTGTTCCCATCACGGCGGACCGTGCAACAATAGAATTGAAAACAAAGGACTTGCCCAAGGGCGCATCCTGTGTTTTCGAGGGTGCGTGCGCTACGCACGTGGGGCGAACACTCGTGTTTGCCGCGTTCGCACTCCTGCGAAAGCATGGGATTTCGATGCTAAAGTTCGTGCGCGGACAGCCCGCTAGGCCAGATCTTCAGCCCTAATAGGCAGCCGCCGTACGCGTTTTCCCGTGGCCGCAAAGAGCGCGTTAGCGACCGCCGGCGCAATCCCTGGCGTCGACGACTCGCCAATTCCACCGGGCGCATTCTGGCTCGGCACCAGATGTACTTCGACGTACGGCATTTCATCGATTCGCAAAACATCGTATTGGTGGAAGTTCTGTTGCTGAACGCGGCCCCGATCGATGGTGATGCTGCCCTTGAGCGCAGCCGTAAGGCCGAACACAATGCCGCTCTGGATCTGCTGCTCCACGCCACGCGGATTCACCACCTGCCCGCAATCCACCGCGCACACCACGCGATGTACCCTCAGTCTTCCCTGGCTCACCGATATCTCGGCCACTTGCGCGTTGAAGCTACCGATGTTGTTCGTGACGGCGATTCCGCGGAATCTTCCGTGAGGGAGAGGCTGGCCCCAGCCTGCCTTCGCGGCAGCCAGTTCCAGCGCGCCCAGCAGCCGCGGCGATTTAGCGAGCAAACGGCGGCGCAGCTCCAATGGATCTTTTCCACCTGCCACTGCCAGCTCGTCCACGAAACTCTCGGTGAAGAAGGTGTTCTGCGAGTATCCCACCGAGCGCCAATAGCTCACGGGAATTCCGGCGTCCGCGGCGTGATATTCCACCAGAATGTTGGGTATTCCGTAGAGAATATCCGCTACTCCCTCCACACCGGTGCGATCCACGCCGTTTTGAAGTCCGCCGAAAGACGGGCAAGCGATACGCGTGAACCACGCCACTGGCCAGCCATCGGAATCCAAGCCCGCGGCAAAACGGCTGTATGAGGCGGGCCGATACATGTCGTGCTGCAAATCGTCTTCACGGGACCAAGTGACCTTCACCGGCCCTCCGACCGCCTTGGCCACTTCCACTGCCTCGCCGATGTAGTCCGATCCACCACGGCGTCCGAAACCACCGCCCAGATACATGGTGTGTACCTGCACTTTTTCCGGTGCGAGGCCAGTCACCTTGGCAGCCACTCCACGCGCCGCGGTCTGGATTTGCGTGGAGGCCCACACCTCACAACTGTCAGGCCGCACATGCGCAACACAGTTGAGAGGCTCCATGGGAGCATGCGCGAGATAGGGCGCTTCATACACTGCTTCGATTTTCTTCACGGCGCCGGCCAAGCCAGCCTCGATGTCTCCCTCCTTGCGCGCCGTGGCGCCCGGCTTCTCCGCCAGGTCTACGAAAAGCTTCCGGATGCTGGCGCTGTTGGCGTTCGCGTTGGCGCCTTCGTCCCACTGGATTTGCAACGCTCGGCGCCCTTCCATTGCGGACCACGTATTATCGGCCACCACCGCTACACCGTTCGAGATCTCGACCACCTGCTTCACGCCCGCCACTGCCTTGGCCTTGGCCGCGTCGAAACTCGCCACCTTGCCGCCAAAAACGGGACAACGTGCGATAACCGCGTACTGCATCCCGGGCAGACGCACATCAATGCCGAATAAAGTTCGACCATCCACCTTACCCGGCGTATCCAGGCGCTTGGGCGACGTGCCGATCAGCCGGAACTGTTTCGGGTCCTTGAGCGTGACGTTAGTGGGCACAGGAAGCTTCGCAGCGGCTTCAGCCAGCTTGCCGTAGCTCAAGCGCGCGTTGGTGGCCGCGTTGATCACCACTCCATTTTCGGCGCGGCACTGGGCCCTATCGACTCCCCAGTTTTGCGCTGCCGCTTCAATCAGCATTTCGCGCGCGGAAGCGCCGGCTTTGCGCAGAGGCTCCCACGAAGTCCGGATGCTCCTGCTCCCAAACACTCCCTGCAAGGGACCGTAAGCCGGATCCACTCCGGGGAACTCCGTGCGGATACTGTTCCAGTCGCACTCCAATTCTTCGGCCAGCAGCATGGAAAGCGAAGTCACTGTTCCCTGTCCCATTTCGGCCATGTGAATGAACAGCGTGACGATATCGTCCGAGCCGACATGCACGAAGGCATTCAGCTTCGAAGCGGCGTTAGTCTGCGCCTTCAGCCTGCCGCTCTCCGGAAGATAAAACCCCAGCAGGAGCCCGCCCGCACCAGCCTTTAAAAAACTGCGGCGATCTATTTTCTGCGTGATCATGCTGCGCCGCCTTTCACGCTAGCGGCGCGATACTCCGCGGCCAAATGAATGGCCCGCCGAATGGACTGATACGTTCCACAGCGGCAGATGATGCCATGCATGGCTTCGTCGATATCGGCATCGGTTGGGTTTGGAGCCTTGGCTAAAAGCGCGGCGGCCGTCATGATCTGGCCCGACTGGCAGTAGCCGCACTGCGGCACGTCCTCTTCCATCCAGGCGCGCTGTACCGGGTGACTGTGGTCGGAGGAAAGCCCCTCGATCGTGGTGACATGCTTCGCGGCCACGCTCGCAACCGGCGTCACGCACGAACGCATGGGCTGGCCGTCCACATGAACGGTGCACGCACCGCACAGTGCCATACCGCACCCGAACTTGGTGCCCGTGAGGCCGATGGTATCGCGCAAAACCCACAGCAGAGGCATGTGCGTAGGTACATCAACCTTCTGGATTTTTCCATTCAGAGTAAACTCGATCGCAGCCATAAGCGATCCTCCTTGAGCCGGGATATGAATTCAGTGTACAACCGCACTGGGGCATTTGCCCCACGCTTGCCGCGTGACCTTGCAGAGACGACCGCCTCGACTTGACCAGCACTCCCTATGAGGTCCGGTAGCTCGGAGACTATCTGGACCACCTGGAGAATGGGGCGCCCGGAGTTTCAGCTCCACTTGCCGCTCGTTGATGTGGGGCAGGATGGCATCCTGCGCGCGGGTTGCTAACCCGCGCCGTTTGCGCCGATTGACAATCGGCGCGCAGGTTGCCAACAGTTGCCAACCTGCCCCACAAGGGCTACGCACTAGATTGGTTGGATATAGTGGCCGTGGTTCCATCGAATTTTGTCAACTCGACAGTAAATGGCTCACTATAGGTCTTGGCCCGGTCCCTGAGGAACGCGAGCGCCACGGCCTCGCCCAACATCAGGGCCGTATCCGTATCGCTGCGCCAGTGGATGCCCGCGTGGATTCCGTGGCCGAAGGAAACATTGTGGCCGAGTTTGTTCAGCTCTCCATTGACAGTAAGGCGCCCTGCGTCTGAGCCGGTGTACGATTCGAGCGACAAGCCATCGCGCGTAGGAACCAGCGGGTTGGGCAACAAGAAACTGCCATCAAAGAAAAATTTCAGCAGCGTAACGCAAGCGCCCCCGACCGTGCCGTGCCCGGTGGGATACGCCGGATGCATCGGCGAGTCTTCTGGGAACGCTTGCGAAAGCAACCAGGTCCCATATTTCTGAAAGCTCTGCTCAAGTCCGGTGGAATTCAAGATCACTCTGCTCGGTTTGACATCCGTGTTGGCTCCTTGTCCACTCTTCACCAGATGAACTAATCCGCCGGTAGCTTCCGGGCGAGGACGCAGGTGCACAAACCATTTCTGATACCACACCACATTCAAAGCCTTGGTGGCCACTTCTCCCAGCGACCCCACTCGCGCGCCACCGCGCGTTACATCAACTTCAGCCGCAATATGGCGAACGCCATGATCGCCGGCATCGCCTCCGTCGCTTGGCAAACTTCTTTCCCCAAAACCGCCGGCCTTCGTATCGACCCGTTCGACTCCCCAGCCCTACAGAGCTTGGCGAAAGCGATGGAGCCGGACGATGTACTCGGCCTCACCATCCGCTTCAACGCCTATCGGACCATTTACTACGACAATCCCAACCTCACAAACAAATCGCCGGATACGAAAGTCGCGGCTCAGGCGCTGGCCGCCAAGTTAAATGGCGGCGGATTCCAGCCCAATCCGGCGCGTAGCCTGTTGGTGGGCGTCATCGGCCTCTGGCGCAAAGGCGAGCCGGCGCATGAACCGGGCGATCGAACGCTCATCCCTGCGGACAACTCGCCGCTCGGTTCCGCCCACGCACGCCTCGGCGACACGGCGCTCACGCTGGACTTGTCTAACAGCGTGTCCGAGATCGATAAAAACCTGACCAAGCAGAATCTCGGCGCGCTCACCGTCGTCGCGGCCGATCCCACATCCGGAGCCATCACGAATCTGGGCTCCTTCGACTACAGCCAGTACGATCGCGCGGCTTACGAAGCCAGCGCCGGCATCATCACCATCCCGCTCGCCGCCGGCGCCGCGAAAACCGCAGCGAAGCTGGACCTCCAGATCCAAGATTCCACCGGCACGCCCCTGCTCACCGAGCTCGCCCTGCGCGCCATCCCCGCAACGCCCAACCTCTACCTCGACGAGGGTGAGAGCACCATAGCCACCTTCCAGGTTTACGATCGCGGTCGCGCCGCAACGTCCGTCGTGCCCGTCTCTCTTTACAAAATGGATGCAAGCGGCTCCACTCCCGACAACCCGACCCACTTGACCACCGATAAAAACGGCGTGCTCTCCATACCGCTCACCGCCGTATCGGACGGCATCGCCGCTTTTGTCCCGTCCCTCAGCGATGCCGATCAGCCCACCAACGGCATCGATACGCAG
The DNA here is from genome assembly GCA_003166875.1 of Bryobacterales bacterium. Classification (GTDB taxonomy): domain Bacteria; phylum Acidobacteriota; class Terriglobia; order Bryobacterales; family Bryobacteraceae; genus Palsa-89. Next base: position 4,502 of record PMUN01000037.1, on the reverse strand, counting down.
GTCAACACTTACATGTACGTCCGCATGCGCCCCGCTGACACGGCCATCGCGTCGCTCGACCCTACTTGGGACAACGTTTACGCCTATGTCCTCGCCAACTGGAACTCGATGGCGCCATGCATGGACAACTGGCTGAACCTCGCCGATCCCGCCCAGGTCAAGGCCTATGCCCAAATTCTGAAACGTTTGACCGACCCTGCAAACTTCGAGGACTTCCGTTTCATGCCGGTCACTCGCGACATGAGCGCCGGCGAGCGTACCCTGCTCTACAAATTTCTCGATGATGTCCACGCCGTAGAACGGGCCGTCGAGCACCGGCCGAATTTCGCCGATTTAAGCCGCGCTATGCGCCGCACCTGACAGGCGCATGGTCTCGGATGGACGAATGCANNGCGGCCGACGCCCACGTCGGCCCGGTTTTGGTTGCGGCTATGCTGCTCTGCGGGGCAGGCGCTTTCGCCTGCCAACCTGGCGCACCGGTCATCCTCAGTTTCCGCCGCTCAACCGGATTCGCACAGGATTTTGGGCGTGCAGCCTTATAGTGATCGCATGACCAAACACTTACTCTCGCTCTTCCTACTTGGCGCAGCCGCATACGCTCAAACGCCTGCGCCATCCTTCCACGTGGACATCATCGGCAAAGGAAAGCCAATGATTCTCATCCCCGGATTCGCGTCGTCCGGCAAAACCTGGGACTCCACCGTGGCCCGCTACAAAGACCGATACGAATGCCACGTCCTGACGTTGGCCGGTTTCGCGGGTGAGCCGCGCATTGAAGCGCCGTTCCTTGAAACTGTACGGAAAGATCTGGCAGTTTATATCCGAAAAAACAAAATGGACAAGCCGGTGATTGTCGGCCATAGTTTGGGTGGTTTCATGGCGTTGTGGCTCGCTGAACAAGAACCGGATTTGGTGGGTCCACTGCTGATCGTCGACTCATTGCCCTTTCTCGCCGCTGTGATGCAGCCAGGCGCCACAGTGGAAAGCGTAAAGCCGATGGCGGAGAATATGCGCAAGATGTTCAGCGGCCCTCCGACTGAGGAGACCGAGAAGCAGAGCCAGGCGTCGATCAAATCCATGGTCACCAAACCCGAGGATTACGAGATGATTCTGGGATGGGGCAAGAAATCGGACCGGATCGCGGAGGGCAACGCCATGTACGATATGATGACCACCGATCTACGCGACAGCCTGGATAAGATCACGTCGCCCACGTTAGTGATTGGGACCTGGATCGGTTATAAGGTGTACGGCGTCACGCGAGAGCAGGTGGAGAAGAACTTCAACGATCAATACGGGAAGCTGAAGAATTACCAATTGGTGCTGTCAGACAATGCGCGGCACTTTGTTATGCTGGACGATCCGGAAGGCTTTTTCGCGGCGACCGACGCCTTTCTGCTGCGCGGCAAGTAAATGAAACGCTCACAGGTTTATTGGCTATGCCAGATTCTAGGCTGGTCAGCTCACGGTTTAGTGAACTTCACCTTCTCGCGCTTAGCGCGCCTTCCCGTCTCGCGATCGATCGCCATCGCAGCGTGGGGCGCGACTGCCGCCATTCTTTCCTCGCACATTTTTCGTGCCTGGATAAAACGCCGGAACTGGTTGAAGCTTTCACCCCTTCAAATACTGCCTCGAGTTTTTCTGGCAAGTATCGTGGTGGGCTTGGTAATCACGGCGCTTGTGACGGCAGGTTGGCCCGTGGTATTCGGGTGGGCGGCACTTCTCGCCAGCGGATTTGGATGGGTCTTCCCGGCCATCTTCATCTGGAGCGTGACCATTTTCCTGTGGGCGGCGATTTACTTCGGCGTGCATTACTTCGAGAGCTACAAGACGTCGGAAGTGGAGATGTTGCGGCTGGCGGTGGTAGCCAAAGACGCGCAGCTTCGCGTTTTGCTGGCGCAGGTGAACCCGCACTTCATTTTCAATTGCCTGAACAGCCTGCGCGCGCTCATTATCGAAGATCCCCCGCGCGCGCAGAGCATGGTGACGGAATTGGCCGGCATGCTGCGCTACTCGCTGCAATCGGGCAAAACAGAAGCGGTGTCGCTCGAGACTGAACTGGAAGCTGTCTCCGCATATTTGAAGTTGGAAGCCATCCGGCTGGAAGAGCGGTTGCGTATCAAAATTGATATGGATCCCAAATCGCTCGAAACCCTGATTCCGCCCATGCTGCTGCAAACCCTGGTGGAGAATGGAGTGAAACATGGCGTAGCGCGCTTGGCGCATGGCGGCGAGATCCGCGTCGCGTCCGAGATGCAGAAAGGCGCGCTGAAGATTCGAGTGCAGAACAGTGGACAATTGGCCGAGAGCAGCGGCTCGACGCGGATGGGCCTGGAAAACATCCGGCAGCGGCTGCATCTTTTGTATGGCGACGCTGCTTCGCTGGTATTGCGGAATCAGGACACGGAGTTCGTGATCGCCGAAGTCTCTATTCCGCTGGCAAAAAGTCCGGCATGAAGGCGTTAATAATCGATGATGAGCGGTTGGCCCGTGCAGAGCTGCGGCGGTTGCTCGAAAAACATCCGGAAGTGGAAATTGTGGGTGAGGCGCGCGACGCCGAAGACGCGCTGAGTCAAATCGGCCGCGTGGAGCCTGAGCTGTTGTTTCTGGATATCCAGATGCCAGGCGCTAACGGGTTCGAGCTGCTGGAACAGTTGGATCGAGTGCCTCTGGTTATTTTTACAACTGCCTACGACGACTACGCGCTCAAGGCATTCGAGGTGAACGCGCTGGATTATTTATTGAAGCCGGTAGCGCCGGAGCGGCTGGCGGCGGCGCTGGCTAAAGTTGGCGGCATCAAACCCAAAACCGCCGTTGGGAGCGACCAGCAGATTTTCGTCAAGGACGGCCAGCGGTGCTGGTTTGTCGCGTTGCGGGAAATCGTACTGCTGGAATCCGAGGGCAATTATACGCGGCTTTACTTCGGCGGGCACCGGCCGCTGGTACTTCGCTCGTTGAATTACCTGGAAGACCGGCTGGACCCCGCGATCTTCTTTCGCGCGAGTAGAAAACACATTTTGAATCTCAAGTTCATCGAAGCGATTGATGCGTGGGCTAATGGAGGCTTTTTGGTGCGGCTGAAGGGGAGCATCGAAGTGGAGATGTCCCGCCGACAGGCGCAGAAATTCAAAGAGGTAATGAGTTTGTAGGACAAGCCTCCGGCTTGTCCCTTGGCAAGCCGGAGGCTTGCCCTACGCGGATTGTTCATCGAATCGTAACGCCGTTGTAAGATTGGACTGCTAGGTTGGCGTTCGTGAAATCCATTTTATTCCTTTTCGCCGTGGCCATCCAGAGTTTCGGACAGGCGCTTTTCCGGGTTGCTGACAGCGAACTTTCTTCGTCGCCCGTGGTGATTGCTTATGGCGACATGCGCTTCACCGATCCAAAGCAGACGAACGCCACCAACCCTAAGGTCCGGCGGTGGCTGGTGGATCGGATTGCCGCGGAGAAGCCCGATGCCGTATTGATCAGCGGCGACCTTCCGTGGAATGGCAGCGTGACCAACGATTACGCGGTTTATCATGCCGAAACCGTTCCTTGGCGAGCCGCGCACATTCTGATTTCTCCGGCGCTCGGTAATCATGAATTTCACGGCGAGCTGCACTTGTGCTTGAACAATTGGTGGAACGAATTTCCGCAACTGCTGGGGCACCGCTGGTATTCAATCGCGCTCGGAAGCAGGCTGTTCGTACTGAATCTGGACAGCAATTCTTCGTTGTTGCCGAATAGCGAGCAGGCCGCGTGGATCAAGGCGCAACTCGCCAGCCTTCCTTCCTCCGTGCAGTTCGTTTTTCTCAATATGCATCATCCGCCCGTGGCGGACGTGCAAGCGAAACCTGACGATGACCACAATCCACGGCCCAATGAGATCGCGCTGGCCAATTTGCTCAAAACAACAAGGACAAACGTGAGATTCGTGGTGTGCGCCGGCCACATCCACAACTATGAGCGCTTCCTTCAGGACGGCGTAGTGTACCTGGTGTCGGGCGGCGGCGGAGCCAAACCTAAGCCGGTTGTACGCGAACTGAGGGACCAGTATCGGGATACGGACTTTCCGAATTACCACTACGTCAAGTTTGTCCTCGGCGCGAACGGCCTGGATGTCGACATGATTCGCGTGGCCGATCCGGCGGCCTTGGTCCCCAGTTGGCAGTTAAAAGACCATTTCGAGGTGCCGGCTCCCTGAAAAACTAACAAAACACAATTTGTCACGAATGTTTTTTCCACAAGTCACCGAATTGTAACGCAGCTCGGGCTACAAAGGGGCATGCGGTGCGATTTGCATGTTCACACGCGGCACTCGGGCATGTGCAACGTTCCCTTATTCAGCCGATTTTGCCGCGAATGCTACAGCGATCCGGAAGCCGTTTACGAAACGCTGAAACGGCGCGGCATGGACCTGGTTACGGTCACCGATCATGATTCGATTAACGCGGCCGAGCAACTCCGCCGCTATCCCGATTTCTTCCTGAGCGAAGAAGTGACCTGCATCACACCCAGCG
>PMUN01000304.1:7573-18531 GCA_003166875.1 Bryobacterales bacterium | reverse complement strand
GGAGAATCTGCCGCCGATTGACACCGTGCTAATCAGCCACAATCATTATGACCATCTGGATCTGCCGACACTGCGGCGGTTGGCGGCACGGGGAGATTCTACATTCGTTGTTCCGGCCGGCGTGGCTCGGCTGCTTCGCTCGGAGAATATCGGGCCCACGCACGAGTTGGATTGGGGCGAATCGTTATCACTGCCGGGCTTCACCATCCACTCTGTCCCAGCTTTGCATTTCTCAGCCCGGGGAATCTATGACCGCAACATGACCCTTTGGTGCGGGTATGTGATTGAATGCCAGGAACGCCTCACTTATTTCGCGGGAGACACAGCGTTTGGATCTCATTTCGCCCAGATTCGGGAAAAGTTCGGATCGCCGCACCTGGCGTTATTGCCGATCGGAGCCTACGAACCGCGCTGGTTCATGTCGCCGGTGCATATGGGTCCCGATGAGGCGGTTCGAGCGCATGAAATCCTGGGCGCCCAGACCAGCATCGCCATCCACCATGGAACCTTCCAACTGACGGATGAAGGCCTCGATACTCCGAAGCGACAGCTCATCGCCTGCGCAAAGGACGAACCGTTTCTGATCCTTGAGAACGGCCAATTCGCCGACATTCCATGACGATCGACAAGCACACGCTGGCGCTGATCAGCATTGTCGGAAGTTCACTGGACGTGCTGGGCGCATTGTACCTCGCTTACGATCTGTTGGGCGGCGAACACGGGCCGCTGCGGACTCTCACGCGCGCGGTCACCTACGGAGCATTCTTCGGAATCGGCTATAGCCTTTTCCTGGGACCGGTCTTCGGCCTGGCAAGCGGCGTAGCGCATGGCATCACTCTCGCCTGGGAATTTTCCCGTGCTTCAAGGGGGGAACCGAAGCCGGGATTCTGGGTGGACACGGGTATGAGTGCGATTCGCGGGTGCGGTTTTGCGGTGGGCGCTTCCTATTCTTTTGGCGCACCATTCGGCATCATGTTCGGTGCGTTGAGCACGGCCGGACAGGCGATCGCTTATCGGATGGGGGTCCGGCCGACCGCCGATTACAAACCCGCTGCCCGCGTGCGCGTAACCCGGTTCCAATTGTTAACGGCGTTGAATCGTACGATCGGCTACGCGATTACCGGATACTTTTGCAGCCTGGTCACCGGACAAAAGGAACACGCGATCGCAATCGGTTTGAAAGCGGGGCTGGCCCTTGGCGTGGTCACAGCAGTCATCGGGTCCTGCACTCCCCTCATCGAATGGAGGGCCGATCATGTGCCAGAGAAGCGCATGGGTGTGTTCGGAGTCGGCTTGATCCTGGTCGGCTTCACGCTGCAATCGGTCCAGTATTGGGTGGCGCTGCTCGATGTGACGATTCGTTAGTTTCTTGTGGCGCACGCACTCGTGTGAACGCCTGGATCCTTTGTGCACGCTGGTGTTCGCAAGAGTGCGAACACGGCACGCATGAGTGCGTGCGCCACAACGGATCGCTAATTCGCCGCGAGATTCTTCGCAAGCAGCGGCTCTATGATGCCCGTGATCTCCTCAAAGATATATTGAGGCGAACGGTCGCCGCGGATTTGGTAGAAGTGCTTGCGATCCTGATAGTGCGCCAGCACCGGACGGGTCTGCGCTTCATAAGTGCGCAGCCGTTCGCGCACCACGTCTTCCTGATCGTCCTTGCGGGTGATCAGCGCCGTGGCATCGTTATCACAAACTCCGGCTTTCTTCGGGGGCTGGTGCAGCAGGTTGTAGATGGTCCCGCAGATTGGGCATTGCCGGCGGGAAGTCAACCGTCCTACTAGCGCATCCAGCGGGACATCCAGATGCAGGATGATCGGCTTCGGCAGGGCCTGATCGGCAAGCAAGCAATCCAGATACTCCGCTTGATACACAGTCCGCGGATAACCGTCCAGCAGAAATCCGTTTAGACAGTCCGGTTGCGACACCCGACGCACGAGCATCTGGTTGACAAGATCGTCACCTACTAATCCCCCGCTGGTCATGATGCACCGGACAGCTTCACCCAATTCCGTGCCGGCCTGAATCTCAGAGCGCAGCATATCGCCCGTCGAAATCGCCGGAATCCCCAACCAGTTCGTGATCAGTCGCGACTGCGTCCCTTTGCCGCTACCTGGCGGTCCAAAGAGCAGAAGGACCACGCTAAAACCCCCTTGAGAGCCCCATCAAACTTGTAAGCCTATCCAAACCTATCTATCGGGTCAAGCTGTTATCATCAGCAGTGCCCATGTTGAGACTCCTCTTATTCTGCCTCATCAGCACCACTTGGTGGTGTTACGCCGAAAACCTTGAGTTGAAAGCGACGCCTCAAACCGTGGTCTGGGGCTACTATTCCGCCGCAGCCAAACCTGTACTGACCATCCACTCGGGCGACACGGTGAAGGTGGAAACCGTTTCCGGGAATCCTGCGCGGCTGGAGGCGGCCGGTGCCCGCGCTGACCAGATCCCGGAGGCTCTGCGCGCCATCTACAAAGAAGTGACCGACCGTGGACCGGGTGGCCATATCCTCACCGGGCCCATTTACGTGGAAGGCGCCGAACCCGGGGACGTGCTGGAGCTTCGCATTCTTAAGATCGAGCTCACGTCGACGTTTGCATATAACAGCTTTCGGCCAGGCGCAGGCTTTCTTCCCGACGATTTTCCGTTTGCTCGAACCAAAATCATTCCTCTCGATCGTACGCGTATGCTGGGCCATTTCAGCGACTCGGTGGAGATTCCGCTGCGGCCGTTCTTCGGAAGCATGGGCGTGGCGCCGCCCGAGGCCAACGGCCGGATCAACAGCGCGCCGCCGTGGATTCACGCCGGAAATCTCGACAACAAAGAACTGGTGGAGGGAACCACGCTCTACATTCCAGTGCACACTAAGGGCGCGTTGTTCGAGGTCGGCGACGGGCATGCCGGACAAGGCAATGGCGAGGTGGATATCACGGCGCTCGAAACCCAGCTCACCGGCACTTTCCAGTTTGTGGTTCGTAAAGACATGTACGTGAAATGGCCGCGGGCTGAAACACCCACGCACTACATCAGCATGGGTCTCAATGAAGATCTGAGCGAGGCCACCAGACTCGCCATCCGCGAAGCTGTCGATTTCCTGGCTACCGAGAAACATATGAGCCGCGAGGACGCCTACATGCTGGCCAGCGTGGCGGTGGATTTCTGCATCACGCAACTGGTGGATGGGAACAAGGGTGTGCATGCCATGATCCCGAAGAGCATTTTCATTAGCCGCAAATGAACGCGGATGAACGCGAACAAGAAAGAGGGAGGCTTGCACCCCCCTCATCGCTGCTACTTCTTGCAGCACGGGCAATGGCAATCTCCATTGCAGCTCGGACCGCAGCAACCACTGGCCGCCGCCATCGAAATAGCGCCTCCAACCAGAAGCGCCGTCAAGAGCCCGAGGCTCGTCATAAGTTTGCTGAGTTTTTTCATTACAATTCTCCTTTTCTGAAATTTTTGAATTTGTTGAACACGCTGTACCGGCGTGTAATTTTCAGATCCGGAGAACCCGGTGTAACAGATAGGAACCTGACGAATCCTTGAAATAGGTGGGGACCAGGGGCGCAAAAACCAACTCTCTCGGGTGAAATTCCGCACCGACGCTAACGGGAACGGCCGCAAGATCGACAGCGGGCAGGCCTCGCTCCGCTTTTGCCTTCTCCAAAAGAACGTAGGGGCAATTGCGCCCCGTGCTTTCTGTGCACGGTAGCGATGGTCCTTTGGAATGAGGACAACAGGACGAACTTGCCGGCATTCCTACGGCTAGCAGCGGGCACAGTGTGATCACGTTGATCAACGCGATCACCATGGCCCACGCCAGCAAATGTTTCATCACAGGATTAGACGAGCAGTCCCTCAAATCGTGTGGTGGAGCACTTTATGGGCCGTTTCAGCGCCGAACACCGGCAGTTTTGGATCGTTCAGCAGACCGATCTGCTTCAGCACGGAGGCTTGATCCCAGTAGATGTGCTCGTGCGCGAGCTTGCCGTCGCGAAAATGCACGATGACCACCAGTGGGATTTCGACGCGTTTATTCGTGGGCGCCACTCCCGGCAGCATCCACGGCATTTCCACCGAATGAGTGAAGGAAAAGATCATTTCGTCCACCAACTGGTCGGCGCCAACCGTTCGCGAAACCGGCGTGAGCGTGGTGTCGGGCGGCATCTTGGGAATGAAATCGGTGGAATAGAAGCGCCGCAGTTCTTCTTTTCCATACCCACCCGTCATCACGGGAATGTGATTGACATAGGCGTCGTTCACCATGGTGTCAAGTGTGGCCTCGGTATCGCGCGTGAAGAATTCGTGCGCGGTGTGCTGCTCCCAGATGGCGCTCAAATCAAAATTCGGCATGAGCCTAATGTTACTAGACTGCTGTGGGGCAGGTTGATAACCTGCGCGCCGATTGCCAATCGGCGCACTTCGGGCGGGTTAACAACCCGCTGCAGGATGCCATCCTGCCCCACGGCCGAACTGACCCGCCAACTCGATACTCAGGCTGCTTCCCGGCAGCGGATCAAAGTCATGGCCTTCACGCTCATCACAACTTCTCCGTTCTGATTCAGAACTTCCGTCAGTGTGCGCACCATGCCTCGATCGGGCTTGGATTGGGAGCGTTTGGTTTCGAGAATAGTCGCTCGAAGGCGCAACGTGTCGCCGGGGCGCACCGGGCGCAGCCAGCGCAGTTCGTCGATTCCCGGAGAGCCTAGGCTCGAAGCCTTCGACAGGTAATTATCGACGATCATTCGCATCATCAGAGCGCCAGTGTGCCAGCCGCTGGCAATTAGACCTCCGAAAGGCCCGCGTGCCGCCGCTTCTGGATCGACGTGAAATTCCTGCGGGTCAAAGCGCTTCCCGAACTCGATGATTTCGGCTTCGTCCACCGCTATCGATCCGAATTCGGAAACGGATCCGGGGAGATAATCTTCGAAGTAGCGCTCAGGCTGATTCGACATACGGGCTTAGATGCGCGTGCATTTCCGCCGGATGCAAGCAGATGCGTCAAACATGCTTCTTGCACGCCAGAGTCAACCCGTCCCGCACCGGCAACATGCTCAGCCACACCCGCTCGTCGCCGTGGAGGTTTTCGTTGAACGCCCGGATAGCCAGCGTATCAGCGTCCGTCACCGCTGGATCGATCACGCGTCCATACCACAGGACATTGTCGATCGCGATCAGCCCGCCGGCTCGAACCAACACCAGGGCTCGCTCGAAATAATTGGCGTAATTCCCCTTGTCGGCATCGATGAATGCAAAGTCGAACCGGCCTCCCTCGCCGGCTGCGATCAGGGCGTCCAGAGTTTCGAGCGCGGGCCGCAGCCGCAGATCGATCTTTTTTTCTACGCCAGCCTCGCGCCAGTAACGGCGAGCGACGGAGGTCCATTCCTCATGGACATCGCAGGCGATTATGCGCCCATCTTCGGGAAGCGCCAGCGCAACCGCGAGCGAGCTATAGCCGGTGAACACGCCGATTTCGAGTGTCCGCCGCGCGCCCAGCAGATGGATGAGCAGCGCCATGAATTGGCCCTGATCCGGCGAGATCTGCATGGTAGCTTGCGGGTGGCTCGCGGTCTCCTCACGCAGACGCTGCAGAATGGGTGGTTCCCGCAACGTGACGCGCCGCATGTAGTCCCACAGCGCGCCGGTAATGGTCAAGTCTTCCATTTGTGGCATAACCTTCTATTGAACACCACCCGTCAGCGCGACGCACGCAGTTTCTTCGGGGCTACCAATCGCCAGGCCTCACACAGCAACAACCGGTCGCTTACGCTCGCGGTTCGGAAAGATGTGTTACTGAACCGCGACCGTGAGGGAGTCGGTGCCTGGGGCGATTTCTTTACGCGCGGCGTTACTGCTTCACGCGCGTGAATTGATCCGAGGCCCTCTTCAAAAACAGCAACAACCGGTCGCTTACGCTCGCGGTTCGGAAAGATGTGTTACTGAACCGCGACCCTGAGGGAGCCGGTGCCTGGGGCGATTTCTTTACGCGCGGCGCTACTGCTTCACGCGCGTGAATTGATCCGAGGCTCTCTTTAGAAATAGCAGGACCACCGACGCGGTGACGCAAGCGATGAACGGCGGCGTGTAGTCAGCAACAAACAACGACGCAACGGTGAGCGCCAACGATGCGAAGAACGCCACACTGACGAAGGTTGCCCAACGCGCGCGCATCGATGGACCGCCTGCCTGCTTCGGGGCCGGATCCCCGCACCCATAGCAAACCCTCTCCCGCGGGGTCATGATGCCGTTGCAGCTTGGGCAGCGAGTCATGCTCTATTAGAACGCGGAAGTCGCGGCCCGTCCATCGCCCATGCGTACCAATTTCGTGGGGACTTATTGGAGCAACGTCTCAGGCATCTCCCCTAGCGGGGGTACAATATCGAGATGTTTCGTCTCCCCTGTTGCCTGGCCGCATTGGCGGCCGCGACCGCTTTCGCCCAGCCGCCTGCCGCTCCCAAGAAGCCGGTCACCGACGTCTACCACGGCGTCCAGGTGACCGACGACTATCGCTGGCTTGAGAATTACTCTGACCCGGCCGTGCGTGCCTGGAGCGATGCCGAAAACAAATATGCCCGTAAATATTTGGACTCGCTCCCCATGCGAGCGACGTTCGCCGCCGAACTCAAGCGGCTGGCAGACCACCCGACACTTCGGTACTTTCGCCTTACCGTACGTCAGGGCGTCCTGTTCGCGGTGAAGGCGCAGCCGCCGGCCGAGCAACCCTTGCTGGTGACATTGAAATCCGCCGACCAGCCGGATTCCGAGCGCGTGCTAGTGGATCCCAACAGGCTGGATCCAACCGGCGGGACCTCCATGGATTTCTACGTTCCATCCACGGACGCCAAATACCTGGCCGTGTCGCTGGCCAAGGGTGGAAGCGAGAGCGGAGATGTTCATGTCTACGAGGTGGCGACGGGAAAGGAAATCGGCGCGCCCATCCCACGTGTGAACGGCGGCACCGCCGGAGGCAGCGTAGCGTGGAATGCCGACTCAACCGGTTTCTTCTACACTCGGTATCCGAGATCCGGCGAGCGTCCGGCCGTGGATCTGGATTTCTATCAGCAAATTTATTTTCACCGGCTCGGCACCGATACGAAGCAGGACCAATATTCGATCGGCAAAGAGTTCCCGCGTATCGCCGAGATCCAATTGCGTGCGTCCGACGATGGGCGCTACATCCTGGCCTCCATGGCCAATGGCGACGGCGGTGAATTTGCGCATTATCTGCTGGGCCCATCCGGGCAGTGGCATCAGATCGCGCGGCTTTCTGACGAAATCAGCTCCGTGAAGTTCGGCGCGGACGGCGATCTGTATATGTTGTCGCACCTGAACGCATCCAAAGGGAAAATATTGAAAGCCTTAATCGGGAAGCCGCTGGTCTCGGACGCGCAAATCGCCGTTGCGGAAGGCAAGAGCACCATCGCCGGCTTCGAGCCAGCGGCGAACGTCCTCTATATCGAGGAACAGACCGGCGGGCCGTCCCAGATTCGCGTCTTCGACAAGGCAGGAAAACCGATGGGAACAGTGCCCATCCTGCCCGTGTCGGCCATCTACCAGATGACGCGGTCGAACGGGGACGAGTTGTTGTTCCAGAACGCCAGTTTCCTGGAGCCGCCGGCCTGGTTCCGCTATGATCCGTCGGCGAAGAAAGTGACTCGCACTGCGTTGTTCGAAACTTCGGCTGCGGATTTCAGCGACGCCGAGGTGGTCCGCGACTTCGCGATCTCGAAAGATGGCACGCGAGTCCCGATAAACATCATTCGCAGAAAAGGCGCCAAGCTGGATGGAACGAATCCGGTTCTGCTGACCGGCTACGGCGGCTATAACGTCAGCTTGCAGCCAGTATTCTCGGTCCAGAACAAGCCGTTGCTGGATCACGGCGTTGTAATCGCGATTGCCAATCTGCGGGGCGGCGGCGAATATGGCGAAGCCTGGCACAAAGCCGGCATGCTGACGAAAAAGCAGAACGTGTTTGATGACTTTGCCGCCTGTGCGCACTATTTGATCGATCACAAGTACACAACTCCCGCCAAGCTGGCTATCGAAGGCGGCAGTAACGGCGGGCTGCTGATGGGCGCCGAACTCACCCAGCATCCCGACCTGTTCGGCGCGGTGGTCTCGCACGTCGGCATCTACGATATGCTGCGCGTTGAGCTTCAACCCAACGGCGCGTTCAACGTCACCGAATTCGGCACCGTGAAGGAGGACGATCAGTTTCGCGCGTTGTACGCTTATTCGCCCTATCATCACGTGGTGGATGGAACGAACTATCCTCCGGTTCTGTTCCTGACCGGCGATAACGACCCGCGCGTGGATCCTCTGAACTCCCGCAAAATGGTCGCACGTTTGCAGGCTAGCGGGACCAAGCGCCTGGTGCTGCTCCGGACCAGCGGCAATTCCGGTCACGGCATCGGGACCGCGCTGAGCGAGCGAATTGCCGAGCAGGCAGATGTGCTGGCGTTTTTGTTCGCCTGCTGGGGACTGTAGCGCACGCACGAGTGCGTGCCGTGTTCGCACTCCTGCGAACACAAGTGTCGTGGAGCTTCCGGGCGTTCACACGAGTGTGAACGCGGCACGCACAAGTGCGTGCGCTACAGCTTCCGGACCGCTTCTTCCACCTGACGGGCCAATGCCAAATAGTCCGTGCCGGCTAAATGCAACGGCGGGCCGAACGCGATTCGGACGCGCGCCATTTGCGCCATTTTCCAGGCGGGGTTGAGAACCCGGTTCATACCATCGATGCGAATCGGAACCACCGGAATATCCAGTTTCGAGGCCATCATTCCGACGCCCGGTTGGAACGGCGCGATCTCGCTCCCCCTCGACATAATGCCTTCGGGAAAAATCAGCACGCACCATTTTTCGTTCGCAAGTTCGCCCATGTAGCGCAGCGTTTCTAGCGCGCCGGGTTCGCGCTGCGGGATCGGAAAGCAGTTGAACAGCCAGGCCGACAAATAGTAATTCAGGCTGTTGGCAAAACTTCGGCCATGGAAATGCCGCTCGAAGAATTCCTTGCGCATGGCCGGCGCCACGCGATATCTCCAGCGTGGCGGGAGCGCCGCGAGTATCGCCGGAACGTCCATGTAACTTTGGTGATTTGCCGCGAAAATCACCGGCGCGTCCAACCCTTCCAGATTCCGCAAACCTTCGCGATGGATGTGCGCGAAGATCCGTGTGAGCGGCAGAAGGAATCCGGGCAGCAGCAGGCGGCGAGTAGCGGTCGCCAGCGAGCCTCGGTTCCAGCTTGGAAATTCGGTGGCTGAAGCAGCGTCCGGCCCTGGCTGGCCCGCGATCTCGGACTCCTCCAACCCCAGCGCCACCATGCGTTCCACGCGCTCGAGCGACGTCAGCGAATCCAACGGAACACTGGGATCGAACTTGGTTTGCCTTTTCGGCGGCGGCGTCCCTTTTGCGATCTCGTGATGCTTGAGTTTTCCGGTGCCTTCCGTGCGCGGAAATTCTCCGTACGGCCAAATCGAGACGCTTCGAATACGCTGGTAATCCGCAAGCTCAGCGTTGGCGCGGCGCACCGCTTCGTCCGCGTTTGCACCTGGCGAAAGAATCAACACGGCGTGCACACGATCCGTCCCGATCACCGCCGAATCCCGCACGCCCGGCTGCCGGTTCAGCACGCTTTCCACATCCTCCGGAAAAACGTTCAGACCCTCGGGCGTGACGATCATTTCCTTCTTGCGGCCCAGGATTACCAGCTCGCCATTTTCCCTGAGCGAACCGATATCGCCGGTGTGGAACCAACCGTCTTCAAACGCTTGCGCTGTTTCTTCTGCGCGGCGAAAATATCCCGAAGTCACGTTCTCGCCTCGCACCAAAATTTCACCGTCCGCGGCGATCCTCACCTCTACACCCGCGATCGGCTTCCCGACCGTTCCTTTGCCCGCATGGAAAGGATGATTCAAGGTAACAATGGGAGCCGTTTCGGTCAGTCCATAACCTTGAATCACCAGAAACCCAAGCTCGGAGAAGAACGCCTCCAGATCGTCCGGAAGCGGAGCGGCGCCCACGATGAAGCTCCAGAATTTCCAACCGAACAGCCGGTGTACTCTGCGGTGGCGCCACCATTTGCGCGTCCAATGCACCTTCGACGGTCGAAGATCTTTCAGCTCGGGAAAGGTCTGCTGCAAATATTCACGCAGGATTTCGAGAATCTGTGGCACCGAGACCAGCACCGAAATTCGGCGCGTGCGGACCTGCCGGATAATTGCCTTCGGATCGAACCCGCGCATGAAAACCACCACGCCCGGCAGCATGGGCGGGATGAATGTGGCCATGGCCTGGCCGAACATGTGGCTGAGCGGCAGAAGATTCAGAAAGCGGATGGGCGCGAACGGATGGCCATACTTGAGATACTTTCGCACCTCGCCTTCCACGGGAACGATGTTGGCCAGGATATTGCGGTGCGTGATGATGACGCCTTTAGGTTCGGCGGTAGCGCCCGAGGTGAAGATGATCTCCGCGGTCTGGTCTTTCTGTATCGCGCGAGGCAGAAGGATGGCGGGATGGTCCTCATTCAGACTGGCCAGCCTCCAAATCTTCGGAGATTCCGCCAGCGAAGTCTCGTCTCCGATCAAAATCGCGCGGGCCTCTACAATCTGATCGATGCGCTGGACAAATTTCGCAGACGAACGGTAATCAATGGGCACCACGATGACGCCTTCAAGGAGGCATCCCCACAGCGCGATGATCCACTCCGGGCGGTTCTCGCCGTACAAGATGAGCTTGTCGTCTTTGCCGATACCAGCGTCGCGCAGCCGCCCAGCGAAGGCGTGCGCTTTCGCGGCAACCTCGTTATAGCGGTAATGATGGCTGCGAAACCCGTCGTCGTAGATGAGAAATTCTTTGGGCAGGTTCGCAAAGTCGTGGAAGAAGTCGAGCAGCGTGTCGCGAGCCATCCCTTACATTGTTACCCTGAAAGCGAAAGGAAAACCCGTGGGCAAGCT
>PMUN01000304.1:0-7551 GCA_003166875.1 Bryobacterales bacterium | reverse complement strand
TCTTCGAGCGACAACTTCTTCGGCCAAACTGTTCGGCTCAAGCTACTGGCCGAAGAGAGTGGCAAGTTGACGGGAGCTTTTGAGATCGGAGTCCATTTGCAAGTGGAGGCAGCGCGGGCTTTGGCTCGGACGCTGCTCGATCTAGTGGAGCGGATCGAAAAAGCTGCGGTACCGTAGCGCACGCACTCATGCGTGCCGTGTTCGCTCTTCAGCGAACACCAGGCGTTCACACGAGTGTGAACGCGGCACGCACGAGTGCGTACGCCACGGTTACTCCAGATCCGCCCGATAAATGTCGTGCACGCGCAACAATCCCAGGCATTGGCCATCCGCCGGATCGGTCACCGGCAACACCGAAATCTGGGACGGCCGGTCTTCCATCAGCCGAAGCGCATCCAACAAACGAGCGTGCGGCGAAACGGTAACCGGATTAGCGGTCATCACATCGGCGGCCGTTAGCCCGCGGATGTCGTCGTGCGCCCTTAGCGCCCTACGCAGATCACCATCGGTGATCAGCCCGGCCAGCCTTCCGGCGCTGTCCACCACGCAAGCCGCGCCCAGAGGATAGTGGCTCATGGCGATCACTACTTTCTTGAGTGAATCCTCGGGCCACGCCCACGCAACTTCTTCGCGGCCGTGCAATACATCGCTTACGGTCAGCCGCAGGCTCCGGCCCAGGTGGCCACCGGGGTGATAACGTCCAAAATCATCGACACTGAAGTTCCGCGCCCGCATCAGCGCCACCGTGAGCGCATGACCCAGCACCAACGCCACCGTCGCACTGGCTGTGGGAGCCAAATTCCCAGGATCAGCTTCGCGCTCCACCGATGCATCCAGCACCACGTCCATCGCTGCCGCCAGCGGCGATTGCGGATTGCCGAGAATACCGATGCGTTGGGATGGCAGGTCGCGCAAAAAAGGAATCAAATTCATTAATTCCGCGGTATTGCCGCTTTTCGACACCATCAATGTCGGATCGCCTGGCGTATAGATTCCCAAATCGCCATGCGATGCTTCCGCGGCGTGCAGAAACACCGCGGGCGTTCCGGTGCTGCACATTGTCGCAACGATCTTTCGAGCCACATGGCCGGATTTCCCGAGTCCGGTAACCACCACCTTGCCCGGATGGGCCAGAATCATTTCCACAGCACGTTCCAGATTGTCATCCAGACGCCGGCCGGCCGCTCGAATGGCTTCGGCCTCGATTTCCATGGCCTCCCGAGCCGCCTCCAGCCACTCGGACGACTGTGGTTTGGCTTGCATAAAATTATCTGCATCCATCATCGCATGGACCTAAAGAGATGGGGCTCTCGAACCGATAAATAACAAAAGGAGCCGAAAATGTTGCCACTCATGACCACCGTGTCGCTGCCGCAAGTTTATTGCGGAGGCTGCCACCTGTCCACCCGATCGGACGTGGCGCGCTGTTTGCATTGCAACAAGCTCCTGCAGGCTCCGCCCGTCGTGTCGAGCCGGGCAGGGCGCCGCATCAAACATTCCCCCGTGCGAAGCACGGGCAAACGGGCCAGCCGGTAAAACCGTTTCTCGTTTCTCGTTTCTCGTTGGGCGCAAACTGGAAAGCCATGCCGCTCGATAGCTCCATCAGGCCGGCGCCCCACGAGGTTGCGGGACTGCGAGAGCGTTCCGAACGAGAAACGAGAAACGAGAAACGTTTTTGAAGTTACTCGTACCGCAGCGCCACCACCGGATCCAACCGCGCGGCTTTATTCGCCGGCCAGATTCCGAAAAATAGACCGATCGCCACCGACACCACCACGCCCAGCACCGCGGCCCACAGCGGGACAGCGGTGGGAAGGCTGGGAAAAACCAGACGGCAGAGCAGCGAGATCATCCATCCGAACGTCATGCCGATCAGTCCGCCCAGGCCGGTCAACACCACCGCTTCGGTCAGGAATTGAAGCACGATATCCGCGCGNNACCGACACCAGCATGATATTCATTACGCCGATCCCGCCCACTAGCAGCCCGATCGAACTCAACACCACCATTACCAGCGCCACCATGGCCGTCACACTGTGGAATTGCTGCACCATCTGTTCGGAAGTGGAAATAGAGAAATCGTCAGGCTTGTTCGGTGGCACGTGACGCTGGATTCGCATTACCGCGCGCGTCTCGTCAATGGCGGCAGGTAACATGCCCGGTTGGGCCACCACAATCAGCATGTTCTCCTTGGCCGCCGGGAACATCTTTTTCATCGTGAAGTAGGGCAACAAAAGACGAATATCGTTCTGGCCTGGAAACGACGCGGCCGGGCGCTTCATCACTCCAATAATTTCGAATTTATGGCCATTCACATCGATCCACTTGCCGATCGGATCTTCTCCGTTCATCAGCGCCCTGGGAACATCCGCTCCCACCGACACTACCGGCATATGATGCTGATTCTCGGCATCAGTAAAGAAGCGGCCTTCACTCATCTCGGCCGAGCCGCCCGCAACATACGATTCTTCCGTCCCCCCAATGTCAGGCTGATACAGTTCCTGGCCCTTGTAGCGGGCGATGTTGATTTGTGGACCGGTCCCAAAGGTATTGGGGAAAAGATAAGGGCTCACATGCAGCACCGAGGGGCAGCGCTCAGCAATTGCTACCGCGTCCTCGTAGTTGAGCGATTTGCGGTGCACTTCCTCGTCCGTCACGGCACTCAAAAACGGAAATTTGAAAACAACCGCTGTATTAGTTCCGAAGCTCCGCAGAACGTTGGTAATTGCGCCATCCAGACCCGCGATGATCGAACCCACTCCAATGATTGTTCCGGTCCCAATGATCACGCCCAGCACCGTGAGGAAGGAGCGCATCTTGTGTTCGCGCACGGTATTCAGCGCGAGACCCACCGCCGATCCCAACTCGACTAGCGTCATCTTTCCACCCGCAGCGCCTCAATCGGATCCAGCTTCGCAGCTTGCTGCGCCGGATAGATTCCGAAGAAAAGTCCCACCACTGTCGAAAGCGCCACTCCAATTACCACGGCTGAAATAGGGACCGACATTGGCACGGGCGTCAAGTTACGCACCATGACCGCGACCAACCAGGCGATAACTACGCCCATCAGGCCACCAATACCAGCCAGCATGGACGATTCCACTAGGAATTGATTGAGAATGTCCTGGCGGCGCGCGCCAACCGACTTTCGGATTCCGATTTCGTGCGTCCGCTCAGTCACCACCGCCAGCATGATGTTCATGATCACCACGCCTCCCACCACCATGAACACCGAGACCACGGCTACCGCGGTGGCCGCGATCGCGCCCGTCAGCCGGTCCCAAGCGCCGACAAGGGAATCGGAAGAGAGAATCGAGAAATTGTCGTCCTGGCTGGGCCCGACATGTCGATGCGCGCGCAGCAACATGCGGACTTCGTCCTTGGCTTGCTCCAACACCGTTTGATCGATAGCCTTGGCCGCGTATTCAATACCCTGGCGAGATCCGTAGATCTGGAAGTACGTTTCAATCGGGATATCCACGAACCCGTCCTGCGACTGGCCGAAGACGGCGCCCTTGGGTAAAGCTACGCCAATCACCGTAAATGGCCGGCCTTCCACCTTGAACGTCTTGCCGATGGGATCGCCGTCGCCAAACAAGTTAGTCTTCACGTCGTTGCCGATCACAGCAACCGTGGCGTGGTGATTGTTTTCGATATCGGAAAAATACCGCCCCGTTGCAAGCTGTGTGTTTGCCAGCGCGGCCCAGTTCGGAGTCCCTCCCGTCAGATCGACGCTCTTCATGGTGTGTGTACCCAGCGATATGTTTGCGCCACGATCTGAATTCATGCCGAACTCGCTCAGCAAGGTGGCAGAACTCTTCAAGTAGTTATACTCCTCCGGGCTCAGTTGCGGATTCTTCTTCTGCAGCTCAAGAAACTTCTTGGGATCGAAGTTGCCCAGGAAAGCGATCCGCACCACACGAAATCCGTCCGCGCCCATGTCGGAAACGCTGTTGGCAATGTAGACATCCATGCCGTGGATCACCGACATAACGGCGATCAAGGTGGTGGTGGCCAGAATGATTCCGAACAACGTCAAAAAGCTGCGCAGTTTGCTGGAGCGCAAGGAATCGGCCGCAACCGCGGTTGCTTCGCGAAAGGACGCAGTTTGAGCCATCTATATTAAAGGACGAGGTCCGCGGGCACTTTGTTCCGCACTTTCTCCATCCATTGTACGAGAAGCTCATCCAGCCAGAAACGTGGCTTACTCCGCGACACAAACCCTAAGTGCCCGCCATGATCCACCGGCAACAGGCGCAACCAAGGATTGTTCGAGAATGCTGGAAGGTTGTACACGTCGAACGGAATCAACGGATCGTCTTTGGCCTGCACCAACAAAGCCGGCACGCGGATTCGTTCCAGGAACTGATTGGCCGATTGCGTGGCGTAGTAATTGTCGGCGGTTCCAAATCCGAACGCGGGCGCGGTGAACTTGTCGTCGAATTCGTATACGCTCTTCACCCGCGCCAGACCATCCAGAGAAAAGCTGCCGGGCGTCAACCGCTCCTTCAGCGAGACACGCTGTTTCAGCCGCCGCAGGAAGCGGTTCGAGTAGATGAAGTTCGAGCGGGCTTGGAGCCGCCGCGCGCAGGCCGCCAGATCGATAGGCGTCGAGACCGCGGTCACGCCCGCAATCAGCCCTTTCGCCGTCTCGCCCAGTTCGCCCGCCAGCTTCAGGACCACGTTTCCGCCCAGCGAAAAACCAGCCAGAAAAACAGGAGCGCGGCCTTTCGTGGCTTGGAGCACTGCCAGCAGATCCGAGGTTTGCCCGGAATGATAGAGCGCCTTACCGCTAAGGTGTTCGGTGCCTGCGCAGCTTCGCATGTTGAAACGATGCGCGGCAAAACCGGCTTCGAGCGCCGCCTGCGCCAGGCTTCTGGCATAACCCGCGTCGCTCGAACCTTCCAGGCCATGCACCATGATGATCTCCGCCACAGGTTCGCCAGGCGGCCGCTGCGAATGCACCAATACTTGCACGCCCGGTTCGGTCTCGTACAATCGCGCCGTTACCGGGAAGAGCTTCTCGTCCAACTCGCGCCGCCAGTAGTTGCCGGCGATGGTTGCCAAGTGAGGATTCCGGAAAAAAGGAACAAAAGCCCGCAAACAACCATTCTACCGAGCCACTACCGCTTTACCGAACCGCGACCGTGAGGGAGTCGGTGCCTGGGCCGATTCTTTCAAGGGCTCAACGGAGTTCCCATGGACCTGCTGGCCCATCAAAGTTGATGAACACGCGCCGTAGCGCACGCACTCCTGCGNNCCATTGGATCGGCGTCTTCAAGCGGAGTCGGTGCGTTCACGCACCCGCAGTGTCCAAAATCTTCTGGATCAACTGCTCATAATCGACCCCCGCAGCCGCAGCCGATTGCGCGAAATCCTCCTCCCGGGCAAGCGATGGATTCGGATTGGCCTCGATAATTACAATTTCCCCGCCCGCCGTGAGCCGCACGTCGATCCTACCCAGCCCGCGGATTTTCAGCACCCGGTATACCTTCCGAGCCAGGCGAGTCAGCTTATTCTGAAGCCCCGGAGGAAGCTCTCGAGCCGGCCCGTTCTTAATGCCCCATCTTTTCCGGTAGGTATCGTCCCACTTGGCCTTGAATGTCGCAAATTTCGGCTCGTCTTCCGGCATTTGCTCGAAAAAGATCTCTCGCGGCGGAAACACAGTCAGCTTGCTGTTTCCCATCACGCTGACGTAGAGCTCGCGGCCTTCGATGTACTCCTCGATCATCGCATCGCACTGGAACTTTTCGTGAATGAAGCGCGCACGCTCCAGCGCCTCCTCTTCGCTCTTGGCAAAGGAGGCTTTGGCGATTCCATCGGACGACTCCTCACTCACCGGTTTAACAAAAGCGGGAAAAACGAAGCGGCGCAGCCGCTTTAGCGGGCGCGATTCCGGCGAAATGACGAAGTGCGGCACTCTCAGCCGGTGATACAGCAGCACCTTCTTAGCCAGCGCNNCGCATCAGTTCCAGCAATGCCGGAATATTCGGCTCGTGCGCCCGATTGGAGTGGAACGATTCGGTGAGATTGAACACCACGTCCGGCGTGAACTCTTTTATTTTTTCCACAATTGACACCACATCGTCGAAAACCGCCAGAGTTTCCACCTGATGGCCCAATTTTTCGAGGCACGAAAGTACATCCGCTTCGGTCTGCTTGTCCTCTTCTTCTTTAAGCACGCGCGGCGAGAAGGTTTCCCCAGCCGTTCCCGTGCGCGCCACGTCAAACAGCACCAGAACTTTCACGGCTACACAGACCTCTTAAAACGCCCGGTATGCAGGTGATTGGTTACCAGTGTCGCCAGATATGCGGACAATTCATAGGACAATCGCGCCTGGTCGCGAGGTGCGGTTAGCTCCAATTGCTGGCAGCGCTGCATTAACCTACTCACCAGCATATCCACGGTGTACTTTCGTTGCTGCGTCCAACGCACGATAGAGGCCACCAGGGCCGCACGGTTTTTGCGCATCACTCGAGCGGCGGATTCTCCGTGCGGTTCACCATTCTCGAATATAACTCGCAAATCGGCGTCATAAAAGTCGGGAAAATCCTCCGCGTACAGTTTCCGGCGTTCCGCATAGTATCTCGCCAGGGTTTTCCGCAGCTTGCTGGCGTCGGAAATACGCCGCCCGCGCGAAACTTTGGGCGGATTGCTTTTCGCTTCCTCCATCAGCGAATGCACGAATTTGAGTTTTTCGAGAGCCTTCCAGCCCCGGTATTGCTCCCGCCACTCTTCCGGCTTCATGGAAAGCCACACGGCGACGGTTTCGGCGAAATCTTCGTCGGGATGGGCCTGCGCGTACCAATTGGGCAGATGGCGGACGAAGCCTTTGCTGTACGGCCGCGGCTGGTAAGTTTCCGGCGCGTATTCAGCGTCCGGGCTGCCGAATATCCTGCGCCAATCGTCGCGCGAAGAGAATCGATAAGCGTGATCGATAGCGTGGCCGCACTCATGCCTTAGCAATTGCTGGCACCATTCCGGCGTGCCACCCTCCACTTCCAGCATCTGGCGATGCTCCAGAGTCTTGAGACGGGGATGGGCCAGATAAAACGGTATCGCTATCGCGGGAACGCCCGCCGGCGAGAACCATTCGTCGCCCAGATAGCAGGCTGGACGGAACGCAAGGCCTCGCGCGGCCAGCTCTTCCTGGAACTGCGCCACCCGACCCTCCAGTTCGCTGCCGGCAATACGCACGCCCAGATCGCAAATCCGGCACGCCAGTAATTCGTCGTCCTTGAGGCCGGCCCAGGCCGATCCAGGTGTTGACCCAGATGCTGGCCCAATCGCCGGTTCCGAGTGATCGTCAGCTTCCACCGCTTCATGGTATCGGAGAAACGAAGCTGCGGGGCAGGATGCCATCCCAATGTCACTTAGTTTTCCCAAAGCCGGGGATCCAGATGCAGTCGTGGGGCAGACCCCCTGGTCTGCGCGGGTCCCCCTGGACCCGCTCTTCGGCAACGGAATCAGCTTCCTTCAAAACCCGGCACGCCGACGGGGGCGTCGGCTGCGGTCCAGGGGGACCGCCCCACTAAGAATACAAATTGAGC
>PMUN01000212.1 GCA_003166875.1 Bryobacterales bacterium | reverse complement strand
CGGCACGCATGAGTGCGTGCGCTACCATGGTGCCCCACGGTACAATCGAAGTTCCAGATGGTGAAATCGGAACAAGAGTATCGTCAGGATATTGTCGACGTCGGGAAGCTGATCTATCAGAAGGGTTGGGTGGCGTCCAACGACGGCAACATCAGCATCCGGTTGGAGAATAACAAAGTTCTGTGCACTTGCACAGGTATCAGCAAGGGGATGATGACGGTGGACGATCTCATCATCTGCGATCTGGAAGGCAACAAAATGGAAGGATCGCGCGAGCGAACTTCCGAGATCGCGATGCACCTGACTATTTATCAGATGCGTTCTGACGTGTTTTCGGTGGTGCATGCGCATCCCACGGTGGCTACGGGCTTTGCGGTGGCGGGGCGTCCGCTGAATCTGGCGTTGTTGCCGGAAGTGATTATTGGGTTGGGATGCGTGCCGTTGGCTGAGTATGGATTGCCGGGGACTCCGGCGCTCACCGAGGGCATGCTCCCCTACATCCCGAAATACGACGCGATTCTGATGGGGAATCACGGCTCGGTGTGTTATGGCGAGGATGTTTACAAAGCCTTTTTCAAGATGGAGACGGTGGAGCATTTCGCACGCATTGCGCTGGTAGCGGAACTTCTGGGCGGTCCCAAAGTGCTGCCCAAGGACGAGGTGGACAAGCTGTTTGATTCGCGTACGCGCTACGGAGTGAAGTCGCGCACCGGCATGGAGCCAGGGCGTCCAGTGGTGGCGGAGGACGTTGAACCGGGTAGAGAGCGGTTGCAGGTAACGCGCGAGGAGTTGATCGCATTGGTGGACGAAGCCTTGCGCGCGCGCGGTGTGCTGGCGTAATGTAGTCCTGGAGGCGAGAATGGGTGAAGCCTTGGGAATGATCGAGACCCGTGGACTGGTGGCGATGATCGAAGCCGCCGACGCGATGGTGAAGGCCGCCAACGTACACATCGTGGGTTGGGAGAAGATCGGCTCGGGCTACGTGACGGCGCTGGTGCGCGGCGATGTGGCCTCCGTGCGAGCCGCGACGGATGCTGGAGCAGCTGCGGCGCGCCGAGTGGGTGAACTGATCTCAGTGCATGTGATCCCGCGGCCACATCCAAGCCTCGAAGACGTTTTGCCGATCGGCAAGGCATCGCGCGCGGCCGCGAAGTAGGAATTCATGATTCTCGCCCGCGTGGTGGGCACA
This sequence comes from Bryobacterales bacterium, assembly GCA_003166875.1. Classification (GTDB taxonomy): domain Bacteria; phylum Acidobacteriota; class Terriglobia; order Bryobacterales; family Bryobacteraceae; genus Palsa-89. The sequence continues at coordinate 5,994 of PMUN01000212.1, read as the reverse complement.
ATCGTTGCCACTCGCAAAGATCCCCGGTTGGAAGGCTTCAAGCTGCTGATCGTGAAACCGGTCTCGCCCGAAGGACAAGACGAATCAGGGTACGTGATCGCTGTCGACACGGTGGGAGCCGGATCTAAGGAGACTGTGATCGTCGTATCAGGCAGCTCCGCGCGCATGGCGGAGGGATGTAAGGATAAGCCGGTAGACGCGAGTATTGTGGGGATTGTTGATACTGTCACGTTGAACCGCTGAGAGGCGGCGGAAAGCAGGCGGCAGGNNGGAGGCGGTATGCAGGCGGCAGGAAGCGACGAAGATCGGTATGTTTTTGGGGCGCGTGGTGGGAACCGTGGTTGCGACTGTGAAGGATGTTGCTTTGAAAGGGCAGCGGTTGTTGGTTGTGCAGCCCGTTACGCCGGAATTGAAGGAGACGGGGAAACGCATTGTTGTGTTGGATGCGGTGGGCGTGGGAGCGGGGGAGTTGATTTATTGGTGCCGGGGGAAGGAGTCCAGCTTTCCGTTTTTGCCTGAGGAAGTTCCGACCGATAACACCATTGTCGGCGTGGTGGATGAGCTGCATCTATGTTGATTGCGCGCGTTATCGGAGAGATGGTTTCCACCGAGAAGCATCCGAGCCACGTGGGGCGGAAGGCGCTGGTGGTGCAGCCGTTGGATTTGGATGGAACGAATCGCGGCGATCCGGTGATTGCATTTGATGCCGTGGACGCGGGCGTTGGCGATCAAGTGTTATTGGTGACGGAAGGCTTCAGCGCGATGACCAGCGTTCAACGGCCAGAGTCACCGATTGACATGGCGGTGATTGGCGTAATCGACTGGATCGATCTCGACGCGTTGGCGCAAACGCCGGCGGCGCATCGGAAATAAAAAGCCGGCAATGGTAACAGCCAGCAGCATCTTCACCACTTCGATACCGCCGTAAATTCCGTGCAATTTCCAGAACTGATCGCGCGCTTGCGATTCGGCCGCGGCTGGGAGGAAATCGATGGAACGGCCCATCCACAACAGATCCGGAGTGATTTTGAAGTGCTGGAAGAGGGTGAGAGTCAGCATCGCGCCGGCCAGGCCCGCCAGCAGCCGTTTTTCAACTCCGAAGAGCAGAAAGGCGACCAGCGCAACGCCGAGCGCGAGCTGCGCGAGCTCCCAGGCTTCAAAGTAGCCTCGGTTTTCTTCGCCGGCCAAGCAGCGCAGCAGTTGGCGAGCGTTCTGGTGGCCCAGAGTCTGGATCATTTTGGAAGCTTCGGGCGGAGGGGAGTTGAGCATGGCATCGACAGCGTGAAAATTGCGGGTTGCGACGAATGTGAGAAAGAGGCTGCCGAGAAGCAGAGCACCCAGGAGAAATGCGGCGATTCGGGAGTGGTGCATGTTCCAGTGTAGCAAGAAGACGGAATTCAGAATCCAGAATTCAAGAAGTCAGAAGGAGGATTCCGGCGCTGCGGCGCCGGCTTCTTTGCTTTCTGTTTTCTGCAGCCTGCCTCCTGCCGCCTGCCGCCTGCTTCTTACTGCCGGTGACGATTGCGGAGCGCTACGGCCAGGTTCGCCTGGATGCCTTCGACGCCGTATAGTTCGAGCACGTAGGTTCCATTTTTGCCGGCAGCTTCCAGGCGTTCGCCGGAACGAATGGAGTGATTTTGAAGGACTGCGTATCCGTCCACGCGAACGGTTAGTTCGGCGGATCGGACAGAAGGCAATACGCGGTCGATGTATAGCAAACAGCCTCCGTCACTGGTGGTGGCGGTGCCGCCGCTTTTGACCCAGCGGCTGGAGAGTACCACAGGATCGCCGAAGCTGGGATGGACGGAGGCGCGCTCGGTTTCAAGCTCTCTTACTTTTCGGCGCAGGCCGAAGATTTCGTCACGGCGGCGGTGGCTGCGCATAGCCTCGAAAACAATCCACGCGGCGCCCATGATGGCCACCACCGCCAGGAATACCAGTAGTGTAATGTTGTCGCGAACGAATCTTAAAATCTGATCGCGCATCAGAGATTGGGGCGATGTTCGCGCGCGGTTTCGATCTGATCGCGAAGCATCACCTGCCGTATTCTACCGCTGATGGCGTGTGGAGGCCGTGGCATGATGAAATCGTGCCGTTTCATTTGGGCAAGCATAAGCCGGTTGCTCCGCCCAAACGCGCTGCCTTTGGAGTCAAGCTTAGGTTTCAAGTAGCAGCCTTGGGAGCGCTCGGCGGGCCGTCTTTGTGATTGATTACCACGGCATGCCGGTGTATGCTGCCTCGCTCGTTGCCACGGGTGCCGTGCTGCTGCTGTTTTCTGCAATTCCTGTCGGTTGGCTCGAAAGAACCGCTGATTGGCTGATGGCAAACCACAAGCGGCGCCGATTTGCCAATCGGCGCGCAGGTTAGGCAACCTGCCCCACACCCCGATTTGACAACTTTGGGGGACCTTCGCTATTCTTGTATGGGTTCGCGAGTTGTCTTCTACTCCCGTGCTACCGCTCTCTAGTTGTGGGAGTCCGGCCGGGGGTCGGCCCCGAGGTTCTTAACGGATTTAAAGCTGTTAGGAGCATGGGCTAGTCCATAGCAAGTACCCTCGCAGATTGTAGTCGACTATTTTGACGGTAGGGCTTTTGCCTGCCGTTGTGCGCCAACGAAAACAAAAACGTCTTAAGAGGAGATTCGTGCCGACGTTCATTCAACTCGTGCGAAAGGGGCGGAGACCGCCACGGTATAAGACGGCCAGTCCGGCGTTGCAGGCTTGTCCGCAGAAGCGCGGGGTTTGTACGCGCGTCTACACTACTACTCCGAAGAAGCCAAATTCGGCGCTGCGGAAAGTGGCGCGCGTCCGATTGACGAACGGTATTGAAGTGACCACCTATATTCCGGGGGTCGGCCATAACCTGCAGGAGCACTCCATTGTGCTGATCCGGGGCGGCCGCGTGAAGGACCTGCCGGGCGTTCGGTATCACGTGGTTCGAGGAACGCTGGACGCTGCCGGCGTAACGGACCGCAAGCAGAGCAGATCGAAGTATGGAGCCAAACGGCCAAAGGGGCCGGCGAAATAGAATATGCCACGCAGACGCAGACCAGAACCGCGCGAGATTTTGCCCGATCCGCTGTACAACTCGACGTTGGCTGAGAAATTCGTCAACTCGATGATGTGGGACGGCAAGAAGAACACGTCTCAGAGGATTTTCTACGGAGCGATGGACAAGATCAAGGACCGGACGCAGGACGATCCGCTCAAGTTGTTCAAGAAGGCGGTGGAGAACGCCAAGCCGCTGCTGGAAGTGAAGACGCGGCGCGTAGGCGGCGCCAACTACCAGGTGCCGGTGGAAGTTTCGCAGAACCGGCGAACCAGCCTGGCGATTCGATGGATTTTGCAGAATGCCCGCTCGCGTCCGGAAAAAGGAATGCCGGAGAAGCTGGCGCAAGAGTTAAATGATGCCGCGAACATGCGCGGCGGAGCTATTAAGAAGAAGGATGATGTGCACCGGATGGCGGAAGCCAACAAGGCATTTGCACATTATAGATGGTAATGAAATGAGGCGGCAGGTAGCAGGCGGCAGGCGGCAGAGTTCCCGGATCGTGGGGCTGGCTGCCTCCTGCAGCCTGCCTCCTGCTTCCTGAGGTTTTATTTATGCGTACCGGACCACTTGAGAGGATGAGAAATATCGGCATCATGGCCCACATCGATGCCGGCAAAACTACCACTACGGAACGCATCCTTTATTACACCGGCCGTACGCACAAGATCGGCGAAGTCCATGAAGGCACGGCCATTATGGACTGGATGGAGCAGGAGCGCGGCATCACCATCACATCGGCTGCCACGGCCTGCGAATGGCGCGACTGCGTCATCAATATTATCGATACGCCGGGGCACGTGGATTTCACCGCCGAAGTGGAGCGCAGTCTGCGTGTTCTGGATGGCGCTGTAGCGGTGTTCGACGCTGTGGCGGGCGTGCAGCCGCAGACTGAGACAGTGTGGCGGCAAGCCGACAAGTACGGCGTTCCGCGCATCTGCTTCATCAACAAAATGGACCGCGTGGGCGCGGATTTTTATCACTCCATCGAAACCATCGTGGATCGTTTGAAGTGCCGGCCGGTGGCGATTCAAATTCCAGTGGGCGCCGAGGAGCACTTCAAGGGAGTGGTCGACCTGGTGTCGATGAAGGCGCGAATCTGGCGCGACGAAACTTTGGGCGCCGAATACGATGAAGAGGAAGTTCCCGCCGATCTGGCGCAGAAAGCTAAAGCGTTTCGCGACCAGTTGATTGAGGCGGTAGCAGAATCCGACGACCATCTGTTCGAGAAATTCGTAGAAGGTACGGCGATCTCGGAAGAAGAACTGCTGGAAGGCATTCGCAAGGCGACTATCGCGCAGAAAATATTCCCGGTGATCTGCGGCAGCTCGTTCAAGAACAAGGGCGTGCAGAATCTGCTGGACGCGGTGGTGGATTTTCTGCCTTCGCCCATCGACATTCCGCCCGTGAAGGGCGTCCTGCCGGATGATCCGGAAGTGGTCGAAGAGCGGCCCACCACCGACGAAGCTCCTTTTTCAGCGCTGGTTTTCAAAATCATGACGGACCCATTCGTGGGTCAACTGGCGTACATTCGCGTGTACTCGGGCCGGTTGGACGCGGGCGATTCTGTGTTCAACGTTGCGAAGAATCGCAGGGAGCGCGTGGGGCGGCTGGTGAAGATGCACGCCAACAAGCGCGAGGATATCCAGGAGATCCTGGCGGGCGACATCTGCGCGGCAGTTCTGAAGAACGTCTCCACCGGCGATACAATCTGCGACGAGAAGCACCCGATTCTTCTGGAATCGATCGATTTCCCCGAGCCCGTGATTCAGCTCGCTATCGAACCGAAGACCAAGGCCGATCAGGAAAAACTCGGGATGGCGATTCAGAAGCTGGTGCAGGAAGATCCCACGCTGCGGGTTTCGACCGACCCCGATACTGGGCAGACGATTCTGGCCGGCATGGGCGAGCTGCACCTCGAGATCATCGTGGATCGCATGCAGCGCGAGTTCAACGTGGGCGCGAACGTGGGCAAGCCGCAGGTGGCTTATCGTGAGACGATTCGCAACGTGGCGGAATTCGACTATACGCACAAGAAGCAGACCGGCGGCAGTGGTCAGTATGCACGCACCAAGCTACGCGTCGAGCCGAATCCTGGAAAGGGCTTCGAGTTCGAGAACGAAATCCACGGCGGCTCCGTGCCCCGGGAATTTGTTCCCGCGGTGGAAAAGGGCGTCCGGGAAGCGGTGGAAGGCGGCATTCTGGCCGGTTATCCCATCGTGGACATCAAGGTGGCGCTTTTCGACGGCGCCTATCACGAAGTGGATTCGTCCGAAATGGCGTTTAAGATTTGCGCTTCCATTTGCGTGAAGGAAGCCTGCAAGCGAGCCAAGCCGGTGCTGCTGGAGCCTGTGATGCGCGTGGAAGTGGTGGTGCCGGATGAGTACATGGGCGCTGTGAATGGTGATATAAACTCGCGGCGCGGACGGCTGGAAGGCACCGAAATTCACGGTACTACTCAAGTGATCAAGTCCATGGTGCCGTTGTCGGAGATGTTCGGATACGCTACCGAGCTGAGATCCCGCACGCAAGGCCGCGGTACCTTTTCGATGCACTTTGGGCAGTACGAGGAAGTTCCGAAGAATATCTCTGAGGAGATTGTGGCGAAGGTACAAGGGAAGGTAACTAGATAAATTCAGAAAGCAGGAGGCAGGCGGCAGAAAGCAGCCGAGCGCTGACAGCAGAGAGGGACCATGGCAAAAGAAAAATTTGATCGCAGCAAACCGCACGTGAACATCGGGACCATCGGACACATCGATCACGGCAAGACGACGTTGACGGCGGCTATCACGAAGGTGCTGGGCAAGCACAATCCGAAGGTGAAGTTCCGGTCGTTCGATTCCATCGACAACGCGCCGGAAGAAAAAGCCCGCGGAATCACGATCGCGGTAGCGCACATCGAGTATGAGACCGCGAACCGGCACTACGCGCACGTGGATTGCCCGGG
>PMUN01000012.1 GCA_003166875.1 Bryobacterales bacterium | reverse complement strand
CACACGGATAGACACGGATACGAACTTCGCCAGGGCTTATCCGTGTCCATCCGTGTGCATCTGTGGCTAAGCGGTTTCGATACAATGCTGATATATGCGTTCTGTCTCGCTCGCCGCACTGTGCCTGGCTCTCTTGGCCGGGCAAGAGAAACCCAAACCCGGCGTCGATAAAGTTGCTCTGGAGACCTACATCCGGCACCTGCTGGCGGTGATTCCGGAAGTGCAAGTCAAAATCGACGATCCAAAACCCTCGCCGGTCCCCAATCTGGAACAAGTGGATGTGCACTTCATCTATGGCGCCAGGACTCAAGACGAGACCTTTTACGTCACTAAGGACGGGCACAGGATCATTCGCGGTTATATATACGACCTGGCACAGAATCCCTTCAAAGAAGATCTCGACAAACTGAAGACCAGCCTGTCTCCCAGCTTCGGCGCGGCGGGAGCGCCTGTGGTGCTGGTCCTGTTCAGCGATTTCGAGTGCCCGAATTGCAAAGAGGAAGCCAAGACCCTACGGCAGAATCTTCCGGTCGCTTTTCCAAAAGATGTCCGGGTGTATTTCAAGGATTTCCCCATCGAGCAGATTCATCCTTGGGCCAAGCCCGCGGCCATGGCGGGACAGTGCGTTTTCCGGGAGAATCCGGCCTCCTTCTGGCAGTTTCATGATTGGATTTACGAACATCAGAGCGAGATCACTCCCGACAACCTGAAGGCGAAAGTTTTGGAGTTCGCGCAAACCGTGAAGGATCTGGACGGAATGCAATTGGGACGTTGCATCGACAGCAAGGCAACCGAAGCCGACGTCGACGCTTCGATCGCACAGGGAAAATCACTCAAGATTGACGCCACGCCCACCATGTTCTTGAACGGACGGCGCTTGATTGGCAATTATCCCTGGCAAAACTTGCAACAGATCATCAACGGCGAGTTGAACTACCAGAAGACCGCCAAAAACGCGGGCGAGAAATGTTGCGAATTGAAAATCCCCAACCCGCTTGACAAATAGATGCGTATCCCCCTTTTCCTTGCGTTAGCTGGCGGATTGTTTGCCGCCGAGCTGAGCCCCACCGAATATCTTGGCTACGTCAAATACCTGGCATCGCCCGAAATGCGTGGCCGCGCTACCGGATCGCCGGAGCTTGAGAAAGCGGCATCGTTCATCCGCGATCAGTTTCACTCCATGAATCTGAAGCCGCTCGACGGCGCGAGCTACTATCAGGATTTCGAAGTCACCACCAGCGCGCGCCTGGGCCCGGGCAATCAATTGAAGTATTCGAACGGCCGCGAGAAGCAGACGCTCAAGAGCCAGCAGGATTTCGTGCCGCTGAATCTCTCCTCGGAGGGCAAGGTCAGTGGCGAGGTGGTCTTCGCCGGATACGGAATCACGGCCCCCGAATACAATTACGACGACTATGCCGGCTTGGATGCCAAGGACAAAATCGTTCTCGTACTTCGTCACGAACCGCAGGAATTCGACGACAAGAGTGTCTTCGAGGGCAAAAGCTACACCGCCCACTCCCAAACGGTGAACAAGGCTGTGAACGCCAAGATGCACGGGGCCAAGGCTGTGCTCCTGGTAAACGATATTTCCGCGCATCCGAACGATGCCGACCAACTGGAGAAGTTCGGCACCACTGCCGGACCCGGCAACGCGAGCATCGAATTCGCACAGGTGAAGGCGGATCTCGCCGCCAAATGGCTGGCGCTGGCAGGTAAGAATTTGGAATCGATTGAGGCTTCGATCGATAAGGACCTTCATCCGCAATCCTTCGCCTTGCCACCCACATTGCACTTGGAAATGGACATCGATATCCGCCGCGAGGTGAAGACGGTGCACAACGTGGGCGCTTACCTGCCCGGCGAAACATCTGAATATGTAATCGTGGGAGCGCATTACGATCATCTGGGCCTGGGAGAACAGTTTTCCATGGCGCCGTCCATGGCGGGGACCGTACACCCAGGCGCTGACGACAATGCATCTGGAACGGCCGGCGTGATCGAGTTGGCGCACTGGTTCTCCCAAGAGCCCAAACATGCGCGCGGCATCCTGTTTCTCACTTTCGCCGGCGAGGAGCTCGGATTACTGGGATCGAATTATTACGCCAACCATCCGGTGCTGCCTCTCGAACAAGCGGTCGCCATGATCAACATGGACATGATCGGACGCATCCGCGATCACAAAGTCTACGTCGGCGGCGTGGGTACCGGAACTACCTTCGCCGGCCTGCTCAAGGAAGTAGGCCCTCACCACGATTTCGAAACGGATGTGACCGAGCGCTCTGGATATGGATCGAGCGACCATACCTCGTTCACAGCAAAACAGGTCCCGATTCTCTTCTTTTTCTCCGGGCTCCATGCCGACTATCACAAGCCCAGCGACACCTGGGACAAGATCGACGCTCCCGCCGCGGTGCGCCTGCTGGACCTGGTGGCAGACGTAATGGATCACCTGCGTGACGCTCCAGGGCGGCCGCAATTCGTACGCGTCGCCGAGACGCAACCGCCGGCCGACCCTGCCGCATCGCACACGGGCAAAGCATCCGGATATGGCCCGGATTTCGGAAGCATCCCGGATTTCACGGAGCTTCCCAATGGCGTCCGGTTCGCCGATATCAGGCCCGGATCACCCGCGGCCAAAGCAGGCCTTCGCGCCGGCGACA
>PMUN01000224.1 GCA_003166875.1 Bryobacterales bacterium | reverse complement strand
GCGATGGCGTGCGCTCGGTGGTGACTGGCCAAATCAGAACGACAAGCCGAGTCGGATCCCCAATGCGAATAGCGCAGCTCCGGCGCAATACGTCCCACAAGAAGCTTGAAGTCTACGCCGGCGTGATGCCTGCGTTCGCATGAGTGCGAACGNNCGCCACTCCTGGCGACGCATGGCAGTAGTAAAACTTCAGGGCAGACAGCCAGCTGTTGCCGCGACTATGTTTCGAGAATTACGATGGCTACGCCCTGGGCGGCGGTGTGGGTAATCGACAGCGCGATGTTGCGCACGCCCAACTCGCCGGCAATCTTTGCCGCTTCGCCGTGAAACTGAAGCGTGGGACGGCCGGAAGGCAGATTGGTCACCTCGAAATCCTGCCAGCGGACGCCACGTTTCCAGCCCGTTCCGATAGCCTTCATGCCGGCTTCTTTAGCGGCAAAACGCGCGGCATAACGCTCGAAGCGGTTGGCCTTTCGTTCCACGTAAGCGATCTCGGCGTCAGTATAAATCCGGTCGATAAAGCGGCGGCCATGGCGTTCGATGGCGTCACGAATGCGGTCCACTTCGGCTACGTCGATTCCGATTCCGGCGATCACAGCTCAGCGCCCGTGGATGTGATGGTCAGCCGGCCGTGCTTCACTCCCTTGGTGCTAATCAAAGCGTCCGCCAGTTTTTTCACCACGCTGGCCTTCCCTTTCACCACCAGCACCTCCAAGCAGTTATCGTGATCCAGATGAACATGCAGCGTCGAGAGGACGTGATGAAAGTGGGAGTGCTGCATACCGGTGAGCTTCTCGTTTAAAAGACGGACGTGATGGTCATACACCAGCGTCACGGTTCCCACCACTGTCGTGTCCGGACCCTCCCACGACTTCTGGACGAGCTCATCCCGAATCAAATCGCGAAAGGCCTCAGAGCGGTTGGTGTACCCGCGAGATGCGATCAGACTGTCGAATTTCTTCAACAAGCTGGAATCAATGGCAACGCCAATGCGGCTAAGCTCGCTCATTTGTATGAAGAGTAGCAGGTTCGAGACAACGGATTTCGATAGACTCGAATGGTGGATCGCTTCATGGAGAGAGCCATTGCGCTCTCGATTGAGAATGTGCGGTCGGGCTCTGGCGGTCCGTTTGCGGCGCTGGTAGTGCGCGATGGATCGATTCTCGCGACAGGGACCAACCAGGTGACAACTCTGCTGGACCCCACGGCTCACGCCGAAGTGGTCGCGATTCGAGCCGCGTGCCAGGCGGCACGGAATTTCCAACTTATCGATTGCGAGCTGTACACCACTTGCGAACCCTGCCCGATGTGCATGGGCGCGATTTATTGGGCGCGGTTGGCCAAGGTCTATTACGCGAACACGCGTGACGACGCAGCTCGCGTCGGCTTTGACGATTCGCTGATTTATGATCAGCTCGCGTTGCCGCCCGGCCAGCGCAAGATTCCCATGTATCAGTTGATGCGGGAGCAGGCGCTGGAAGCATTTCGCGAATGGCAGCGGTCGCCCGCCAAGGTGAAGTACTAAAAGCACCGACTCCCTTACGGTCGCGGTTCGGTTACGCACCCGAACCGAACCGCGAGCGTCAGCGACCGGTGCCTCGCGCGAGCGTGGCTTCGATATACCCGGACGGCTCGTCGATCGGCAGGAACACTTCGTTCGGATTATCCATACCAAATGGCGAAAGATCCACCAGCAAGGCGTGCTTGTTGGGCATGGTGAGCAGGATCTCCGCGATGTCTGGGAACATCGCCAGTACTTGCCGGCCCAGCGCGTGCAGCGTGTGCTGCACCGAGAGGCTGTCGTGCGCGGCGAAAGTATCCAGAATCACCTGCCGCACTCCCTGCCACACAGCGTTGAAGTCCAATTTCGTGGATGCATAGCGCCACGTGGCGCGTACGGCCGTCGCAAAGATGCGATCTTTGGTTTCCTTCAGCGTCGTGTACGGATCCTTGATGTAACCTTCAAATGCCGAGCCGCTGCTCTTCAAGATGGTGAGATCGTCGATACCGGCTTCGATTGTCAAACCGTTCCGTGCGCCGCTGACCACCGCAGTGCGCTTCTGGCTCTCACGCGTGAAGGCGGCTGCCGCGATGCGCGACCAAAGATGCTCCGTCACTTCGATTCGAACATTTGTCACCTGTGGATTGTTTGCGAGAAAGTGGTCTACCAGGTGCTTACCAAATTCCTCGATGCTCACGATGTCGTGCTTGCGCGCGAGCACGTAGACTGTATTCTTGATGGTGTCCGTGGGCAGAATCTTGCTATTGTCGCCGGTTTCGTAGCAGCTCTTGAAATCGCCCTGAAAGAGAATCTGAAAAGTGATCTCCTTGACATCGTGACGATCGGCGTGGCGCGCGAGCTTGATCAACCGGACACGCGATTTTCCATAGGTGTCTCGAACCAGGACCGGGTCAACTGCCGCGATAGGTGGTGTATCCATAAGGGCTCAATAGAAGAGGGATGTGATAGTTGGCGAACGGATCGCGCACCAGGAAGCGCACCGTAACTTCCGGATAAAAGCATTCCCGGCTTTCAAAATAATCGCCCGTGCGAAACACCAGGCGATAAGATACTGCTTCGAGCGCTTCACCGCTTCGCAGCAATTGGGAGATGCGGCCGTTGCTATCGGTGATGCCTTCGCCAACCAGGACCCAATCGGCAGCTTGTGATTGACGCTCGAGCGTGACCCGCAGGCCTTGTGCCGGTTGGCCTTTTGCAGTATCCAAAACGTGCGTGCTGATTCCGCTCATGGCTTTAACAATTTCTCCAGACGGAGGCGCATGATCTTATCCTGCTCCTCCGCCGCAATCCGGATCTCGCGTTCGGGAGCATTGGCCAGCCGCGATCGCAAAATCGCCAGCATCTCCTCGGCGCTTTTGCCGCTCGCGCACACAATGAAGATATAACCGAACTTTGCAAAATACTCCTGATTGGCTGCTTCCAAGTCCATGGTCAAGCCAGCGCCCGCCCGCCGCATGCCTGATTGTTCCTGCCCCGACCACGCGCTGGTAGGCGCCGCGCCGATTTTCGGATGAGCATCGAACGCCTCCCGCCATTCAGTTTCATCCAGACTCCACCATACTTCACTGGCCGCACGCAGAAGCCGGTCAAGATCGCCGAAGGGCCTACGTCCCGCTATACCGCGCACCCAGGCCCGCGAGCCGCAGACTTGTATGAGCTCGTCTTCGGCGCGATAGCGCGGCACGGTATTGAGCTCCACCAGAGTCATGGCAGCAGGCTGGTCAAGAATTCATCTAACAAATTCACCGTCACGCGCGTGCGATACTCCGCTGTTGATCGGATATCGTCAATAGGGGAGATTTCGGTCACGATTGCCGCCTTCGCTTCCTCGATTGTGGCCCGATCCAGCTCTCGATCCACCAGTACGGCTTCCGTTTGGTGGCAGCGAATCGGCATGGGTGCAACGCTACCCAGCGCAATCCGGATGCGCTCGATCGTTCCATCGTTGATTTTCGCAAGACCGGCCAGAGCGACTTTCGAAATCGCCTGCGCCTTGCGCGTGCCCACCTTCCGCAGATAATGCACGCAGCCCGCGGTGGTCCTCGGAAGCGAGATGTGACTGATGATTTCGTCGGGCTCCATCAGGTTGGTTTTATATCCGGTGTGAAAGTGAGAATAACGCAACCAGCGGGGATCGCGCTCCGACAACAGCACGATATCCGCGTCGTACACCAACAGAGCGGGAGGTGAATCGGCCGCGGGCGACCCATTCGCAATGTTTCCCGCCAGTGTCCCGCGGTTTTGAGTTGCCACCGCGCCGGTCCAACTGGCGGCTCGCACCAGCAGCGGAAACTCGGCACGCATCAGCTCGCTTCGCTGGATCTGGGTGTACGTGGTCAACGCGCCTAGCGTGACATGTGTTTCGCTGGCGGTGATTCCACGCAACTCCGGAATCCGCCACAGGCCCACTAGATTGCGGTAGGGAAGCTGGCCCGCCTCAAACAACACCATCAGGTCCGTGCCACCTGCCATGGGCCTCCACACGCCGGGTTCTCGCGCCAAGAGACGAAGAACCTGATCCACGGTCCCGGGTGCTTCGAGAGTGTAATCCGGCACGTAGACTCTCATTCGTCGCCTGCTGTTCGCTGGCTTGCTTGCCTCACTGCATCGAAGATTTTCTGATAACCCGTGCAGCGGCAAAGATTGCCCGCCAATCCCGCGCGGATTTGTTCGTCAGTGGGATGCGGATATTGCTCCAGGAGTTGATAGGAAGCCAGGATCATTCCGGGCGTACAAATGCCGCATTGTGTCCCACCCGTTTCGGCGAATGCTTCCTGAATCGGATGCAAATGGCCGTTTTTCTCCAGCCCTTCCACAGTTAGGATATTGCGGCCGTCAACTTGCAATACCGGCACCAGACAACTATTCACCAACTCGCCATCCAGAAGCACTGCACACGCGCCGCATTCACCCTCGCCGCAACCTTCTTTGGTTCCGGTGAGACCCAGATCTTCGCGCAGTACATCCAACAGGCGCGCCATCGGATACGATTCCACGGTGCGCTTGTGGCCGTTCACGTGAAGCTCGATCCGCAGCTTACCCAACGCTCGCCTCCAAGGGCGCCTTGGCTCGCTCCAGCGCCCGCATCAACATTTCCGGCATTAGAGGAACCTCATTCACCGGCAGGCCGGTGGCATTCTCGATTGCGTTCAGGATCGCCGGCGCGGGGCCATCAATCGGTAACTCGCCGATACCTTTTGCTCCCAGCGGTCCGTACTCATACGGTATCTCTTCGAAATAAACCCGTATCCGCGGCACATCCACCGAGGTGGGCATGATGTAATTCGTCATCTGGGCATTCGCCATGCGCCCATTTTTCCAGACGACGTTTTCGAATATTGCATAGCCGATGCCCTGCGCGACGCCGCCTTCAATTTGACCGGCGGCCAAAACAGGATGAATGACGCGGCCCACTTCCTGCAACGCGACGAAATCGTCCACCGTGATTTCGCACGTCACAGTGTCGACAGAAACTTCCGCAATGTAGACGGCCCAGGCAAACGCGCCATAAGCGTCGCCACTGTATGTTTCCTCATCCCAGTGGATCCCAGGCGGCGCCTGATATTGACAGAAAGATTTCAGCGGCCCGAAGCGTTCGATGTAACGCGCGCAAGCACCGGCGAAATCACCGCCGCTGTAGTTTTCGTCCAGGAGTTCCGCTTTCGTAAGTGTCTGTTTCAGCCCGATTGCAGCAGACTCGAGCAGTTTCCCCACCACCATGCAAGTTCGCGACGCCACCGTAGGACCGCTGTTTGGAACCTCATTGGTATCCGGCCGCGGAATCTCCACCTGGTCGTAATTAATGCTCAGAGTCTCGGCCACGATTTGGGCAAGGATGGTGTTGGTACCTTGGCCGATCTCGGTGCTCGACGCCAGAATTCGCACGCGGCCATCGGCCAATGCCTCCAGGCCGGCCACCGATTGAAGGTAACGCTCGCCCGAGCCTGTGAATCCCGCGCCGTGCATGAACGAAGCAAATCCGATGCCGCGCTTCACACGGGAATGCTGGTTCTGCTCCGCGAAAGCCTTGGTCTTCGAATGATAGTCGGCCAATTCCAGGGCGCGATCCAGCAGATGCTCGAGCTTCACTTTTTCGCGGATTACCTGACCGGTAGCAGTTGCCTCGCCCGCATGCAGAAAATTGCGGCGGCGAAGCTCTTCAGGCGCGATGCCAACGGCGCGCGCCACCTGGTCCATGTGGCGTTCCATGGCGAAGATGCTTTGCGGCGCGCCGAAGCCGCGAAAAGCTCCATGCGGAGGAGCATTAGTAGCCACAGCACTGCTGCGAATGCGGACGTTCGGGCAATGGTAGGGACCAGCGGCGTGAATCGCCCCGCGCGAGAGCACAACCGCCGATAAAGTCGCGTAAGCGCCGCCATCGAGAACGAATTCGATATCTTGTCCAAGCAGCTTGCCTTGCGCTGTTACCGCACTTCGAATCCGCGTGCGTGAGGGATGGCGCTTGGTGGTAGCGGCCAAATCCTCCGCGCGATCGTAGACCATCTTCACCGGCCTCCCGGATTTCCAGGCCAGTAACGCCGCGTGACCGGCCAGCATGGAAGGATAATCCTCCTTGCCGCCAAACCCTCCGCCCGTTTCCATCTGCACAATGCGGATTTTTTCGGGAGGCAATGGAAACGCCTTCAGCAACGCCTTGTGCACGTAGTACGGGCACTGCATGGAGCCCCAGATGGTGATGCCGTTCTCAGGCGATGCAATCGCGATCATGCCATTGGTCTCTATGTAAAGCTGCTCCTGCGCGCCAGTGCGATATTCCCCCTCGATGATGTGCGCAGCTTCTTCCCAAACACCGTCCACGTCGCCTTTTTCGATAACGAACGCCTTCAGGATGTTATCCTCACCCCAGATGATTTGCTGCTTAGCGAGCGATTCTTCAATTCCAAAAACACCGGGTAGAGGATCGATATCCAAGTGGACGGCCTGCCGCGCTTTTTCCACCAAATACTTGTCCGGATGCGCCAGCAGCACCACCGGCTCTTCCGGATGATTCACGAATTCGCCGGCGAGATAAGGTTGATCGTCTGAGATGAGCGCGACCGAGTTCTGGCCCGGAATATTTTTCGCGGTGACAATTGTGAATTGTTCCCAAGGCAGATCGTCCGGGAATTCGATGTTGCGGATGCGGCCGCGAGCCACGGGACTACGCACCGTGGCGCCCATCAGCATGCCGGGGAAGGTGATGTCGTCCACGTACGTGGCTTGACCCGTGACTTTCTCCCGCCCCTCCTTCCGCGGAACGGATTTGCCGACGGTCTGGAACATCACTTCCTACTCTACAATCTTGCCGAAGACGCGCAATCGGCTGATTCCCCCATCCGGGTAAATATTCAGCCGGACGTGCGTGGCAGCACCGCCCGGCTTTAGCTCGTTCTCGAACACCCGCGCCGAATCTGCCTCAAGCTTCGACGCCGGGAGTATTTCCCGCCAAGCCACTTTGCCGGCGATTAGGCTCTGCACTAGCGCATCGGGAGCGAAGCAGGCGTCAATTGAACAGCGGTCCGGATAATTGCCCTTGTAGTGCTCGGTTTCCACTGAGATTTTCTGGATTAGAGAGGCGACGCCGAGATGAATGATGATCCAGTCGTAACCAGGACCACGCCGGCGGCGCGTTTCCCAGCCGCCACCCATATTCGCGGGGCGTCCGGGCAGGATGAGATTTTGGAGCGACCCGAAGAATTCGTCGCTGGCCGCGAGCGCGCGTCCGCCATTAATCACTGATGCGACGTCCACCAGCTCAGGCGATGATTTGAGCTTCTCGAGGTCAGGAACCACATCGCCAAAGACACGCAGCCGGGCCACGCCGCCATCCGGAAAAATGTTGAGTCGAACGTGGGTCAAGCGTCCGGCATGTTCGCTGTCGAAAATGTTCTGTCGCCCGCCTTCCAAGCGGGATTTCCGAAGCACCGGAATCCAGTCGCTTTCGATCGGGTCGCGCTCCACATTGGCTCCGTCCAGGGAACAGTGCGCGGGAAAATTTCCCACAAAGTGAGTGGTGTCCACATTGAATATGCGCGCGATACCGGCAGGACCCAGCTTGATGATGCACCAATCGTGCCCCGGTGTCCGCTTGCGGCGCGTTTCCCAACCATCCATCCACTTACCACGATCGGTGTACTTATCGGGAATAAGAACGGGCGCCGTAGCCTTGATCAGGTTTTCCTTCGGCGCAAAAAATTCGTCGCTCACGGCGATCACACTGCCTCCTACCAGCTCCGACGCCAGGTCAATCAGGCCGGGTAGCATGGAAGGCCTTTCGGTTGATCCGCGAACCAGCCGCGATCGTACACCTTCTCGCCGCGAACGAACGTCATTTCAACGATGCCTTCCAGTGTCTCACCAGCGTAGGGCGTGATGGGATGGCGATGCTGCAGACAGGCCGCATCAACTTGCCGCGTGGCGTCCGGATTGAAGACGACCAAGTCTGCATCCAGACCGGCGCGAATCGCTCCTTTGCGATTTTGTAGACCCGCAAGTCTGGCCGGCTGCACGCTCATCCAGCGAGTCGCTTGTTCCAGCGAGACGCCGCGCTGTTTCGCATCGGTCCAAACGATCGAAAGCGCCAATTGCAGCGATGCGATGCCGCCCCAGGCTTCCCGGAAGCTGCCATTGCCGCGGCGTTTCATTTCAGGCAGGCACGGCGAATGGTCGGTCGCGATTAGGTCGATGTCTCCTTCGTTCAAAGCTTGCCATAGGCGCTCGCGATTCGCGCGCGATCGAATGGGCGGTGCGCACTTGAACAATGTCGCGCCGTCGGGAATCTCCTCGGCGGCGAAGTGCAGATAATGAGGGCAGGTCTCGACCGTGATTGGCAGACCTTCCGCGCGAGCGGCTCTCAGATCCGGCAGAGCCTCGGCGGATGACAGATGTACGATATGGACGCGGCATTTGTGCTTGCGGCAAAGCTCAATCATCATCCGGATGGCTTCCACCTCGGCGGCGTCCGGTCGCGAGGCAAGATACGTTGAGTATCGCTGCCAATTATCGAGATGTTGGCTGGCGGCATCGATGGGACCAGGCAGTTCGGCGTGAACCAGGAGCGGCACACCCGCGTTGGCAATCGCAGGCATCGCAGCCTCAAGTTGAGCGCGGTTCACCATCGTGAATCCATCGATGCCCGGATGAACCAGGAAGCATTTGAACCCGAGCACGCCGGCTCTGGCCAGCACCGCGATATGCTCCTGGTTATCCGCCACTACGCCGCCCCAGAATCCATAGTCGACCATGCAGTGCCCTCGCGCGGCAGATTCCTTCGCTCGTAGATTCGCCACAGTCGTGGTGGCAGGAACGTTATTGAGTGGCATGTCCACCAGCGTGGTATAGCCGCCTGCCGCGGCCGCGCGGGTGCCTGTCCGAAAACCTTCCCATTCGGTGCGCCCAGGCTCATTGAGGTGGACGTGCGTATCGACTAAACCGGGAAGAATGTAGTTGTCGCCAGCGTCGATGTCGGCGTTGCGATCATAAGACCCGACAGCAGTGAACCGGCCATCGCGGATCTCGATGGCGGCGGCCCGAACACCGTCGGGCAGAACGACGCGCCGCGAGCTGATCGTCAGAACCACCGGGTCATGAGCACTTTTTGTTCGGTGTAAAACATTACGGCGTCTTTGCCATGCGCATGCAAATCGCCGAAGAACGAATTTTTCCAGCCCGCGAACGGAAAGAATGCCATAGGCGCGGCTACGCCGATGTTGATGCCCACCATCCCGGCTTCCACACGCGATGAGTATTCGCGCGCTGCTTTTCCGCTGCCGGTGAAGATGGACGTCGCATTTCCGAAGCGGGAGCTGTTCACCAGCGTGATGGCTTCATCCAGCGTCTTCACGCGAATTACCGAAAGCACCGGTCCAAAAATCTCCTCCCGTGCGATGGTCATCTCGGGGCGTACATTATCAAAAATCGTGGGGCCCAGGAAGAAGCCTTCGCCTTCGCATTTGACCGCGCGGCCATCCAGGAGCGGCGTGGCGCCCTCCGCGACGCCCTTATCGATGTATCCTTCCACGCGCGTCTTGTGATCCTTGGTCACCAGCGGCCCCATGTCCACGCCTTGTTGGGAGCCATCGCCTACCTTCATGGCGCTCACTTTTTCGGCCAACAATTTGAGCAACGGATCGGCCACCTCGCCGACAGCCACCAGGACGCTCCCGGCCAGACATCGCTCGCCAGCGGCGCCGAAAGCGGACCCGATGATGGCATCCACGCTCTTTGGCAAATCGGCATCGGGCATCACCACCAAATGATTTTTCGCGCCACCCAGCGCCTGCACGCGCTTTCCCTCAGCCGCCGCGGTCTGGTAAATGTACTTGGCTACCGGCGTGGATCCGACGAATGAAACCGCGCGCACCAGCGGATGATGCAACAGCGCATCCACTGCGATCTTGTCGCCATGAATCAAATTGAAAACTCCTTCCGGAAGGCCCGCTTGATGCAGCAAGGTAGTGGCCATGGTGGGCGTCATCGGAACTTTTTCGGACGGCTTCAGCACGAACGTGTTGCCGCATGCGATGGCGAACGGCCACATCCACATCGGCACCATCGCCGGGAAATTGAACGGCGTGATGCCAACGCACACACCAATAGGCTGTCGAATAGTATGGCTGTCGATTCCGCTCGATACGTCGTTCAACGAATCGCCCATCATCAGACTGGGCATGCCGCAGGCCACTTCCACCATCTGGATGGCCCGGCGCACTTCCATGCGGGCATCGTCAACCGTCTTGCCGTTTTCGGCGGTCAGCGCGGCGGCCAGATCGTTCGCGTGTTTTTCGAGCAGCGCCTTATACCGGAAGAACGGTTGCACGCGCTCCACAACAGGAACTTCGCGCCACTTCAGATAGGCAGCGTGGGCGGCTTGGACGGTGCGATCCACATCGGCGGCAGATGCGTATGCTACCTGCGCGATGGCTGCGCCGGTGGCTGGATTTGTCACCGGCAGAACCGGGCGGCTTCCAGCTGCTTCCCATTTACCGTTTACGTAAAACGATACGGTTTCGAGAGCTGCTTCAGTACCAATCATGTTTCTTCTCCTATCCAGTCGCGGGCGGCCGAGGGCGCGCGCTGCATCAGGATGATGTAGGCCGCACCCGCTACCAAGAATCCCACAAACCAGGCGTAGTCGTACAGCCAGCGGACAGGCGGCAGCACCAGCCCGAGCAATGCCACGATGATCCCGAGGCCGAGCGCCAGCACTGCGCGATAATTCACACCGCGATCGTATTCGTAGAGACCGTTGCGGCGATAAAGATCGTCGACATTCAGATCGCACCGGCGCACGACGAAGTAGTCGGCAATCATGACTCCGGCGATCGGTCCCAGCAATCCGGAATAACCTATCAGCCATCCGAAAATATAGGCGCTGTAATCGCCCAGCAGCTTCCAGGGCATCATCAGCACGCCCAGCACGCCAGTGATAAAGCCGCCCGTGCGGAACGAAATCAGCCGGGGGTTGAGGTTTGAAAAATCGTTGGAGGGCGAAACGACGTTGGCGGCGACGTTCGTATTCAAAGTGGCCACCAGCAACGCCACCAGCGCGATGGATGCAACCACAGGCTGGTGGAATCGTCCGAGCAACGCCACCGGGTCCCAGATCGCTTGGCCGAACAGCACCACGGACGCCGATGTCACAGCCACGCCGATGAACGAATACAGCGTCATGGCGGCCGGCAGTCCCAGCGCCTGTCCTAACATTTGAGCCCGTTGCGATTTGGCGTAGCGCGTGAAGTCCGGAATATTGAGCGCGACGGTGGCCCAGAATCCGACCATGGCGGTGAGCGATGGAATGAAAAACTTCACGAACTCGCCGGTTGTTTTGAATTTGCTGGGCGAGCTTAACACGGGGCCGAACCCTCCGGCCTTGCTGGTGATCCACCAAAGAAGGAGCAGTCCGACAGCCAGCATGAACGGGGCGGCGATGCCTTCCAGAAACTTGATGGTTTCAATGCCGCGATAAATCACGTACATGTTGAGCGCCCAAAAAGCGAAGAAACAGATCCACAACCCGGCCGGGAGCGCGGCTGCTGCCGGCCACAGGATCTGCAACATGGAATAAATAGCTTGGCCACCGATCCAGGATTGAATTCCGAACCATCCGCAGGCCACCAGCGCTCGCAACACGGCTGGTACATTGGCGCCCTTCACGCCAAAAGACGCGCGTACAAAAACTGGAAACGGGATTCCGTAACGAGTGCCTGCGTGCGCGTTGAGCAGCATGGGAATCAAGACGATCAGGTTGCCGAGCAGGATGGTAAGGATGGCCTGCCACCAGCTCATGCCGCCCGCGATCAATCCCGACGCCAGCATGTAGGTGGGGATGCAAACGCTCATGGCCACCCAAAGAGACACGTAGTTGTAGAGGCCCCAGGTGCGACGTTCCATGGGGATGGGCGCGAGATCCTTGTTAAAAAGAGATGGGTCGTGCGGATTCGACACTCCTTAGGATCATGCCACAAGCAAACGCTTTTGTGGCGCGGATTTTTAGTTGGGTGCGCGACCTAAATGTGGAGCCCTCCGAGAGCGTAGCCGAGCCGCGACCGG